>NZ_JBEOZT010000039.1:0-81535 GCF_040298265.1 Nonomuraea sp. NPDC001636
CTACCAGGGGTTTCGCCATGTCATCAGGCGAACGTCAACCTCGCGATGATGCTGTGATCAGCAACTCACCGCACGGGGATGAAAACGGCTCAGTGTTTGCTGCGATGGTCATATACAGCATGTGGGACGGCGACCGCCGTCGGAGGCCGATGAACCTCGCTCATTCGAGACGCGCCCGCCAGCACGCGACGACAACGAGATCTGCCTGATCACTATTAATGAGGACTGCTCACTTCCGAGTGACCCTCAGAGTGGTGAACTGGCTCGTATGCAATCGATCCAAGTAGGAACCCGGTTCCTTGGGCCTGGCAGCTGGAACACTCACCGCCTTCTGACCGCCCGAGGTTGGTGGCCGGGCGTGTCGATGCGGAGGACACTGCTGTCACCTCAGTCACGATCTCCCTGTGGGCAAGGCCCGACAGAGGAGGGCCGTGCCGGTGATCGCCTCAGCCCTCATCGCGGGCACCGAAGTCCTCGATCGTCAGGGGCTCAGCCACCACGTACCGCCCTCTGCTCCACAGGGACAGGCAGACGTCCGTCCACAAGCTGTCCTCCTGCTAGGCCGAATTTCCAAGAACGACCGCAATATAGTTGAATGCTCCCATGTCGAGCTTGTGCATGACAGACGGCTGTTCCAACATCGCATCGCGACTGAAGAAAACACGCTGCCAGGCATGTTACCGTCGCTTTCGGAATAATGGTATATTTGACCGCAAATCGCCCAAGCCTGCACTTAGCCATGAAGTGATCGTTGAGCTAAGTGAGCTGGATGAGTTGTCTGGCTGCCGCACATGGACAGGACGGACCGACAAGGACGGTTATCCTAGATATTACGACGGCGCAAGATATGCATCCCAACTGGAGCCTCTCGTGTATGTTCGACGATGGCTTATGGAACAAGAGGGCGCCACTTTGGCGATCGGCGTAATCATTGAGGATATTTGCGGGAATATACTCTGCGTTTCCAGTGAGCACCTAAAAGCAGCAACAGTAACCACTGCGCGCAATACTAACGCCGCCAAGAACGCGCGCAAGACAACGTGCGTTAACGGCCATCCATTTAACGACGAAAACACCTACACCACTCCGGATGGTCGACGTAAATGCCGTCGATGCACTGCTGACGCTCAAAGAAATTACGTTCAGCGCGGCAAAGTTCCACTACCCCAAGACCCCAAGGTGACTCCCATGCCAAGAAGACGCGCCACAAATACACACTGCGCAAATGGACATGAATGGACTGACGATAACCTCTATATTGCTCCCCGTACTGGGACTTGGCTCTGCCGCCAGTGCAGCTGGGAGTCGAAGATGCGTTCTCGAGGCATCGATCCAACCACCATACAGCGACGAGTGCAGTGGAAGAATGCCGATCGGTGCCGAAACGGCCACGTATATTCAGAGGTTGGTTTTTATGATACTCCGGAAGGCCGATCGTGCCGTAAATGTACTTCCGTATCGTCAGTTAAGAGCAACCTCCGACGCTACTACAACCTTACCTTGGACGATGTGAAGTGCATGCTCTCCCAACAGGGGAATAGATGCGGCGCGTGCAATCTTGAGTTCGAGGACTACGACCTTGGCGAAACAGAGACTCGCATGGGAACCCTCAATGTTGACCACTGTCACACCACTGGGCGTGTACGTGGACTTCTCTGCATGTCATGTAATCTGGCTTTAGGTATGGTGAATGACGACATTGATGTGCTTCGAAACATGATTGACTATCTCGAACGTCATATCGAACCCGAGGACAAGCCACTTTGATAGCCCGCGTACAGATTTGGCCCCTCGTGCGTCCTATCGACGCATTGCGTCGCTGGCCGCGACCGGTCGGAGAGCCTCAGGGCGGCCAGTGATCGCCGACGCGCGCCGGGACGCCACAAGCAGGCTGCCCTTGACGGTGTAGAGATCACTTTCATCCACCGAACTCTTAGAGCCTGCTGGCAATGGCTTAAGTGCTCGTGGGCATGGGGCCATAAACGGCTGGTCCGAGCTTGTTGATGTAACCCTGGTGGGACCACTGGGACAGCTGGACGCGGAAGCTGTTGACGTTCTCGATCCCGAGGATAGCGGCCAGCTCGGCCCCTCTCCAGGCTCGCCACGGCTGGGCGGCCAGGAGTTCCAGCACCTTGCCGCGCCGGTCGGGACTGGACAGGTCGGGAGGCGGTGGCGGGCCGCCCCAACGGCCATGAGGCGGTTGGCCTGCCAGTTCGCGGGCGGCGGGTCATCTGATGCACGGTGGCCCACCAGATCATGGCTTCGTGGTGCTCGGGTTTTCGTTCGTAGATCCGCACCAGCCGGCGGTAGCGAGTCAGCCAGGCGAAGGTTCGTTCTGCCACCCACCTGCGCGGCAATACGACGAAACCGCACAGGTCATCAGAGCGCTTGACGATCGTGACGGTCAGCTGGAGCACGTCGCGTGCCCAGGTGAGCAGGCGTCCGGCATAGCCGCCGTCCGCCCACACCAGCGCTATGGTGGAGAACTTCTCCCGCAGCCGGGCCAGCAACGGGTGCGCGCCGTCACGGTCTTGAACCGACGCGGCGGTGACGATCACGCACAGCAGCAGCCCGAGCGTGTCGACCGCGATATGCCGCTTTGCCCCTTCAGCTTCTTGCCTGCGTCATACCCGCAGATCGTAGTCCCGACGGTCTCGGCCGCCTTGACGGTCTGGGAGTCGATGCACCCGGCCGTCGGCAACTCGCCGTGTCCGGCCATGACCCGTAGACGGCCACGTAACCGCCCCGCGAGCCGTTCAGGCAGACCACGCCGGGACCAGCGCAGGAAGAAGGCGTACACAGCCTCGTGTGGGGGGAAGTCGACCGGCAGGGCCCGCCACTCTATCCCGTACCTGGTCACGTAGTTGATCGCATCCAGCACCGCCCGCAGGTCATGCACCATTGGCCGGCCCCTGACCGCGACCAGTTCGGCCATCACGCCCCGCGCCTCATCCTCCAGCACCACCCACTCGGCATCGGTCAGATCCGACGGATATGACGGCTTGCGGCCATGACACTGGTGGTCGGTGTGGCACGCCTCGCAATTGGGGTGTAACACCCTTGGAGGTCGAGACACGTACGGAATGTCAGGCTTCCGAACGAGAGAGAACAGCGTGGGCCCCCCTGATCACAAGCAGCGTTTCGAGGAGATCTACACGGCGAACTATGCCGATATCCTCGCCTACCTCCGGCGGCGTACCGACTCCCACGACGACGCCGCCGACGCCCTTGCAGAGACGTTCGCCACCGCCTGGCGCCGGCTGGACGACGTTCCCGAGGGACACAGGGCCCGTCTGTGGCTCTACGGCGTGGCCCGTCGCGTGCTGGCCAACGGCCGCCGGGCCGATTCGCGCCGCAGCGAGCTGGTCGAACGCCTCGGCCAGCAGCTTGAGCAGTGGGCGCAGTCGGTCGGCGCGGACAATGACTTCGACGGCGTACGAGAGGCCTTCATGCGCCTGAGCCCGGACGATCGCGAGGTGCTCGCCCTGGCCGGCTGGGAGGGGCTGGGCTCCCACGAGATCGCCACGGTGCTGGGCTGCTCACGCGGGGCGGCCCGGTTGCGGCTGCACCGCGCCCGCAAGCGGCTGGCCAAGGACCTGAAGGCGGCTGGGCTCGACATCGCCCGCTACGGCATGCGTGCGATCGCTATGACGAAAGAGGCGATATGAAGAACGACATCGACCGCCTGGTGGCTGGCATCGCGCCCGACCCGGGACCGGGCAACACCGCGCTGGCCGGCGAACTGCTGCAAGAGATCACCTCGACCCCCGTCGCCGCACCCCGGAACGTACCGCGTCGGCGAAGCCTGCTGCACCACCGGCGCCGGTGGCTGGCTGTACCAGTCCTGACCGCGGCGACCGCTGTGGCGACCTTCGCCGTCAACCAGGTTCCGGCCGCCGCGGCGCTGGACATCAAACGCGTGGACGACGACTACGTCATCACTGTCAAGGACCTGATGGCCGATCCGAGTCAGTACCAATCCGAGCTGAAGGCCCGTGGTCTCGACATCACGCTCAGCGTTACGCCGACGTCCAAGAGCCTGGCCGGCAGCCTGTTCGTGCTGACCGACCTCGACCCGCTGAGATCTGGCGAGCCCGTGGCGGCCAAGGGCCCCATCACGGCAATCAACGCCCCCGGCCCGTGCCACCGATTCGGCGGATGCCCGACCGGGCTGAAGGTCCCGGTGGGCTTCGGCGGGAAGGCCGAGGTCATCATCGGCCGGCAGGCTCGGCCCGGTGAGAAGTACGCCATGCCTCCCGGTATCGGCATGTCCGGTGAGCCGCTGTATTGCGTGGACTATGTCAACAAGAACGTCGCGGAAATCCGCACGCTGCTGCGGGGGCGCGGCGTGGAGTCGCAGTTCACCTCCTCGGGACAGCAAGCCAAGCCCACCGCACCCGACGACTGGTACGTCCACGACGGCGTCATGAGCGCTGAGGGCAAGGCGCTCTTGCTGGTCGGCCCCGGCCCGAGCGACGAGCCGCATCCCGTGGACGCGTCCTGCCGGGATTAGCGCCTGAACCGGGCGACCGGGACGAACCTGCCGAGAAGATCCGTCATCTCAGCGGTTGTGATTGAACGAGTGACGGCAACGCTCTGGATGCTCGGATCGCTGCGCTATACGCCAGCTAACGATTGCACCCCGGTGAAGCACAATCACTGGCGCCCACGGACGTGAGCGGGCAAACAGACAACCACGGGCTCCTGGCCGCCGAGATGCGTAGACAACACCTCAGCTACCAGGAGCCCGCTCCTGTCCGCAGGCGCATCACTCAAGACGCCCTCGACCAGGGCCTCTCTGAGTCCAGCCTCAGCGACCAAATCTTTCGTTAGCAGACTCTAAGAGGTCCTCTAAGGTTGACTGAAGCGTCCATTCAGGTCCCCCAGTGGGCATAGGCCGTGCTTGGCACGACCGGACAGAGAATCGCAACGCCTGCGCGAGCAAGTCGTCGGTAGTGGTCGTCGGTTGGTTGGGCGATCACTTTCGAGACCGTGACCCGCAGCCCGTCACTCCCCTTCCCTTCGGGGATGACCAGAAGGCAATCTCCGCAGCCCCTTCTGGGACCTGCGTCAACGACGTCAACTGAGAACAGCTGTAGGGCGGCGATGGTCACCACCACCAGGACCACGCCGCCCACCGAGCTATACGATCACGGCCAGAACCGTCGCGCTGGCCAGCGCGAGCGTACCCCCCGACCACGCCGCCGAACATCCTCACGGTACCCAGGACCACCACCTCCGTGCCTGGCCACGGCCGGCACAAGCGCAAGCGGGACCTCGCCGAGCAGCATGCCCCTGAGCCGCCGCGACCGGCGGGAGTGCCGGGTACCGAGCAACTACGCTTCGACGCCGGAGGATGTCGTCTGGTACTGCCAGTTCATCGTGACCGCCTCGCTCAGGCTGTCCGCCGCCGAAGCCCAGCTCCACGCCCCTTACCAGGGCACACAGACCTGGAAAAGAATCGCCACGCGCCCCTCGCCCGGCGCTGAACTCGTTGGGACGAAGAGTGAGTACGCCGCTGCCCCGCGCCGCCACAGACCTCACGCTGAGCGAGGCGACACCCGCAGGCACATCCAAGGCCGCGGCCCACCAGCCATGATCGCTAGGGAACGTATAGGGAACGATCAACCGTAGAGCGCCGGTGTCAGCCGTGAACGGCCGGACACAACGCGAGAGGCCCGTCACTGTGCTTCCGCTGGTGACGGGCCTCTTCCCGCTGATGTGGCAGGTGCAAGGTTCGAACTTGCGTAGGCTGAGCCGACGGTTTTACAGACCGCTCCCTTTGGCCACTCGGGCAACCTGCCGTGCCATCCGCTCTCGCGGCGACAGACAGAAGAATAGCGGACTTCCGAGGTGTACGTGACACCAGTTTGTCCCCAGCCGGATCGTGGTCACTGGCTGCGCTGGAACAGCAGGCGTCCCATACCGCGTGCGTGCTGGTCGAAGCCTGCCGCGTCGTTGGTTCTGGGGAAGGGTTCGTCCGGGACGGGTACGTCGAGGAAGTCGCAAAGTGGCTGCCAGCCCTGGGCGACTTCGAACACCAGCAGGCGGTCCTGGGGGATGGTGGCTTTGACCTCCTCCACGTGTTCGGTGAAGATCTTGAGGGCGAGTTCGGTGTCGGGGGTGCCGCCGCCGAAGACGCGCTCGCTCACGACCAGCCGGGTCATCCGGATGAATGCCGCGAAGTCCGTGTCGAGGAGGCGGGAGAGCGTGGCCATCGTCCGGCCCGACCAGGTGCGGGCGCGGGCCGACTGTTTGAAGATGGTGGCGTTCATGCTGGCCAGCCAGCGTTCCGGGTCGCGGACGGTGAGAATGACCTTGGCGTCGGTGTAGTGGTGGGCGAGTTCGCGCCAGTAGGCGGCGGCCGGCCAGTCGACGCAGGAGTCGTACCCCGACATGAGGGTTTCCCAGGTGACCGGACGGCCTTCGGCGAGGTCCAGCCAGCGTCGGATGTGGACGGGATTCTGGAGCACCTCCGTCATGTGGTGACATGGGCCGAAGCCCAGACGTTCCAGCGCGGTCTTGGTGGACAAGGTTCCGGTACGGCCGAAGCCGGCTCCGATGACTCGCATGATCCCTACCAATACGATCGGAAACTGCGAAATGTGGGCCCACAGGCATGATCCGTCGCCAAGGGCCCGGCATCAAGCCGCCTCGCGCCCACGTGGACTGCACGGCGCGCCGATGCTGGCTAGGCTCGTTCGCTGGGTCCGCGCATTCGGCGTACGACGGAGCGGTTTCGCGTACGGCGGAGAGGCGGGATCCCGAATAACGCTTCCACAGCCGAGAGGATGGGTGTTTTGGCCGATTCATCTTTCGATATCGTCAGCAAGATCGACCGCCAGGAGGTCGACAACGCGCTGAACCAGACGGCCAAGGAGATCGGACACCGCTTCGACTTCAAGGGCACCGGGGCGAGCATCAGCTGGACCGGTGACAACATCGAGATCAAGGCGAACAGCGAGGAGCGCGCTAATGCCGCACTCGACGCGTTCAAGGACAAGGTGGTCAAGCGCGGGCTGTCGCTGAAGATCCTCGACGCGGGCGAGCCCCGGCTGTCGGGCAAGGAATACCGCATGCTGGTCACCCTCAAGGAGGGCATCGACCAGGAGAACGCCAAGAAGATCTCCAAGCTGATCCGCGACGAGGGCCCCAAGGGCATCAAGGCGCAGATCCAGGGCGAGGAGCTGCGGGTCAGTTCGAAGAAGAAGGACGATCTGCAGGACGTCATTTCTCTGCTCAAGGGCAAGGACCTCGACATCGCTCTGCAATTCGTGAACTACCGCTAACAGGTCGGCATCCGGGGCACATGGCGGCGTACGCGCCTTCTTGTGCCTCGGGCCTGCGTTCACCTTGGAACGGGCGAATCCGGCATCGTAGGCTCGACAACCGTGACGAAGATCCCCCTGCGCCGCTTCACGGCACGCGTCCTGCCCCTTGATGCGAAAGACCGGGTGCTGCTGCTGCACGGCTTTGATCCGCAACTGCCGGACAAGCCGTTCTGGTTCACCATCGGGGGCGCGGCCGAGGCCGGGGAGGAGCTTCGGCAGGCCGCCGCGCGGGAGCTGTACGAGGAGGTCGGGATCCGGCGGGAGGTGGCGGAGTTCAACGGGCCGTACGGGACGAGCACGATCGAGTTCTGCTGGTCCGATTATGCGATCACGCAGGACCAGACCTTCTTCGCGATCCGGGTGCACGACACCGCCGTGTCGTTCGAGCACATGGAGCAGATCGAGAAGGAGACGACGACCGGGCATCGGTGGTGGAGCGCGGAGGAACTCGAGAACACCGAGGAGACCTTCTTCCCGGAGGACCTGCCGGCCATCCTGAGAAGGATCGCTGCGGCCGGAGAGCCCGGATAGCACCGACGTCGCCGGAAGGCCCTGATCGCCACGGCAGGACCGCCGAAGAGCAGGATGACGGGTGAGCCCCGTTCGGGGCTCTCGGTCGATTTCGGAGGCTCTGACGCATTCGGCACGGACGCGTCCCCCGCACTGCGTCCCGGCCGGGAGGGTCAGCGGCGGTAGCCGGCCATGCGCTCCAGTCTCGCCACCCGCTCCGACGTGGGCGGATGCGTCGAGAAGAGGCGGCCGAGGCCGGATCCGCTGAACGGGTTCGCGATCATCATGTGGGACGCCGACGTGAGACGGCTGTTCTCGGGAAGCGGCAGCCTGCGCGCACCCATCTCGATCTTGCGAAGGGCCGAGGCCAGGGCCAGCGGGTCGCCCGTGAGCCGCGCGCCCGACTCGTCGGCCTGGAACTCTCTGGTGCGGGAGATCGCCATCTGGACCATCCCTGCTGCCACGGGCCCGAGGATCATCATCAGCAGGGCGCCCACGAACCCGGGCCCCTCGTCGTCGTCGGAACCGCCGAAGAAGACCGCGACGTAGCTGAGCCACGTGATCATCGTGGCCAACGCACCGGCCACGGAGGAGACGAGGATGTCCCGGTTGTACACGTGGGACAGCTCGTGCCCGATCACGCCGCGCAGCTCGGACTCGTCGAGCAGCTGGGTCAGGCCGTACGTGACGCACACGGCGGCCTTCCGCGGGCTGCGGCCGGTCGCGAAGGCGTTGGGCTGGACCGTCGGGGAGATGTACAGCCGCGGCATCGGCTGGCGCGCCTCGGTGGAGAGCTCGCGGACGATGCGATAGAGCGTGGGGTGCTCGACCTCGCTGACCGGCCTGGCCCGCATGGCCGACAGCGCGATGCGGTCGGAGAAGAAATAGGCGACGCCGTTGCTCAGCAGGGCCAGCACGAGCGCGATCTGCAGGCCGGTGCCACCCCCCAGCCACGCGCCCATCACGATGATGAACGCGGACAGACCTCCCAGGAGGATGGCGGTACGCAGACCGTTGTGGCGCAAGGTCTCCCCCCTTCGTGGTCCCGGTTTCACCTCGTCCAACGACGACGACCCGGTCTATCGTTCCCCGGCGTGCTCAGCTGCGGGCGGAGCGCGACTTACCCCCTGTTCGCCGGGGGCGGGGCGGGTTGCGGCCCGGCTGCCCGCGTAGGGACAGCCGGGTGTCATGACCGGCCTACGGTCAGCTCGTGGCCGATAAGGACGTCATGTCCAGCACGAGCTGCGGAGCGACCGAGAAGAGAATCGCCACGGCCAGGGCCAGGCCGACGGCGAGCCACGCCGACGGCGACGAGCCACGCAGGCGCGTCTCCCCGGGAGGGGCGAAGAGACGGGCCGCCCAGGCGGCGTAGTAGTAGAGGCCGATCACGGTGTTGACGGCCATGACCAGCGCGAGCCAGCCGAGGCCGCCTTCGACGATCGTCCGGAACACGAAGACCTTGGCGAAGAGACCGGCCAGCCCCGGGGGGAGCCCCGCCAGGCAGACCAGGCAGAAGGCCAGCGCGATGCCGGCCGCCGGGCTGCGGAGGACCAGGCCGCGGTAGTCGTCGAGCTCGTTGCGCGGTGCGGCCCTGGAGACGAGCATGACGACGGCGAAGGCCCCGAGGTTCATGGCCGCGTAGATGACCAGGTAGGCGACGGATGTGCCGGTCGCGGCCTGGGACGGGGCCGGGGCCGGGGCCGCCGTGGCGGCGATCGCCAGCGGGGCCAGGATGTAGCCGGACTGCGCGACCGAGGACCAGGCCAGCATGCGGACGGCCGACCGCTGACGCATGGCGAGCAGGTTGCCCACGGTCATGGTCAGCGCCGAGATGACCGCGATCACCGGCCCCCAGGTGGACGACTGGCCGGCCAGCCCGGCGACCAGGACCAGGATGAGCCCCGCGAACCCGGCCGCCTTGGAGATGACCGAGAGCAGGGCCGCCACCGGGACGGGCGCGCCCTGGTAGACGTCCGCCGCCCAGGAGTGGAACGGCACGGCTGCGATCTTGAACGCGAACCCGGCCGCCACGAGGACGACGCCCACCGTGACGACCGCGGGCAACCCGTGGGCCGTCTCCAGGGCCGCGGAGTGCGTGCCCGCCGCCCCCGGTGCCGGGATCCGGCCGCCCAGAACGGCCGCCACGCGGGAGAGGTGGACCGCCCCGGAGACGCCGTACAGGAGGGAGACGCCGAACAGCATGACGGCCGTGGACACGACCGACACGACGAAGAGCTTGACCGCGGCCTCGGAGGCGCGGCCGTCGTAGCGTCTGAGCGCGGTGAGGGCGAACACCGGCAGCGAGACCAGTTCGAGCGCCACCACGAGCATGATCAGGTCGCGGGAGGCAGGCAGGGTCACCGCGCCGACGAGGGTGCACAGCAGCAGGAAGTACCACTCACCGGCCGGGATGCCGCCCCCGGCCAGCTCCGTCATCGACATCAGCACGACCACCAGGGCCGCGACGAGCACCAGCCCCGCGAAGGCCGTCGTGAACCGGTCGGCGACGAACGAGCAGAGCGTGCCCGCTCCCCCGGTCGCGAGATCCGGCGGCAAACAGAACGTCGCCCGGGACGTGCCGCCGGCGGCGTGCGCGATCACGAACCCGAGGGCCGCGACGACCCCCGCCAGGGTCACCAGCCCGAGCGCGGTGCGAGTGCGCGTCGTGGCAGGCAGGAACACGTCGAGCAGCAGCACGAGCCCGGCCACCACCGCCAACGCCAGCGGCGGCGCGATGACGAAGTAGTCGATCTGCTGAGTCATGGCAGGGCTCCCAGCAGGGTCTGCGCCGCCGGCGTGGTGAGTGAGAGCAGGAGACCGGGCCAGAGCCCGAAGAGCACGATCAGGACCACCAGCGGGGTCCACGCCGCCACTTCGTAGGACCGGAGGTCGTCGATGCGCTGCGTGGCGTTCCCGGCTTCGAGTGTCGCGGTCGCCGGCTGCCCCGCGAGCGACTCCTCCGAGCCGAGAGGCGCAACAGGACGTTCGTCCGGGGTCTCCTGTTGCCGCGCGGCTCCCGACGGACGGCCGTGGGTGACGCGGGACAGCATGAGCACGAAGTACGCGGCCGTCAGGACCGCCCCCAGGCCGCCGATCACCATGTACGTGCGGAAGAGCGCACGCGGCAGGCCGCTCGCCGGCTGGAACGACCCCAGCAGCGCCAGCATCTCCCCCCAGAACCCGGCCAGGCCGGGCAGCCCGAGCGAGGCGATCGCGGCGAACGTGAGTACCGATCCCAGCCGCGGCATCGTGGCCAGCAGGCCGCCGCCGAGGCTCGGAATGTCGGCCGTGTGATAACGGTCTTTGATCCCACCGGCGAGGAAGAACAGCAGGCCGGTGATCAGGCCGTGGGCGACGTTCGCGAACAGGGCGCCGTTGACGCCGACCGGGGTCAGGGTGGCGAAGCCGAGCAGGACGAAGCCCATGTGGCCCACGGAGGAGTAGGCGATCATGCGCTTGAGGTCACGCTGGGCCAGGCAGGCCAGGGCGCCGTAGACGATGCCGACCACGGCGAACGCCCCCAGCCATGGCGCCACCGCGGTCGCCCCCTCGGGGAGGACGGGGATGGCGATCCTGGCGAAACCGTACGTGCCCATCTTCAGCAGCACTCCCGCCAGCAGCACCGAGCCGACGGTCGGGGCCTCGGTGTGGGCGTCGGGCAACCAGGTGTGCAGCGGCCACATCGGCGTCTTGACCGCCAGGCCCACGCCGATCGCCACGAACGCCAGGATCTGCACGGACCTGGACATCCCTGCGCCGTGGGCGGCGGCCAGCTCCGCCATGTCGAGCGTGCCGGTCCGCGCCCAGACGAGCAGCAGGCCGAGGAGCATCACGACCGAGCCGAGCAGCGTGTACAGGATGAACTTGACCGACGCCGCCCGGCGCCCGGCGCCGCCCCAGATGCCGATCAGGAAGTACATCGGGATCAGCACGATCTCGAAGAAGATGAAGAAGAGCAGCAGGTCGAGGGCGAGGAACGTGCCGATCATGCCGACTTCGAGCACCAGCAGCGTGAACACCAGCGCCCTCGGCCTGTTCCCCAGGAACCGGCTCGGCGTGCGGGGCCGGCCCCAGAACAGGTAACCGAAGCAGAGGAACGTCAGCAGCGCGGTGAGCACGATCAGCGGCAGGGAGATGCCGTCGACGCCCAGATGGAGGCGGAGCCCCAGGCCGGGGATCCACGGCTGGTCGACCGCGAACTGCAGGCTCGTCGGCCGCCCGTGGTCGAACGTGGCCGCCATGACCAGGGCCAGTGCCAGCGTGACGCCCGAAAGGATCAAGCCGTACGTGCGCAGGACCGGGCGGAGCGCGCCGGGGGCGAGGAGGAGCACGAGCGCGCCGAGCAGGGGCACGGCGAGCAGTGCGACCGACAGCCAGCCCGTCATGTGAGCATCACCGCCCCCACCGCGATCAGGATCACGCCGGCGAGAACGCCGCTGACATAGAGCTGCACGTTGCCGTTCTGGGCCAGGCGCAGCCATCCGGACAGGCCGCGGGCGGTGCGGCCCGACCCGCGGACGGCGCCGTCCACGACCACGTCGTCCGTCCTGACGACCAGCCGGGCCAGGGCCGTGATCGGGCGGACGAACAGCGCCGCGTAGACGTCGTCGACGTAGAAGGCGCGCTCGCAGGGCACCCGCAGAGGGCCCAGCAGGCGGGCCGGGTCGGTGACGGGATCGCCGCGCCAGACGGCGTAGACGACGCCCGCGCCGAGCAGGGCGAGCACGACGCTGATCGCGGCCACCGCCGGCTCGATGTGCGGCTGCCCCGCGAAGCCCAGCAGCAGGGCGGGAACCGCGAGGAGCACGACGGGCACGAGCATGGTCTTGGGGGCCTCGGTGACGTCGACGACGTGGGCCGTGCCGGGCTCGGGCTCGGGGAGCGCCACCACGCGCGGCGGCCCGAAGAACGTGCGGAGCCAGGCTCTGGTGGCATACGCGCCGGTGACGGCGACGGTCGCGAGGGCGCAGCCATACAGGAGCAGGGCGGCGGCGTCCGTCAGGCCGCCGCCGGCCAGCGCGGCGTCCATGGCCGCCAGGACGCCGTCCTTGCTGAAGAAGCCGCTGGCCGGTGGGAGGCCCATCAGAGCGGCGAACCCCACCGTCATCGTCACGAACGTGACCGGCAGCTCGCGGCGCAACCCGCCCATCTGGGTCATGAGGTTGGAGCCGACGTGGTGGATCACCACTCCCGCGCACAGGAACAGCAGCGCCTTGAACGCCCCGTGGGTCACCAGGTGGAAGATCGCCGCCCGGTCGGAGCCCGCGGCCAGGCCGCCGGCCATGTAGGCGAGCTGGCTGACCGTGGAGTAGGCGAGCACGCGTTTCAGGTCGTCCTGGGCGAACGCGGCCAGTGCGGCGCCCAGCATGCCGATCGCCGCGATGACGGCCAGGACGTCGAGCGTGGGACGGGCGGCGAGGAAGGCGGGAAAGAGCCTGGCCACGATGAAGATGCCGGCGGCGACCATGGTGGCGGCGTGGATCAGCGCGCTGATCGGGGTGGGGCCGGCCATGGCGTCCGGGAGCCAGGTGTGCAGCGGCACCTGGGCGCTCTTGCCGGCGACGCCGCACAGCAGCAGCATGGTGGCCGTCGTCAGGGTGGCCGCGGACATGTCGGGCACCTTCGCCAGCACGTCGGCGACGCGGAAGCTGCCCGCCGCCGTGCCGAGGACGAAGATGCCGAACAGGAAGCCGACGTCGCCGAGCCGGGTGACGAGGAACGCCTTGACCGCCGCGCGCGAATTGCCCCGGTCTTCCCACCAGTGACCGATGAGGAGGTAGGAGCACAGGCCCATGATCTCCCAGCCCACGTAGAGGATCAGGAGGTCGCCCGCGTAGACCACCAGGAGCATGGCACTGGTGAACAGGCTGATGAACGCGCTGTAGGAGGGGTAGCGGGGATCGTCTTCGAGGTAGCCGACCGAGTAGACCTGCACGGCCAGCGCCACCAGCGTCACCAGGACGCCGAGGACGGCCGACAGGTCGTCGGCCAGCAGGGTCAGCGAGATCGGGACGCCGCCGGTGACGATCGAGCCGTACGTGCGGCCCACGGGCGCCGAGGGGGCGCCGCCTTCGAGGAACGTGAAGCCCGGCCCCCAGGCCAGCCAGAGAGCCAGGACGGCCGACGCCGCGGTCGGGATGACGGCGATCCAGGCGGCTCGGGTGTTGGCGCGTTCGCCGGCGGTCTTCTCGGCCGCCGCGAGGCGCGCTCCGCCCGGTGGTTGTCCCTGGGCAGCGGGGCGGGCGTGCGGCCAGCGGGAGAGCAGCAGTCCGGTGGCGGCGGCAAGGGCGGGCAGCAGCACGGCCAGCAGCGGGAACGTCGTCACAGCTCGCCCCCTCGCCGGGCGCGGTGGTCGTCCGAGAGGAGCTGACCCGGGCCGGCCGGCGCGCCCGGATGGATGTCGTTGAGAGAGGGCGGGGTGGCGCCGGCGGGGGCGGCGGTCGGGACCAGGTCAGGGCGTTCGTCGGCGGGCTCGGACAGGTCGCGGAGGTGGTCGAGGTCGACGGTGCGGCGGTTGCGGTAGAGGGCCAGGACGATCGCCAGGCCGAGGCCGACCTCGGCGGCGGCGATGACGATGACGAAGAGGGTGAGCACCTGGCCGCTGTGCAGCCGGTCGCGCAGCCACACGTCGAAAGCCACCAGGTTGAGGTTGACGGCGTTGAGCATCAGCTCGACCGACATGAGCACGAGGATCGTGTTACGCCTGGCGAGCACGCCGTAGACGCCCACGGAGAACAGCAGCGCGGAGACGACCGCCGGGTAGACGATGTGCACTAGTGCCCCCCGGTCTGATCGGGCGGCGAGCCGGGAATGTCCGTACGGGACAGCACGATGGCTCCGATCAATGCGGCGAGCAGCAGCACGGACAGCGCCTCGAACGGCAGCACCCAGGTGGCGAAGACGCTGGCGCCCAGTTCCTTCGCCGCCCCCTGGCCCGGTGTGAGCGGGGTGTACGCCGTGCGGAAACCGTCGATCACGACCGTGACCAGGACCGCGGCGGTCGCCACCGCCACCAGGGCGGCCACCGGCCGGTTGCCGCTGTCGAGGTCGGCGGAACGGCCGATCGGGGCACGGGTGAGCATGATGCCGAACAGCATCAGGACCACCACCGCGCCCACGTAGATGAGCACCTGGACCCAGGCCACGAACTCGGCGGTCAGCACCAGGTAGCCGCCCGCGAGCGCGCCGAAGGAGACCACGAGCCACAGGGCGGCGTGGACGAGTTGCCGGGTCGTGACGACGAGCAGCGCCGATCCAACCGCTACCGCTCCCAGCAGCAAGAAGACGATCTCTTGCCCGGTGGGTGACAGGTAGGAGGGCACCGCCTCGGTCACGACTCCTCCTCGGACTCCTCTGTGTCGTCAGGGCCGAGCCGCCCCGGCGGCCGGATGGACCTCGGGTCCGCCATCCGGCGCCTGCGGGGGCTCGCGGAAGAAGTCTGCTCGTCCGGGCCGGGTTCCGGAGACGGTTCACCCGCGCCTGTGGAAAACCCGTTCGAGGGCGGCTCGCCTGTGGATGAAGGCGTTCGCGGCGGGTGCTCGTCCGAGGCCGGGCCGCTCTGGTCGGGCGGCCGGTTCGGCTCCTCGCCCGCCGGAGCTGCGGCGTCGTCGTCATGGACGCGCGGCGCGTCACCCTCCGCCGCGGGGGGAACGTCGCCTTCCGTCACGTCTGACGGGCTTGCCGCTGTTGACGGTTTCGGGGTCGTTGTGTCGGACGGGCGAGTGTCTTCCGGCTCTTCGTTCTGTGCGTCGGCGGACGGTTCAGCCGCTTGCGGGCTGGGCGGGAGAGCGCCTGGAGGGCGGATGCCCCGTACGTTGGACATGGGCCTGCGCGTACGCTCGCGGCGGCCCGCAGGGGGCGCAGCCGCGGCAGGGCCTTCGCCGGGGGCGGCTTCGGGAGCTTCCGCGGCGCCGGCCTTCTCACCTGCCTGCTCTTCCTGGTCGGCGCCAGGGCGCGCTTCGACGCCTCCGGCCGACGGGCCCGCGTTGGTGCGCCCGGAAGGCGGAGTTGCGCCGGCCCGTCCGGCGTCACCTGCTGCGGCCTCCTCGGGGGCAGGGGCGGCTTCCCCGCCTCCGGGACGGCGCGCTGCTTCGGTGCCAGGGGTTGCGCTCACGGCGGAGCCGGCGTCGGAGATTGCGCCTACGGCGGAGTCGGGGCCGGGCGGGGATGTGGCGCCGGTCTCGGCGTCGGCGCCCGCCTTCGCACCGGAGGCAGCCGCCCCCGGCTCTCCGCTCCCCGGGGGCACGGCTCCCGACTCTCCGCTTTCCGGGGGCACGGCTCCCGACTCTCCGCTTTCCGGGGACACGGCTCCCGGCTCGGCGGCGCTCGGCTCGGTCACGCCCTCGCCCGGGACGCCCGTCGCTCCCCTGCGGGCGCGCTCGCCCTGCGGGCCGGCACCCGGGCGCGCTGTGCCCGTTCCCTGGGGGGCCGTTGACGCTGCTTCGCCCGCGGCGCCTTCCCGCTCTCGCGGGGCGCGGCGGGCGGCTCCGGCGGGGCCGGGCGCCTCTGGTGCTGCTCCGGGGCGGGTGGTTCCGGTACGGGCCGCGGGACGGCGAGGGGCCGCCGTGAGCTCCTTGGGCGGTTCGGCGCCGGGATCGTGGGCGGGCGGCGGCGGGACGGTCTGGGTCCAGGACGCCAGCTTGTCCTTCTCGTGAAGAAGGTTCCGGATGTCACCCTCGGCGTACTCGAACTCCGGAGACCAGAAGAGCGCGTCGAAGGGACAGACCTCGATGCAGATGCCGCAGTACATGCACAGCGCGAAGTCGATGGCGAACCGGTCGAGCACGTTGCGCTGACGGGGACGCCCGCCCTCCGGTGCCGGGATCGTCTCCTTGTGGGAGTCGATGTAGATGCACCAGTCGGGGCACTCCCGGGCACAGAGCATGCAAGAGGTGCAATTTTCCTCAACGAGGGCGATAACGCCTCGACTGCGCGGCGGAAGAGCCGGCTTGACCTCGGGATACTGCTGGGTGACGGATTTGCGCAGCATGTGGCGAAGAGTGATGGACAGCCCTTTCGCCAGTCCGACTCCCGGTATCCGCGCCATGGTTCAACATCATGACGTACTTGGCGGCGGAGGTGAATGAGCCAAGACCGTTGTCCCCAGTTTTTCCACAGCCATCCACAGGTTCGGTGGAAGTTATCCACAGGCTGGGTGACTGTCCGATATGAACGACTGCATGGCGATAGTCTCTCGGCCATGCCGTACAGCCATCCGGTCCGTCCCAGCAGCGGGGCGTGGGCGGCCGCCATCGGGTGGGCCAGCCTGGCCCTGATCTCGTGCGGGCTGGCGACCCCGTTCACGATCGGGTTCGCGGCATTCTGGCTGCGGAGCACCTGGCAGGCCATCGGGGCCTGCGTCTACCTGGTCCTGATCGGCTCGTTCGTCATCGCCATCATGCTGTACGACGACTTCGACAACATCCCCGAGCCGATGTCCACGCTGATCTCGTTCGGGTTCGTGGTCGCCTGGATCGGCGGGATCGCCCATTCGGCCGTCCTGGTGCCGGCGATGGCTCGGGCGCGACACCGTCCGCCGGTGCATGCGCAGGCAACCCTGCGCACGCAGGCGCCCATGCACGCGCCCGCCCAGACGCCCGCGCCGCAACACCGGCCCGCCGACCTGCATCAACGGACCACGGCCCCCACCCATCAGCAACATCGCGGGCAACCGGAGTGGATCGGGCACTACCGGGTGCTGCACCAGCTCGGGCGCGGCGGCCAGGGCGCCGTCTACCTGGCCATGGCGCCCAACGGGGCGCGGGTCGCGGTCAAGGTGCTGCACGACCTGGTCGACGAGACGGCCCGCACCCGGTTCGCGCGGGAGGTGGACGCGGCCCGGCGGGTCGCCACGTTCTCCACAGCCCGGGTGCTCGATGTGAACATCAACGGGCAGCACGCGTACATAGTCTCGGAATACGTGGAGGGGCCGTCGCTGGAGCAACTCGTACGGCGCCACGGGCCCCGCGACGAGGACGGCCTGACGCGGCTCGCGTTATCCACAGCCGGAGCGCTGGCGGCCATCCACAAGGCCGGGGTGGTGCATCGTGACTTCAAGCCGAGCAACGTCCTGATCGGGCACGACGGGCCGCGGGTGATCGACTTCGGGATCGCCCGGGCGCTCGACCGGATGACCATGACGTCCGGGAAGATGGTGGGGACGCCGCCGTACATGTCGCCTGAGCAGCTGACCGGGGAGCCTGTGGGGCCGGCGTCCGACGTGTTCAGCTGGGCGGTGACGATGATGTTCGCGGCCACCGGGCGTCCGGCGTTCGGCGAGGACACCGTGCCCGCCGTCTTCAACCGGGTGCTCACGTTCCATCCGGACCTGTCGCCGTTGCCGCCCGCCTTGCGCGGTGTGGTGGGGGCATGCCTGAACAAACGCCCCCATGAACGCCCGTCGGCGTCGGACGTGATGGTCGCAATCGTCCACTGACCACCGCCCATTTCCGCACAGGCCAGCAACCCCCGCGCAACCGACCGCGAACCGACGCCCACCGCTCACCGATCGCCCACCAGCAGCCACGGCCGAACGGCTGCCTACTGGTGACGCCACTGAACGACCGCGAACCGGTGATCGGTTCGAACCACCGCAGGCCAGTAGCCACCGCCGTTCGACCGCGAACCAGTGATTGAGTCCCAGCCGTTGAAGGCCGGTGGCCCCCGGTAGGGCACCTCGGTCGGGTGCCGGGCCTCCGAACGACAGTGGACCGATGACCACCGCCGACACACCGCCCTGAACGGCTTGCCACCCGCCAGCGGTGTGCCCAACCTCACGGGACAGAACAACTAACCGCCCACCGGTGCGCGACTGAACGACTGCGAACCGGTGATCGCCGCCGTCCCCTCCGAAGGCCAGCGGCGGCTGCCGTACGAGCGCGGGTCGGTGATCGCCGCTGTGCCACCGAAGACCGGTGGCAGTCAGCCGAAAAACAACCGGCCAATGGGAAGCCGACCAATCACCCATCAGAAATCGCCACCGAGCGACCATGAACGATGATCGGCGCCGCACCACCGAAGACCAGTGGTCGTCGCCGAACAACAGCGGACGGATGACCACCACCGACCAACTGACCGCCCACCGGTGACCTCTCGCGAGCGGGCCTTTCCAACCAGTTGGGAGGAGTCACCCCATCACGAAGCGCCGTACGACGAAAGCGGGTCACCCCCTACCGCAGGGACAGGGACGGAAGTGACGGGAGGTGGAGTAGGGCGCCCCTCACGATCTGGGCGAGGGGGTTCGTGCAGGACGGCCCGGTGAGGAGGGGGTCAGGGGAAGGCTCGTCGGGAGTGGGTGGTGAGGGTCAGGTATTCGTCACGGCTGACCTGGTGCATCGCCAGGCCCAACCCATGGCGTTCGGTGAAGCGGTGGAGAGGGGCCGGGGGCCAGCGGCCGGGCAGGTGGAGCAGGGGGTTCCCCGCGGGGTCGAGGACGAAGACGCCGCACAGGTCGTCGTGACGGTACCGGAGGAGGCTGCTGCCCGGTTCGACCGGAAGTTCGGTGATGACCCCCGAACGGCGGTACACCGACAACCTCCGGGACGACTTCATCCGCAGATACGGCCCTCCAGGCGGCCCCACGACCCGGCCACGCCTCTCCTGCCACCGATGCACCCCGCCCAGCACCGGCCGTACGACGAGCAACGCGGGACTGAAAGCCACCATCAGCCATTTGGCCTCGATCAGTTCCATCAGGAAACGTCCGAAGGTCGAGAAGCCGCGCCAGGCGACCCACATTCCGGTGGCCCCCAGATACACCATCAACGCCAGCCCGGCGATTCCCGCGCACACCCCCAGCGCCAGGTTCCATCGAGCCGTCCGCGGCGCCGGGATTCCGCGGATGCGTTCCCAGCCGGGGGCGCGGGCGGCGAGGATCCGGCGTGCCCGCTCGGAGCTGTCGTCCCGGCCGTCCCGGAGCGGGATGCCGGCCTTGGCGGCGAAGTCCCGCAGGTGGGGTGGGTGCCAGTCGCCGGGGAGGTCCAGCAGGACGAGTCCGTCGGGGTCGAGGGCGGCGACCCCTTTCAGGAACCGTGACCTCTTACCGGAACCGTCTGTCGAATAGTCGTAACGGTAGAGCGACGCGGGCGTCAGGGTCGTGGAACGGCCCCTGGCTTTGTCGGTGACGGTCAAGGTGCGGCCGTCGGAGGTGAGGCTGACTTTCGGGCAGCGGGCGCCTTTCATCGCACCCGCGACCGGCAGGATTTGCGCGTTCACGAATTGTCCCCTTCATCCGGGGCCCCCTATGCGGGGTACGACGGATAAGGACGGCATAAAGTTTCCGCCGGCGCGAAACTCAGATGAGGACCTTCACCACTCCGGTGAGCGCGAGCTGCACGAGCGCCAGCGGCACGAGTCCGGCCCAGGCGAGCTTCTGGAGCTGGTCCTCACGCAGCCGCGGATAGGTGACGCGCAGCCAGATCACCACGAACGCCAGCGCGAAGACCTTGATCAGAGTCCAGATCCAGCCGGGCAGGAACGGCCCGTGCCAGCCGCCCAGGAAGAGCACGGTGGTCAGGAAGGACAGGACGACGATCCCGACGTACTCGGAGAGCATGAACAGGGCGAAACGCATGCCGGTGTACTCGGTCATCGGGCCCATGATGATCTCGGACTCGGCGATCGGCATGTCGAACGGCGGACGGCGCAGTTCGGCCAGCCCCGCCACGAAGAACACCACGCCGCCGATCGCCTGCCAGGGCAGCCACCACCACTGCCACGCCTCGACGATGCCGGGCAGTGACAGCGTGCCCGCCGCCATCGCCACGGACGAGGCCGCCAGCACCAGCGGTAGCTCGTACGACATGAGCTGGGCCGCCGCCCGCATGCCGCCGAGCACCGAATACTTGTTGGCCGACGCCCAACCCGCCATGATCGCGCCGAGCACCCCGACGCCCATGACGGCGAGCACGAAGAACAACCCGAGATCGAGGTCGACGGCGACCAGGCCGCGGTCGAGCGGAATGACGATCAGGACGACCAGGTACGGGACCAGCGCCACGCCCGGCGCGATCATGAAGACGCGGCGGTCGGCCGCGGCCGGGATGACGTCCTCCTTCTGCATGAACTTCACGCCGTCGGCGATGAGCTGCGCCCAGCCGTGGAAGCCGCCGGCGTACATGGGGCCGAGCCTCGACTGCATGTGGGCCATGACCTTGTGCTCGGTCTGGCCGATGATCAGCGGCAGCACCAGGAACACGACGAGGATGACGACGAAGCTCAGCACCACTTCAAGCATCAGGCGGACCCCAATCGGCCGGTACTCCGGGCGGAAGCGTCTTGCGGCGGCTCGGGGCGCCGTGCCCTGACTCGCCCGGCTCCTTGGCGCCCGGCCACGGCTTGGCCACGCGGGCGGCCAGCACGAAGTCCTTGCGCAGCGGATGGCCCTCGAAGCCGTCGGGCAGGAGCAGCGGCACCAGGTACGGGTGCTCCTCGAAGATCACCCCGAACATCTCGTACGTCTCGCGCTCGTACCAGTTCGCCCCCCGGTAGACGCCGACGGCGGACGGCAGGCGCGGGTCGGCGCGCGGCACCCGGGTGCGCAGCAGCAGCCGCTCGCGGGTGTCCAGGTTGTAGACGTGGGCGACGACGACGAAGGCGTCGGGCGGCTCGTCCACGCCGGTCAGCCAGTCGAAGAAGGCGTGGCCGAGGTCGTCGCGCGCGAAGGTCAGCAGCTCGATCCAGTCGGCGGGGGCGACGTCGACCGTGGTCTCGCCGTACGACTCGCTGATCTCGGCGCGCTCGCCGAAACGGGCGGCGACGGCGGCGTTCACGCCTGGTCCTCGGAGCCGTGGGAGCGGGACCAGACGTACCGGTCGCTGAGCTTCTCCCCCGCGATCTTCTCCTGGAGCTTCATGATCCCGTAGAGCAGCGCCTCGGGACGGGGAGGGCAGCCGGGCACGTAGACGTCGACGGGGATGATCTGGTCGACGCCGTTGGTCACGCAGTAGGAGTCCCAGTAGGGGCCGCCGGTGTTGGAGCAGGCGCCGAACGAGATCACGTACTTGGGGTCGGGCATCTGCTCGTAGAGACGCTTCACGGCGGGGGCCATCTTGTCGGTGACCGTGCCGGAGACGATCATCAGGTCGGCCTGACGGGGGCCGTTGGCGAACGGGATGACCCCGAACCGGATGAAGTCGTGCCTGCTCATGGAGGTCGCGATGAACTCGATGGCGCAGCAGGCCAGCCCGAAGTTGAACACCCACAGCGAATAGCGCCGCCCCCAGTTGAGCACGAACCGCATGGGTTTGGGCGCGAGCCTGGAGACAGGTCCGACGGTGGGCATCGGGAGATCCGTTGCTGCCATGTCGCCCATTCTTGCGCGAATCGCAGGTCAGGCAAAGGACGCACCCGCGGCGCCCGGCGGCTTCCTCAGTAGTACAGAGCCGACTGGGCGTCTTCCTTGAGGCCGCGTGCCACGCGTTCGGCCGGCAGCGCCAGCTCCTCCTCGATCTCCTCCATGGCCTCCGCCCGCACCCGCGCCTCCGCGTACGGCAGCGCCGCCAGATGCTCCTTTCGCAGGTGCGTGGGCGGGTGCGTCCTGTCCACCCGCAGTTCGTCCAGCCCGGCCGCCACGCACAGCCGTTCGATCTCCGTCTCCGAAAGGCCGCAGACGTGGTCCCGCAGTTCCGCCCACAGGTCCTGCCGGCCCACCGCGAGGGTCTGCGTCACCAGGAAATGGTCTGCGGGCACGACCCGGGAGCGCAGGGCATCCATCAAGGAGAGCGCCGCCTCGGTCCCGCCGACGCGGGCCTGGATGGCGTCGGCCCGGTACTCGGCCCGTTGCGACGACCGGTGGACCAGCAGCTCCAGGACGACGATGAGCCCTCGCACCGGCAACCCGACGACCGCGAGCAGGCATTCGGCGGCCAGCCGGGACAGGCCGTCGCCCGGCTGCCAGCAGAACCGGGTCACCTCCCGCAGCTCGTCCAGCGAGTACAACGCGCCGCCCACGACGAGCCCGTGCCTGGCGTCGCCGTTGCGCGAGTGGGCCATCTCGTGGGCGATCACCGACACGCGTTCCGCCGGATTCAGCAGCATCCAGAGGGGGTAACCGATCTCCACCAGGCGGCGTCTGCGCCAGCCGTACGTGGTGAACGCGGCGTTCGCGGTGCCGCTGAGCACGACGAGGTCGGTGCGCGGCGCGCCGACCTCGTCGCCGATCCGGTCGATCAGCTCGTACAGGCGCGGGGCGTTCTTCCGGGTGAGGGTCTCGGCTCCTCCCGGGACGCGCATGACGCGGGGACGCAGCAACCAGGCGACGTCGAGCGCGATCACCCCGAACGGCACGCTGAGGATGGTGAACCTGGTCACCAGGTAGCCGCCGAGGGCGAGGAAGGCGATCGGCAGCAGATGGACCAGCGCGGCGAGCGCGTAACCGGCCGCCCGCGCGGCCCCGGCTGATCCGCCCGCCCGAGCGGCGTCATCCTCGCGGGCGGCTCGCATCACGTCACGGTGGAGGCCGTGGACGACGGCCGCCTGCCGGCGCGCCGCCCATCCCTTGCCGCTGCTCGACACGGCAGACAAATCTGCCGAGGCGGCACGAGAACGTCAAGAGTGATCTACGTCCAGCTGAGGACGCGTTTGCGCCAGGCGTACAGGATGCCGAGGGCGATGAAGCCGAGGAACACGAACATCTCCACCAGTGTCGTCACCCCGTAGCCGGGCGCGTCGAAGATCGTGGCCCAGGGGAAGAGGAAGACGGCGTCGACGGCGAAGACGACGTAGAGGTAGGTGAAGACGTAGTAGCGGACCTGCGACTGCGCCCAGCCGTCGCCGACGGGGTCGACGCCGCATTCGTACGTGGTCAGCTTCTCGGGGGTCGGCCTGGTGGGCCGCAGGAGCCGGTTGACCGTGAGGGCCCCGGCGACGATGGCGACACCGATCGCGAACAGCACGGCGACCAGCACGTAGGACCCGAAGTAGCCCTCCATGACGTGATCGTAACCCAGTCAAACCTCAGACCCCATAACCCCAAGACGGGGCAAAAGGTAAGATCCCCCACATACCCTGACAGACATGCATCAAACGCGATTCTTTGTTGGAATCGCTCTGCTGGCCCTCTCGGCCGGTGGCTGCGGGCTGGCCGCCGCCGCACCCGAGCGGGACGTGCTGGTCCCGGCAGAGCCGACCGCGATCGACTTCGTCGACCCCGCGACAGTCGTCGGCCTGTCCACCGCGACCATCACGAACGAGGACGACCGCAGCAGATACGTGCACATCAGCTACCCCGAACTGGCCGACGCGCCGGGCCTGAACCGCGCGCTGCGCGCGGACGCCGAGCGGCAGCTGCGGGACTTCCGGGCCGCCAAGAGCGTCAACGGCGACTACCCGCGTCCCGAGCTGAACGTGGACTGGCAGCTCGCCGCCCGTTCCCCGGAGGCCGTCGCGGTACGGCTGCGGACCGGCGAGTTCCTGGGCGCGAGCTGGGGCAACTCCACCCGTACCTTCTGGTTCGACCCGCGTACCGGCAAGGCGGGCGGGTCCACGGCGCTGCTGGGCGGGCCGCAGGCGCTGGACCGGCTCGCGGCGCTGGTCAAGGAGCAGCTCAAGGGACGCGGGCCGCAGGTCGAGCGGGACGGCGTGCGGGCCGACCCCGGCGAGTTCGACTCCATGGCCTTCAACCGGAGCGGTGACCTGGTGGTCGAGTTCGACGACTGCCAGATCGGGCCGTGCTCGCTCGGCCGGGTCGCGGTGGCCGTCCCGGCGGGACGGGTCGCGCCGCTGCTGTCCGAGCTGGGACGCCGGGCGCAGGAGAGCGTGCGGGAGGCCGCCCGCAGCGCCCCTCCGGCCGGGCCGACGACGACGCCGAAGACGCCGGCGGCGAGCCCCGAGGCGTCCAGCAACCGGGCCGGCAGCGTGAACTGCGCCAGGACCAAGTGCGTGGCGCTGACGTTCAGCGACGGGCCGGGGCCGCACACCGGGCGGCTGCTCGACCTGCTGGCCGCCGGCAAGGCGCGGGCCACCTTCTTCACCGTCGGGACGAACGCCGTCGCGCAGCCGGGCCTGCTGCGCCGGATGAGCGCGGAAGGCCACCTGGTCGGCAACCACTCCTGGTCGCACCGGGACCTGTCGAAGCAGGCGACCAGCAAGATCGCCGACTCCTTCCGGCGTACCGACGACGCCGTCCGGGCGGCGATCGCGCAGGAGCCCACGCTGGCCCGCCCGCCCTACGGCGCGATCAGCAAGGACGTGCGCGACGTCGCCCGCGACCTGGGACTGTCGCTGGTCGGCTGGGACGTCAACTCCAGGGACGAGCCCGGCGCGACGGCGTCGGAGATCACCGACCGCGTCGTGCGCAAGGCCCATCCGGGCGCGATCATCCTGATGCACGACACCAACCCCGAGTCGATCGACGCGATTCCGGGCATCCTGAAAGAACTCAGCGGGAAGGGTTACACCTTCGTGACCGTTCCTGAGTTGTACGGCTCCGCAGCGATGCGCGCCGGACGCCTGTACGAGTCGGGGAACCAGCAGTCGCGTAAGCAGCCCCTGACGTAGCACACGTGTTGGGGGGACGTATCATTGGCGCTCGTGACCCGAACCGTCCTCTTCGCACGCCTGCATGTAGACCTCTGCAGGCTCGCGTCAGGGCTGTGTCGTCGTTCTCCCGCCTCACCCTGACTTCCGACCGCGTTACCCGCTTTCGCGGCTGGCAAACGCGTGACCTTCCGAGGATCTAGCATGGAAACAGAGAACGCGCCCAACGCAACCGCGCCTTGGCGCGTCGAGGAGGACTGAGCTGTGACGAAGCAGGTCCAGCAACTCGACCGCGTGATCATCAGGTTCGCCGGCGACTCCGGCGACGGCATGCAGCTCACCGGCGACCGCTTCACCGCGGGGACGGCGGAGTTCGGCAACGACCTGTCGACGCTGCCCAACTTCCCCGCCGAGATCCGCGCCCCCGCAGGAACCCTGCCCGGCGTGTCGAGCTTCCAGCTCCACTTCGCCGACCACGACATCCTGACGCCCGGCGACGCGCCCAACGTGCTCGTGGCCATGAACCCGGCGGCGCTCAAGGCCAACCTCGGCGACCTGCCGCGCGGCGCCGACATCATCGCCAACACCGACGAGTTCTCCAAGCGCAACCTGCAGAAGGTCGGCTACGCGGCCAACCCGCTGGAGGACGACTCCCTGAGCGAGTGGCGCGTGCACGCGGTGCCGCTGACCTCGCTGACGGTCAAGTCGCTCGAAGGCTTCGAGATCTCGAAGAAGGACGCCGAGCGCGCCAAGAACATGTTCGCCCTCGGCCTGCTGTCGTGGCTCTACCACCGGCCGACCGAGCAGACGATCTCGTTCCTGCAGCAGAAGTTCGCCAAGAAGCCCGACATCGCCAAGGCGAACATCGCGGCCTTCCAGGCGGGCTGGAACTACGGCGAGACGACCGAGTCGTTCTCGGTCTCCTACGAGGTCAAGCCGGCCAGGCTGGCTCCCGGCGTCTATCGCAACATCTCCGGGAACCAGGCTCTGGCCTACGGGCTGATCGCGGCCAGCGTGCAGTCGAAGCTGCCGTTGTTCCTGGGCTCGTACCCGATCACGCCGGCCAGCGACATCCTGCACGAGTTGTCCAAGCACAAGCGGTTCGGCATCCGCACCTTCCAGGCGGAGGACGAGATCGCGGGCGTCGGCGCGGCGCTGGGCGCCGCGTTCGGCGGGGCGCTGGGCGTGACCACCACCTCCGGCCCCGGCGTGGCGTTGAAGGCGGAGACGGTCGGCCTCGCGGTCACCACCGAGCTGCCGTTGATCATCGTTGACGTCCAGCGCGCCGGTCCCAGCACGGGCATGCCGACCAAGACCGAGCAGACCGACCTGCTGATGGCCATGTTCGGCCGCAACGGCGAGTCGCCGGTGCCGATCGTCGCGCCGCTCTCGCCGAGCGACTGCTTCGACGCGGCCGTCGAGGCGGCCCGCATCGCGGTCAAGTACCGCACGCCGGTCATGTTGCTCTCGGACGGCTACCTGGCCAACGGCTCGGAGCCGTGGCGCCTGCCCGAAGTTTCCGACTTGCCCGACATTTCGCAGGAATTCACGACCGAACCCAACGGTGAGGGTGGCGAGTTCCTGCCGTTCAAGCGTGACACCGAGACGCTGGCCCGCCCCTGGGCCATCCCCGGCACCCCCGGCCTCGAACACCGCATCGGCGGCATCGAGAAGGCCGACGGCACCGGCAACATCTCCTACGACCCGGACAACCACGACCTGATGGTCCGCACCCGGGCCGCCAAGATCGCCGGGATCGACGTGCCCGACCTCGCGGTCGACGACCCCGACGGCGACGCCAAGGTCCTGGTCATCGGCTGGGGCTCGACGTACGGGCCGATCGCGGCGGCCGTGCGGCGCATCAGGCGCCAGGGCGGCAAGGTCGCCCAGGCGCACCTGCGCCACCTCAACCCGCTGCCGGCCAACACCGGCGAGGTGCTCAAGAGCTACGACAAGGTGCTGCTGCCCGAGATCAACCTCGGCCAGCTCGCGCTGCTGCTGCGAGCCCGCTACCTCGTCGACGTGATCAGCTACAACCGCGTGCGCGGGCTCCCGTTCAAGGCCGAGGAGCTGGCCGGAGTCATTCAGGACGTGATCGACAGTGACTGAGCTGGTGAACGGGAAGGGCCTGAGCCTGGTTCCCAAGACCGACGTCAAGCAGGGGCTGAAGGACTTCAAGTCCGACCAGGAGGTGCGCTGGTGCCCGGGTTGCGGCGACTACGCGATCCTGGCGGCCGTGCAGAGCTTCCTGCCCGAGCTGGGGCTGCGGCGCGAGAACATCGTGTTCGTCTCCGGCATCGGCTGCTCCTCGCGCTTCCCGTACTACCTCAACACCTACGGCTTCCACTCGATCCACGGCCGCGCGCCCGCGATCGCGACCGGCCTGGCCGCCTCGCGGCCCGACCTGTCGGTGTGGGTGATCACCGGTGACGGCGACGCGCTGTCGATCGGCGGCAACCACCTGATCCACGCGCTGCGTCGCAACGTCAACCTGAACATCCTGCTGTTCAACAACAGGATCTACGGTCTGACCAAGGGCCAGTACTCGCCCACCTCCGAGGTCGGCAAGATCACCAAGTCGACGCCGATGGGCTCGCTGGACAAGCCGTTCAACCCGATCTCGCTGGCCATCGGCGCCGAGGCGTCGTTCGTGGCCCGCACGATCGACTCCGACCGCAAGCACCTGCAGTCGGTGCTGCGCGAGGCCACGGCCCACCGCGGCACGTCGCTGGTGGAGATCTACCAGAACTGCAACATCTTCAACGACAACGCCTTCGAGCAGCTCAAGGACCCGGCGGTCCGCGACGACATCACGCTGCGCCTGGAGCACGGCCAGCCGATCGTGAGCGCGTCCAAGGCCGTCGTGCGCGCCGCGAACGGCGGCATCGAGGTCGTCGCCAGGGAGGGCGTGAGCGAGGAGCAGATCCTCGTGCACGACGCCCACAACCCTGACCCGTCGGTGGCCTTCGCCCTCAGCAGGCTCGACGAGCCGGCCTTCGAGCACGTGCCGATCGGCATCTTCCGCCAGGTCGAGCGCCCGGCCTACGACGTGCTCATGGCCGACCAGCTGGAGGAGGCCGTGGCGCAGAAGGGCCCCGGCGACCTGAGCGAGCTGCTCATGGGTGGAGACACCTGGCGCATCGGCTAGTTCGTGTATTAGATGGAGCCGTCGGCCCGACGGCTCCATCTTCCACGGAGGTCAATCCACGATGTCGTATTGGCCTGAGGCCGTGGTGCTGGTGACGGGTGCGGCCGGGTTCATCGGATCGCACCTGGCCGCGCGTCTGCGCGTGCTCGGCGCGCAGGTGCACGCGGTCAGCCGGCGGCCCCAGCGGGCCCGCCACGGGGAGATCTGGCACCAGGCCCGGCTCGACGACGCCGCCGACACCGCGCGGCTGTTCCGGTCGGTACGCCCCGACCTGCTGTTCCACCTCGCCGGCGAGGTCACCGGGTCGCGCGGCGACGAGGTCGTCCGGGCCACGCTGGAGAGCAACGTCGTGGGCGCGGTCAACGTGTTGTCGGCCGCGCGCGAGCACGGCGTCCGGACCGTGTTCACCGGCTCGATCGAGGAGCCGCGGCCGGGCAACGACCATGCGCCGCCCTCGTCGGCGTACGCGATGTCCAAGTGGGCCGCCACCGGCTACGCGCGGCTCTACCACCGGCTCTGGGACCTTCCGGTCACCGTGCTGCGTCCCAGCATGGTCTACGGCCCGGCCCAGCCCGACACCACCAAGCTGGTGCCGTACGTGACGCTCAGCCTGCTGCGCGGCGAACGTCCCCGGCTGACCAGGGGCGCCAAGCTCGCCGACTGGATCTACGTGGACGACGTCGTCGACGCGTTCGTGCTGGCGGGCGAGTCCGACAAGGCGGTGGGCCACACGCTCGACGTCGGCACCGGCGTACGGACCGCCGCCCACGAGATCGTCGAGCGGCTCTACCGCATCACGGGCGCGGGCACGCGGCCCGAGTTCGGCACCGCGCCCGACCGCCCGCACGACATCACGCAGGTCGCCGACATCGTCCCGGCGGCGGACCGGCTCGGCTGGCGCCCTGCCACGGAATTGGACGAAGGGTTGCGCCGGACGGTCAATTGGTATGCATCCCAAGAATGTCACGAAGAAAGGCCCTCTTAGCCGGACGGGCGAAATTCTGCGAGCATAGGGCTACTTATTCCGGCCGGAGGAGTTGCCTTTATGAGCCGCCTGAACGCCCTGCGCAGTCGTTTCGTGGACGCCCCCGACTCGCTGGGAGCCAAGGCGCGGGCCCGCAGGTGGCAATGGTTCGCCGCCCGTTTCCCCGACCTCGACCGGATGAGCGTCCTCGACCTCGGCGGCACGGCCGGGGCCTGGATGCGCGCCCCGGTCAGGCCCGCGCACGTGCACATCGTCAACCTCGAACAGCCGCCCGCCGACCTGCCGTCCTGGTTGCGGGCCGACGTCGCCGACGCCTGCGACCTGCCGCCCGCGATCCGCGGCAGCCGCTACGACCTGGTCTTCTCCAACGCCGTCATCGAGCACGTCGGCGGGCACCAGCGTCGGCAGCGGTTCGCCGACACCGTGCACGAGATGGCCGATCGCCACTGGGTGCAGACGCCCTACCGGTACTTCCCGGTCGAACCACACTTCCTGTTCCCCGGGTTCCAGTTCCTGCCGCTCGCCGCGCGGACGACGATCCTGCGCCGCTGGCCGCTCGTCCACACGCCGACCTCCGACCGGGACGCCGCCCGAATGATCGCCATGGAGGTCGAGCTGCTGAGCGTGACCGAGATGCGGCACTACTTCCCGAAGTCGCGGCTGCGCTTCGAGCGGCTGGCCGGGCTGGTGAAGTCGGTCATCGCGGTCCGCAGCTAGCACTCGGGCTTTCCGAGGTCAGTCCGTGCCCATGATGCTCGCGCCGCCGCCCTCCCAGGAGTTGCCCTTCCAGACGTTGCCCGGCCCGTTCGCGTCCCAGTACGACACCGGGCCGGCGTAGCCGCCCTTCGGCCAGACCTTGCGGCTGAAGACGTTGTCGATCACCTTGATGTTGGACGACAGGCCCTTCCGGCCGGCGCCCGCGTACAGCGACCAGCCGCCGCCGGCCAGGAAGTTGCCCTGGACGGTGACGTTCCTGGTGACGCCGAAGTCCTGGAACAGGGCGATGGCGCCGGTCTGGTCGAGGGTGTTGATCACCGTGTTGTGCCGGATGACCAGCTCGGTGCCGGGGGCGGCGGTGCCGGTGGACATGATCATGTCGGTGTGGTCGCCGGAGTAGTACTTCGGGTCGTGCACGTAGGAGTCCTCGACCAGCCCCTGGTCGGTGAGGATGCCGTTGGAGATCGTGTGGATGTCCACGCGGCGGACCGTGATCAGCTTGCCCTGGTTGAGTATGCCGAACTGGGTACGCACCTTGCCGTTGCCGAAGATCTCGCTGTCCTCGACCTTCAGGCCGGAGAAGCCCTCGCGCTGGAGGATGCCCCAGTAGTCGCTCTGGCCGCGGACGCGGGTGTTGCGGATGGTCACGTTGTCGGCCTCGACGGTGATGTCGCCGGTGACGTCCCAGCCGTCGATGACCTTGCCGTCCTCCTTGATGACGATCGAGCCGGTCTTCTTGACCAGGTCGGTGCCGTCGGGGACGCCGGTGTTGCCCGCCCCGGGCCAGCCTCCGCCGCCGGGGGGCGGGGTGGAGGCGGGGGTCTTGGTCGGCGTCTGGGGTGGGGTCTTGGTGGCCGTGGGGGTCGCCGTATGGGTCGCCGTCGGGGTGCCGGTGGACGTCTTGGTAGGTGTCGGGGTCGGCGACTCGCCGGGGGGCGTGCCCGTGGGGGTCGGGGTCGGGGTGCGGGTGGCCGTGACGGTCGGCGTGGCGGGAGGGCTCACCGTGGGCGTCGTCGTAGGTGTCGTCGTGGGCGTCTCGGATGGGGTGCCGGGCGGGGTGCCGGGCGGGGTGCCGGGCAGGGTGTCGGTCGGCGTCGGGCGGGGCGTCGGGCGGTGGGTGGGACGGCGCGTCGGGCGCGCGGTCGGCTTCCTCGTGGGCCGCCTGGGCCACCACCTGGGTTCCTGGCTCCGGGTCCTGGCGGGCCGGGGCTTGTGGGTGGTGGGACGCGGCCGGGCTCGCCGGCCGGCGGCGGCCTGCGGCGAGGCCGCGCTGCCCGCCCCGCTCACTTCCGTCAGGACGGCCCGGGGCTCCAGTACGTCGGAGACGACGAGGCCGTACCCGCCGGCCAGCACCGCCACCACGGAGACCCCGGCCAGGGATAACCAGCCGGTGCGCCTCTTCCCTCTTCGATGCCGCGACACAGGCGACTCCTTCCGATCGTGGCCGAGTCCGAGTCCCCCAAGGGGAGAGAGTAGCCATGCCGAAAGAAGAAGTGGTGCCTTTTACCGAAATAAACTCGTTATCCTCCAAATTCACATCAAGCTCATGTTTCTCATCTATCGCAGCAAATGCGACAGGGAGGCGTCATCCCGGCGACACTGTGCCGCCGTTTTCCCAGGTGTTCCCGTGCCACTGATTTCCGGGCCCGTCTTTATCCCAATATGAAACCGGCCCCGCCGCTCCGCCCTTGGGCCAGACGCGGCGGCTGAAGACGTTCCCGATCACCTTGATGTTGGACGACTTCCCCTTCACCCCGGCCCCGGCGTACAGCGACCAGCCGCCGCCGGCCAGCAGGTTGCCCTCGACCGTCACGTCCTTGACCACGCCGAAGTCCTGGAAGAGGGCGATGGCGCCGGTCTGGTCGAGGGTGTTGATCACCGTGTTGCGCCGGATGACCAGCTCGGTGCCGGGCGCGGGCGGCCCGGTGGACATGATCATGTCGGTGTGGTCGCCGGAGTAGTACTTCGGGTCGTGCACGTAGGAGTCCTCGACCAGGCCCTGCTGGGTGAGGATGCCGTTGGAGATGGTGTGGACGTCCACGCGGCGGATGGTGATCAGCTTGCCCTGGTTGAGGATGCCGAACTGGGTGCGCGCTCTGCCGTTGCCGAAGATCTCGGTGTCCTCGACCGTCAGGCCGGTGCGTCCCTCGCGCTGGAGGATGCCCCACCAGCCCTTGGTGCCGCGCACCCGCGTGTTGCGGATGACCACGTCGTCGGCCTCGACCGTGATGTAGCCGGTCACCTCGACGCCGTCGATCACCGTGCCGTTCCTGGTCACCCGGATCGATCCTGACTTGCGCAGCGCCGTCCCCTCGGGCACGCCGGTGTTGTGCGCGCCCGGCCAGCCCTGCTCGGCCGGCTTCGACGGCGGCGGCGTGCCCGGCCTGGACGTGGCCGCGGCGGGCGACCGGGTGACCTCGGGCCCGCCGGGAGACGCGGTGCAGCCGCCCAGCAGCACGGCCAGGACCGCGACGAGGCACCAGCCCCCTCGGACGTACGGCCTCACTCGCCCTTGGTCCTCCGGCCGCCGACGAGGTCGGCCAGCGCGGGCGGCGTCCAGCGTTTGGCGACCTGGCGCAGGTTGCTCTTCCACGCCTCGCCCGGCCGCTGCTTGAACAGCGTGGTGTGGTCGTCGGTGACCTCGTCGTCGGGTCTGCCGTTGGAGTAGTAGTAGAGCGCCATCGAGCGGCGGGCCCGGTCGTCCGGGCAGGTGAGCGGGTCGGGGTGGCCATGGTTGGCGTCGTCGGTCGTGGCGAACAGCACGAACCGGTTGAAGACCGGCAGGATCTTGCCCTCGCACGCGGTCATGTCCTTGTTCCACAGCTGCAGGTGGCCGCCGTAGCTCTCCTGCCAGTCCTTGTTGAGGTAGAGCAGGCCGTTGAGCCGGCGGTCGAGGTTGAGCCGGCGGCTGCGGTTGAAGTCGGCGTGCACCTTCAGGAAGCCGCCGGGCCGGATCTGGTGCAGGCCGCCGCCCTCGAAGTGCGGGTCGGAGACCAGTTGCGTGATGCCGGTCAGCCGCTCCAGGAACTCGACGAACACGCCGCTGTTGAACTCGGCCAGCAGGCGCCGGGTGGCCGGCCCCATGCGCTCGGTGTCGGCCAGCGCCAGCTTCACCTCGCGCGCGCTGTCGAACCGCTGCCAGGTGGCGTCGCGCGGCTCGGGGAACTCGTCGAGGACGGGCTCCAGCACCTCGGGCGGCAGGAAGTCGTCGATGACGACGTGACGGAACGGCGAGGCGGTACGGAACTGCTCGGAGTACTTGTCCGCCAGCGGGAACAGCTCGTCCCGGTGGAAGGTGAAAGCCTGCAGATCCTGCATGGAATGTGTCTCCGTCTCCTACGACACCCGGCCCCTACCTCCTCATCGCCTCATCAGTGCCTTCTGTTACCTGTAACGATCCATTCCCGGCCGCCGATGGCGACATGTGACGCCCGGCCCTCCCCGAGTCGCGATCGTGATCGTGACCTACAACAGCGCGCCGGTCCTCGGCGGTTGCCTGGCCTCCCTGCCCGAGGGCGCGAAGGGGGTCCGGCTCACCGACGTCGTCGTGGCCGACAACGCCTCCAGGGACGACTCGCTCGCCATCGCCGAACAGGCCACCGGCCTGCCCGTACGGCCCCTTCAGGTGGGCCGGAACGCCGGGTACGCCGCGGCGATCAACGCCGGGGTCGCCTCGCTCGACCTGGACGACCTCGACGCGGTGCTCGTCCTGAACCCGGACTGCCGCCTGCGCCCCGGCGCCCTGGCCGTGCTGGCCGCGGCCCTCGACCGGCCCGGCACCGGCATCGCGGTCCCCCGGCTGGTCAGCACCGAGGGGGTGCTCCACCACTCGCTGCGCCGCACGCCCGCGGTACGCCGCGCGCTGGCCGAGTCGCTGGTCGGCGGCCGGCTGGCGGGCCGGATCGGCACGCTGGGCGAGATGGTCGTCGATCCGGCCCGCTACGAACGTCCCGGGCCGGCCGACTGGGCCACCGGCGCCGCCATGCTCGTCTCGGCCACGGCGCTGGCCCGGCTCGGCCCCTGGGACGAGTCCTTCCTGCTCTACAGCGAGGAGACCGAGTACGCGCTGCGCGCCGCGGACGCCGGCTGGACCCTCTGGTACGAGCCCGCCGCAGTGGTCGAGCACATCGGCGGCGAAGCCAAGACCAGCCCGATGCTGGCCGCGCTGCTCACCGTCAACCGTGTCCGGCTGTTCCGGCGGCGCCGGGGCCGGGTCGCGACCGCGGGCTTCTACCTGGCGGTGCTGCTCGGCGAGGCGATGCGGGCGGCGGCCGGGCGGCGTACGGCCAGGGCCTCGGTCGTGGCGCTGCTCAGGCCGTCCCGCCGGTTGCGGGCCCTGCCGGGCTGAACCGCGGGCCCTGCCACAGGCAGCCGCGGGCCCTTCCACCGGAGAGGAACACGATGAGAGTCGAGCGACTGGGGCTCGAAGGCGCGCTGCTGTTCGTGCCGACGCCGAGCCACGACGACCGCGGCCTGTTCACCAGGACCTTCGACGCCGCGATCGCCGCCGAGCACGGGCTGGACCACACGGCGTTCGTCCAGGACAGCCAGTCGCGCTCGCGGCTCGGCACGGTCAGGGGCATGCACGGCCGGTCGGGGCGCGGCGAGGCCAAGCTGGTGCGCGCGGCCCGTGGCGCGGTGCTGGACGTCCTGGTGGACGCGCGGCCGGGGTCGCCGACGTTCGGCTCGCACGTCGCCGTCCGGCTCGACGACGTGACCTTCGCCAACCTGTACGTGCCGCCGGGCGTGCTGCACGGCTACCAGGCGCTGACCGAGCAGGCCGACGTCTGCTACCGCATCGACAGGGAGCACGACCCGGCCGAGGACCTGGCCGTCCGCTACGACGACCCCGACCTCGCGCTGCCGTGGCCGTTGCCGGTGACCGCCATCAGTGAGCGCGACAGGTCGGCGGGCTCGTGGAAGGAGCTCAGGGCCGTCCTGGCCGCCTGATCGCGGCGTTCGAACCGCATCAGCGCCCCGGCCGCGCCGACGAGCAGGAACAGCACGCTGGTGATGCCGGGGAAGGACAGCAGGTCGAAGGTGGCCGCGCCGAGCAGCGGGATCACCAGGCAGGCGGCGATGGTCAGGCCGAGGTTGCGCACGTTCGGGTCGGTGCTCATCCGGCGCACCCGCAGGGCGACGACGATCCCGCACCCGATCACGCCGACGAACCCCAGCACGCCGACCACCCCGGTCTCCACCAGGGACAGCAGGTACTGGTTGTCGAACACCTGGTGCTTGAAGGGGTACCAGGTGCCGAGGCCGCGGCCGAAGAACGGGCTCTTGGCGAACTCCCGCATCGCGAAGGGGTAGTCGTGGGTGCGGTAGATGACGCTGCTGTCCTCGCCCGCGCCGGCGAACAGGTTGTAGAACGTGCCGATCAGGCCCGGCGCCAGCACCTTCATGAAGCCCAGGAACACCACGAACGCGCCCATGGTGACGATCCGCCGCCGGTTGGACCAGCCGAGCAGCAGGATCAGCCCGGCCCCGGCCAGGCCGAGCACGGCCGTCCTGGAGACCGAGAACATCAGGCCGGCCGCGATGACGGCCGCGCAGATCCACCAGCGGGTCGCGGCCTGGCCCCGGCTGCGCGCCTGGAAGCCGAGGTGGGCGGCCAGCGGCAGCAGCATCGCCGACAGCGCGCCGAACTCGATCGGGTGGCCGAGCGTGCCGGCGACCCTGCGCAGGTCGGACCGGGAGATCACGGTCGGCACCTCCTCGACCGAGGAGTGACGCAGGCCGGGGACGCGCATGTACTCGGTCAGGTCGAAGTCCAGCCGGAACTGCAGCAACGCGACGATCGCGGCGAACGTGCCGCCGATGACGACCGCCTTGAGCACGAAGTCGAGGCGCTCGCGGCTGCCGACGCCGTCGCACATGACCAGGAGCAGGCTCGCGTACCCCAGGTAGAGCACCAGCGTGTGGTCGGCGAGGTTGAGCTCGTCGGAGGGCAGGTAGCGGTAGGTCGTGTAGCCGTAGACGGCCAGCAGGAGCATGCCGTAGACGAAGATCGAGGTGCGGACGGGGTTGCCGCCCTTGGCGACGCCGGTCGTGCCGACCATCTGGGCGCACACCCACACCACGCCCATGAACAGGGCCATGATCTCGGCGGGGGTGAGCGAGAGCGGCAGCCCGGCGACCGCCAGGCGGGCCGGCAGGATCAGCAGGAACAGCACGAACAGGCAGGCCAGGGTGGCGCCGTCGGCGCGCCGCGGCAGGACGGTGCCGGTCATCCTTCGTGTCCCGCCGGCGTCCTGGCGCCGTTGGCGAGCGCGGGCTCGAACCGCACGGGACCGCCCCCGGACCGGCGGCGCGAACGGCGGTGCCGGGCGAAGCTCTCGACGGCGAAGGCGGCGAACAGGCTCATGAAGAACGCCAGCGCGCCGGTGATGACGGCGCTGCGCATGCGGCTGCCCTTCTTCTCGTCGGGCGCCGTCGGCGGCACCACGACGGTGGCGGTCACGTACGTGGCGGGCGGCGCCTTGACCTGCTGCTGCCGGGCCCGCAGCTCCTTCTGGGCCAGGGCGGTGACCTTCACGACGATGCCGTGGGCCAGCTCGGCGGTCGGCGCCTCACAGATGATCACGATGAACGGCGTCGCGGGCATCAGCTCGGGGTTGGTGCCTCCACTGGTGATCTTGAGGGTGACGTCGCCGCCGATGGGCGCGCCGACCTCGGCGGCCGTCCGGGGGGTGTTGAGCGCCTGGATGAGGATCGAGGAGGTCATGCTGAGCCCCTGGTCGAAGGAGACCAGGGGGTTGGTGCGCGGGTTGGGGAACCTGGGGTCGCTCGGCACGCTGCCGCCGGTCACCGGCAGGGTCAGCACGAGCGCCGAGGTGGAGATGAAGGTCTTGGGCGCGACGGCGAACACGCCGAGGGCCGTCACGACCGTGAGCAGGAACGCGGGGACCGTCACGTACCAGCGCTTGAAAAGGATCTTCGCCGTCGCCCAGAAGTCCATGGCGGGCCCTCACTCCTCGCCGTCGTCCTGGTTCGCCTTCCTCGGCCCCGGGACGGGCGACAGCGGGCCCGCCCGGTAGGCGGGGAACTCCATGGTGGCCGAGCTGTCCTCGTCGAGGACCGGGATCTCGGCCGCCTGCGCCTCGACCGGCTCGGGCGCCGGAGCCGGGACGGGAACCGGAACCGGGACCGGAGCGGGAGCGGCGGCGGGAGGCGCGGCCGGGGCGGCGGGCTCGGGCTGCCGGCGCTGCCGGGGCCGGCGGCGGACCAGCACGCCGTAGGCGATGCCGAGGCCCAGGAACAGGGTGAGCAGCGCGCCGCCGATCGCCCCCTGCCAGTTCGCGCTGTGGTCGGCCTCGGGCTTGGACGGCGGCACGATGTCGGTGGAGGTGATGAAGGTGTTCGGCGGCGCGCCGAGCGTCTTCTGCCATTTGAACAGCTCGGTCGCCACGCGCTCGCGGGCCGCCATGAGCACGGTCGTGGCCTGCCGCGGGGACTCGCTGTCCACCCTGATGTAGATGTAGGGCCCGTTGATGTCCAGGACGTTGGGGTTGGTGCGCCCGTCGTCGATGGTGATCTCGGTCGGGCCGTCCTTGGGGGCGCCGAGCTCGGTCCAGACGTCCTGGGTGTTCATCGCGAGGATGACGATGCTGGCCCCGGTCTTGAGCGCGTCGTTGAAGGAGAGGAAGGGGTTGGTCAGCCCTTGCTTGGTCTTGTCGCTGTTGACCGTGCCGCCGTTCACCGGCGTCGCGAGGACGAGGGAGACGTCGGTCGTGTAGTGGGTCGGGAGGACGAGGTACACCACGCCGCCCACCAGGATCGACAGGAGGATCAGCGGCGGGCCTATCAGAATTCGTCGGAGAAGACCAAGGATCGCCTTCCAGAACTCCATTTTGGTACGTTCCCCCGCATCAGCGAACTTGCCCTATAGCGGACCATCGCCCAATCACTGGCAGACGTTACATCCCCCCAGATCGGTTACATCGGACGTGATCGCCGCGATAGACCTACGACTACGGCGACGGGGGCTTGCGGTGGGGCTGACAACTGAGCGTCCGGCGACACGGAGCAGGCTCGCCGGGCTCGACGGGTTACGGGGGCTGGCCGCGCTGTTCGTGGTCCTGCACCACTGCTGGCTGCTGTCGTTCCCCGGGTTCCCGGTCAACGACGCGCCCTGGTGGACGGGGTGGCTGCTCTACGGGCACTTCGCGGTCGTGGTGTTCATCGTGCTGTCCGGGTTCTCCCTCGCGGTCTCGCCCGCCCGGTCCGGCTGGCGGCTGGGCGGCATCCCCACGTTCTTCAGCCGGCGGGCCTGGCGCATCCTGCCGCCGTACTGGGCGGCGCTGCTGTTCAGCCTGGTGATCGCCTGGACGGTCATCCCGCAGCCGGGCCAGCAGGTGCCCACCGGGCAGTCGGTGCTCATCTACGGCCTGCTGCTCCAGGACGTCTTCGGCTCCCCCAGTCCCAACGGCGCCATGTGGTCGATCGCCGTCGAGGCGCAGCTCTACCTGCTGTTCCCGCTGATGGTGCTGGTGCTGCGCCGGTGGGGGGCGGCGGTGATGCTGGGCGCGGTGACGCTGGTCGTGGTGGCCGTGGGGGCGCTGGCGCCGTACGTGCCGGCCGTGGAGCTGCTGATGCGGCTGACCCCGCAGTTCGCCGCGCTGTTCGCCGTGGGCGCGGTGTGCGCCGGGGTGGTGCGAGCGTCGGAGCGCACCGGGCGGCTGCCCTGGCACTGGCTGGCCGCGGCGGCCGCGCTGCCGGTGCTCGCGCTGGTCGTGGTGGCCGGTCCTGAGTGGGTGGTCGGGCACTTCTTCTGGGTGGACCTCGCGGTCGGGCCCGCCGCCGGCCTGCTGCTGGCCGGCGTGGCGACGGGCCGGCCCTCCTGGCTCGTCCGGCTGCTCGACACCCGTCCGGTACGGCGGCTCGGCTCGTTCTCCTACAGCCTCTACCTGATCCACGCGCCGCTGGTCGTCATGGTCAGCCGGCTGGTGGTCGCGCCGCGTGTGCCGCCGGGGATGCCCGCCTTCCTCCTCACGCTCGCCCTGGCCGTGCCGGCGAGCGTGGGAGTGGCGTGGTTGTTCGCGTCCGTCTTCGAGCTGCCCTTCCAGCGGCACAGAGGCTGGCGGAGCCTGCGCGAGGCCGCGCGGGCGCGGTTCAGGTGACCCAGATCAGGTGATCTTCGCCAGCGCCTCGGCCTCGTAGGCCGCCGCGAGCTCCTCGGGGATGCGCGACAGGTCGTCGGCCCGGTGGAAGTCGCGCAGGGTGGTGCCGCGGCAGGCGGCGTCCACGTTGGGGGCGGCGGCGCGCGAGCGGACGTCGTCGATGTGGACGGTGCGGAAGTCGATGCTGAAGCGGGTCCTGCCGGAGGTGTTGGCGACGGTGGAGTGCAGGTGCGCGCCGGAGAACAGCATCATGCCGCCCGGTTCGGGGACGAGCCGCAGCTCGGGGTCGAGGTCGAGCGCCTCCTCCGGCTTGGGCTGCTCCCTGGTGTCGCTGTGGACGTGCTGCGCGGCGGTGGGCCGGCTCACCGCGGTCCATTCCGCGTAGTCGTAGCGCCCGCTGCCGTTGAGCACCGGACGGTCGAAGTACTGCGGGTGCAGGGCGAAGACGTTCTCCGGGACCACCTCGTAGATGGGCATCCACCAGTTGACCTGGCAGAACGGCGCGGAGTACCAGCAGTCCCTGTGCGCGTGGTAGGCGTAGGAGATGCCCGAGTCGAGGTAGTGGTCGGCGGTCGAGGTGCGCAGCCGCGGCACGTCGAAGTAGGTCTTGTCCAGCGCCATGCCGAGCTCCGCCAGCAGGGAGCGGATCAGCTTCTTGCTGGTGGGATGATGGATGAAGCGGGGCTTGAGCTCGGCGAGCAGCGCGGCGAAGTCCTCCACCGGCATCTCGTGCTGGGCGGTCTGCGGGTCGCGTGCTCCGAACGCCTCCTCGATCAGCTCGCGGGCGAACTCGATCAGCTCGGTCGAGGCGGGGGTGGCGGAGTAGAGGAACACGTCCCCTTTGAAGATCATTTGGCGCCGAACATCATCCCGAATTCGGCTATTGGTTAATATAACGGACATAGCGAGATTTACCCCCTCGCGTCGTTCTTTTCCTTTCTCTCGCCGGTGCCCGCTTCTTCGTTACAGGGAATTACAGCGGCAATTGTGTCTCGGTGTCCGGACGGGCGACATAGGTCGAGTAGTCGGGGTGGTCGAACCGGTGCAGCGCCTGGATGTTGTCGTTCCAGGGGGCGGGGACCGGGCGCTTGTGCCGCAGGCCGTGGATCGGGGCCAGCTTCATCGCCTTGTTGTCCTCGTTGAACTCCCTGATCGCGCTCAGCTCGCCGACGTAGTCGTTGTGGATGACCTGGTCGTCGTCGCCGACGGTGTCGTCCAGGTAGACGAACACGCGGGGCAGGAAGTAGCGGTGGTCGCCGGCGAACAGCCTGAGCGCCGCCGCCGTCGAGGAGTAGAAGTCCACGTCGATCGAGACGAAGCCGATGGGCGCGGGGCGCTCGCCGTCCAGGAACTCCCCGACGGTGTCCTCGATGTTGCCCAGGATCAGGTGCGCCGCTCCCAGGCGGGCGCGCAGGGCCTCGACGTCCATGACGAAGTCGCCCTCGCGCCAGATGTAGGGCAGGTCGCGGTAGTCGGTGGGCTTGGGCAGGCCGGCGCCGGTGTCGAAGCCGTACACGTCGATCTTGACGCCGGTCGCCGCCGTCGCCAGCGCCGCCATGCGGTTGAGCTCGACCATGCCCGCGCCGCCGGCGACGCCGAACTCGACCACGCTGATCCGGCCGACGCCGAGCCGCCGGGCCAGCTCGGCCGCCTGCTGGACGCCGTACGCGTAGTGCGGCCGCGGATAGAGGTCGAGCGCGCAGCGCAGCTCGTGGGAGCCGAACGGCAGGCGCCGCAGGACGGCCAGCAGGATGCGGCCCGGCTGCATGAGCAGCCGCACGATGCGAATCAGCACGAGGGTTTCACCCTTTCGAGGAGACGAGTCGGGCGGCCAACCCGGCGATCTTGCGGCTGCGGTGCGTCAGCATCTGCTGCTGGCGCCGCCAGTACGTGCGCAGCAGCACGGCCCGCGCGCGGGCGCGTTGCTCCGCCGACAGTTCCGTGCCGCCGAGGGCCCGGTGCATGGCCCGGAACTGCAGCGTGGTGGCGAAATGGGCGGTCCAGGCCGGCACGCCGAGCGCCGCGGCGATCCCGGACAGGCGGCGTTCGCGCAGGTTGCGATGGGCCAGCACGTGCGGGACGTGCCCCCAGGGCGCGGTCAGCGCGAGCATGGTGGCGTAGACCTCGTCCTCGCGGATCATCAGCGGTCTGGGCACGGCGGCCACCCGCTCGCGCCGCATCAGCCCGTAGAGCGGGTCGAGGCCATGGTGCTGGGTCGTGACCACGTCCCACAGCTCGTCGAGGCGGTCGACCGGGTCGTCGGAGAGCATCCGGGTGCCGCGGTAGCGCGGCTCGTGGACGGTCCCGTCCGCGCCGGTGTACCGGACGTCGGAGGTGACCAGGATGAGCCGCTCGTCGGCCAGGAACGGCTCCAGCGTGCGCGAGACGTAGTCGGGTTCGAGCAGGTCGTCGTCGCCCATCCAGCGGAAGAACTCGCCGCGCGCGCGGCGCAGCACCTCCACGAAGTTCCCGACCACGTGCAGGTCGTGGGGCTGGCGGTGGTAGGCGATGCGGTCGTCCTGGCGGGCCAGCTCGCGGCAGAGCTCCTGCGTGCCGTCGGTGGAGGCGTTGTCCGAGATCACGACCTCCAGCTCGGCGTGATCCTGGGCGAGCGCGGAGCGCACGGCCGTCTCCAGCCGGTCCGCGCCGTTGCGTACCGGGATTCCGATGGACACCAGCATCGTCTCTCCTCGGGGTCAGCGCGCGCGGGCGGGCAGCAGCCGCACCAGACGGGCGCTCACTAGGTGGAACTGGTCGCGGGTCACCACGACCAGCACGTACGCCAGCAGTCCGCCGCCGCCGGCCAGGGCGAGCTGGACGAACGGGCTGCCGTGGGTCAGGCTCGCCAGGCCGAGCATGACGGCGGCGCAGACCACCGCCCCGACCGCCGGGCGTACGAGACCGGGCAGCACCGGCCCGAGCCGGACCCCCGCCCGCTGCACGGCGATCATCGCGAGCGGCAGCGCGACCAGCACGGCGGCAGTGGCCTGGCCGATCGCGGCGCCGCGGATGCCGTCGAGGTGCGTGCCGGCGATGACCGCCGGGATCATCGCCGCGGCGTGGCCGAGGTTCATCCAGACGGTCGAGCGGGTGGCGCCCTGGCCGTTCAGGATGTCGAGCGCGAAGGCGGTGAGCATGCGCACCACCATCAGGACCGCCAGGAAGCGCAGCACCCCGGCGGACTGCTCCCACTCCGGGCCGTAGATGAAGATGATCAGCGAGTGCGCCAGCACCGCCATGAACACCGCCAGCGGCAGCACCATGGCGATGAGCAGCGGCACGCTGCGCTGGACGCCGAGCGACAACGACTCCTCGTCCCGCTCGGCCAGCCGGGAGAAGCCGGCGATCGACACCATGCGGATGGCGCTGCCGATGATGCCCGGCACCCAGCTCGACACGTTGAACGCCATCAGGTAGAACCCGAGCCACGCATCGCCCATGATGTTGCCGACGATGATGTAGCCCACGTTGAGCAGCAGGACCTCCAGGGCGATCCCGGCCGCCGAGGGGATCCCGAACCTCAGCAGCCGGCCCGCGATGTGCCGGTCGAAGCCGAACCGGTAGGGCAGCCGGGCGTAGATCAGCATGAAGACGCCGGTGACCACGGCCCCGGCGAGCTGCCCCCAGGCGAAGCTGTAGGCCCCGGCGCCGTTGACCGCGAGCACGATGGCCACCGGCGCGTTGACCAGGAAGCCGGCGAGCACCGCCTTGGCGTTCTTGCCGGTGCGGAACCAGCGCAGCAGGGCCGCGCTGCGCACCGCCGTGACCGCCTCGACCAGGATGACCGCGGTGAGGATGCGCACCACGGTGGTGGCCTCGGCGCTGCCGGCCAGCGCCGAGAAGTACGGCGCGCCGACCCAGAAGATCCCGTACAGGCCGAGCGCGGAGATCATCGTGAGCGTCGTGGCCGTGGGCGCGATGTCCTCCAGCCGGCCGCGCCACTGCACGACGGCCGACATGACGCCGACGTCCTTGACCACCATGACGAACTGGGTGGCCGCGAGCGCGACGGCGTACGTGCCGAAGTCCGCGGGCGCGAGGAGGCGGGCCAGGATCAGCCCGAGGATGAACGAGCCCGCACGGGTGACCAGCGTGCCGAGCAGGCTCCACACCGCCCCTCGACCCGCCTTGCGCCCAATGTCACTGATGTCCGGGCTCGCCTGATCCACCATGCTGTGCCCTACTCTTGCTCGTTGACCCGCTCCAGCCAGATCTCCCGCCAGAACGGGATGAACGCGCGGGGGCAGTTGGACTTGTACACACCGTCGCAGATGATTCCGTCCAAGGCGATGCACGGATTTTTCATCTCAAGTAGCTTTCCGGTCTTCTCGTCGATGCAGCGCTCGACCCGCGCGGTCACCCGGGCGACCTTGCCGCACGACCGGGCCATGTCCTCCTCGAAGCCCAGCCCCCGGTTGAACCCCTTGGTGGTGAGCGTGGCGACGATCTCGTCCTTGGACTTGACGCGGACCAGCTCGCCCGGCTGGAGGTCGGTCGTCCCGGTCGGGGCCGGGCCGGTGTGCGGGCCGGGCTGCACGAACCCCCAGTCCAGGCCGCCCCTGAAGCGCAGCGCCCGGGGGAACCTCCTGGACAGCCGCTGGTAGCGGTTGAACAGGCCGAAGAACAACGTCCGGACGGTCGAGGCGATCCCGGCGTTGCCCACCCGGACGTCCGTGACGTACTGGCCCAGGTCGCGGAACGGGAGCAGTTCGGGGGCGGCCCGCAGCAGCTCGGTCGCCTGGCAGCGGAACCGTTCCTCGCCGTCCGGCGCGGGCTCCCTGCGGGTGTTGACCTCCAGCAGCGGCAGCAGCGGCCGCTCGGGACGGACCGGCTCCTCGGCCGTGGGCGCCCCGTCCACCTTCCGCAGCCAGGACGTCTTCCAGTAGAGCAGGCAGGCCGTCTGGCAGCCGCCGTGGGCCGCGCCGTCGCAGCGGGAGCCGGTCAGGTGGACGGCGTCCTCCATCTTCCGCATCCCGGTCCTGGTCATCGTGTCGCAGAGCTTGTTGGCCACCTTGTGGACGGTCAGCCGTTGCCCGCAGAACCGCAGCATCTCCGGCATGAACGGGAGGCTGTCCAGCTCTCCGCGCTCATCGAGGGTCGCCAGGATCTCTTCAGCACTGAGAACCTCGACCACGTCGCCGACTTTCAGCGCCAGGCTCAATCCACCCACTCCTTCAGCAGGCCCGCGTTCTGCAGGGCGTTCGCCGCGTCCGCCAATGCCTGGAACGGCAGGTTCGACCGTTCCGCGATGTCGAGCAGGCTGTGCCGCCCGTCGGAAAGGTTGAGCACCCACAACATCGCCATCTGGGCCTGTTTCGTGTCACTGCGGCCGCCCAGCGAGCCGTACAGGCCGCGCGCCCCGAGCTGGGGCTCGCCGTACGGGCTGAGGTTCTGGTAGCGGCGGTTGCCCTCCAGGACCCGTACGGCGCTCCACAGCGTCTCCAGGGTGTCCTCCATGGCCTCGGGCCGCACGAAATCCGGATCGTCGGCCGAGGTGTGGTACTCCGGGTAACTCCCGTAGGGCGTCCTGGTCAGCGAGCCCACGGGCAGGTCGAACCCCGGCGAGCAGTACTGCCGCTCGTCGTAGCCGTAGGGCGAGAAGTCCAGGAGGGTGTGCGGCCGGTCCTTGAGCACGTGCGCGAAGACCTGGTCGATCTCGGCGTCGCCGCGCCTGCTGCGCTTGTAGGTGATCGTCCCGGCGTCCCCGGCGCAGGCCAGGGTGAGGCCGTGCCTGATCCGGTCCACGCGCTCGCGGTTGAGCGCCAGCCAGGTGATCGCGCCGATGGTGCCGGGCGCGAACACGAACCGGTAGGTGTACCAGGGGTCGAGCAGCCGCTGGGCCAGCGACACCGCCACCGCCACCCCGGCCAGGTTGTCGTTGGCCAGCGAGGGATGGCACACGTGGCAGGAGATCAGCACCTCCGCCGAGCTGCGGCCGCGGATCACGTGCTCGCCGTAGGTCAGGTGGCCGTCGGCGAGCGTGGAGTCGATCCTGACCTCGTACGGGCCTTCCGCCAGCCCGTCCAGGGTGTTCTGGCTCAGGCAGAAGCCCCAGGTCTCGGCGTAGTAGCTGGTCCGGTACGGCACCAGGTCCGGCTGGCCGGGCAGCGTGTGCAGACGTCCGCGCAGCTCCGCCAGCGACATGGTGGCCTCGACCGGCGCGCTGTAGCCGACGACGTGCAGGTTGCTCCGCCGGAAGTCGACGACCCGGTTCCCGGCGGCGTCCTTGACGTAGGCGTCGCGGATGTTCCACTCGCGGGGGATCGTCCAGTCGAGCACCTGCGTGCCGGTCGGCACCTCGGTGATCTCCAGCGGGATCGAGCCGCCGATGATCTCCAGGGTGCGGCGCAGGCCGTCGCCGGTGATGCTGCGGCACAGCGGGTAGAGCCGCCGTACCAGGTCGTGCATCTCCGGGCCGGTCATGGCCGCAGGGTGGCGTCGACGGTGCCGGCCTCGCGCCGGTCGGCGAGCCGGGCCAGCCGGGTGAAGCGGCGGTCGAAGTCGTGCCTGGTCAGGCCGTGCTCGCGGTAGGCGTCGATGAGCTCGACGGCGCCCGCCTTGACCGTCCAGCGGGCCTCGTGGCCCAGGGCGGACCTGATCCGGGAGAAGTCGACGCGGTAGGAGCGCGGGTCGGCGCCCGTCTCGCCGGTGATCGTCAGCGTCGAGCCGGGCACGGCCGCGACCACCTCGGCCGCGATCTCGGCCACGGTCACGTTGTTGGCCTCGGTGCCCACGTTGAACGCCGTGGCGTGCACGGCCTCGCGCGGCGCGGTCAGGGCGGCGGCGAACGCGTCGGCGATGTCCCTGGCGTGCACCAGCGGACGCCACGGGGTGCCGTCGGACAACACCCGGACCTCGCCGGTCAGGTGCGCGTGGCCCACCAGGTTGTTCAGCACGATGTCGGCGCGCAGCCTGGGCGAGAACCCGAAGGCGGTGGCGTTGCGCAGGAACACCGGGGTGAAGTCGTCGTCGGCCAGCGCGGTCAGGTCGTCCTCGACCCGCACCTTCGACTCGGCGTACGGCGTGACCGGGCGCAGCGGGGCCTCCTCGTCCAGCAGGTCCGCGCCGCCGGAGGCGCCGTAGACCGAGCAGGTGGAGGCGTACAGGAAGCGGCGCACGCCCGCGTCCCTGGCCAGCCTGGCCAGCCGTACGGAGGCGTGGTGGTTGATGTCGTAGGTCAGGTCGGGCGCGAGCGCGCCGAGCGGGTCGTTGGACAGGGCGGCCAGGTGGATCACCGCGTCGAACCCGGCGACGTGCTCGGGGCCGGCGTCGCGCAGGTCCACGGCATGCGCCTCGACCGGCTCGGGCTCGGGCCCGAGCACGCAGTCGGCGAACAGGCCGGAGTCCAGGCCGACGACCTGGTGCCCGGCCTCGGCCAGGACGGGGGCCATCACGCTGCCCAGGTAGCCCTGGTGGCCGGTGAGCAGTACCCGCATCAGTTCTCCAGATCGACGGTCAGCTTGGACACGTGGAACGCCTCGGCGTACCGCGTGTGGCATTCGATGCCCCGGATGCGGGCCAGGCCCAGGAACGCCTCGCGGTCGTACCAGGGGCGGTGCCGCTGCGAGGCGTAGTGGCGCTGGAGCAGGTCCGCCTTGCGCTCGGCCACCTCCGGCGTGAGCGGCTGGTAGACGGCTGGGGCGGCCAGGTCGCCGTCCCACTTGACGATCTCGTAGCCGAGCGTCAGGTGGTCGCGGAAGGCGGTGGGCACCAGCTCGGCCAGCCCCCGGTGGTCCTGGTGGGCGTCGCCGCGCCAGGGCGCCAGGATCAGGCCGGGCTCGGTGCGGGCGCGCAGCTCCTCGACCGCGGCCTTGGCCTCCTCCCAGCGGGCCGGCAGGTAGCCGTCGGGCAGCTTGAGCACGCTCACCCGCAGGTCCGCGCCGGGGCAGAAGTCGGCCAGCGCGGCGCGCTCCTCGTCCTCCCGCTCGGTCCCGCCGCCGGACAGCACCAGCGCGTCCACGCGCACGCCGGGACGGGCGGCGCAGATCGTCAGCAGGCTGCCGCCGGCTCCGATCGCCAGGTCGTCGCAGTGCGCGGCGAGCGCCACGACGGAGGTCACGCCCCCGGGACGCAGTCCGATCACCGGGACCGTTCCCACAGAGCCCACGGGCGCACGCCGCGCGAGTACGCCTCGTCCAGCTCCATGCGCTGGTTGACGGTGTCGGTGGGCCGCCAGTAGCCGCGATGGGGGTAGGCCAGCAGGCGTCCGCGCTTGGCCAGCTCGGCGCAGCCGTCGGCGACCAGGTCGCCGTTCTCCGGGATGTGCTCGAAGATCTCCTGGGTCAGCACGAAGTAGCCGCCGTTGACCCACACCGGCATCTCACTGACCGGCGAGATGCCGCCGACCAGCCCGTTCTCGCCGACGTCCACGCAGTGGAAGGTCTGGGACGGCGGCACCACCATCATTGAGGCGGCCGCGCCGGACTCGGTGAACCGGTCGATGATCTCGGGCAGCGGCGCGTCGGTGAGCACGTCGGCGTAGTTGGCGAGGAACATCTCGTCGTCGCCCAGATGGCTGCGGACCCGGCGTAACCGCTCCCCGATCGGGGAGTCCGTCCCGGTCTGCACGAACGAGATGGACCAGTCGGAGATGTCGCTCGACAGCAGCTCGACCTTGCCGCCGCGCAGCACGAAGTCGTTGGAGGTGGCCTCCTGGTAGCCGAGGAAGAAGTCCTTGATGTGGTGGGCGCCGTACCCCAGGCACAGGATGAACTCCTTGTGTCCGAAGTGGGCGTAGTAGCGCATCACGTGCCAGAGCAGCGGTCGCGGGCCGACGAGCGCCATCGGTTTGGGCACCTCGCCCGGCACACCGGTCCGCATCCGGGTGCCGAATCCTCCGCAGAACAAGACAACCTTCACACGACCTCCAGGTGTGGGATCGGGAAGACCAGCCGGCCTCCCCATTCGTGCACATAGGAGAGCTGAGCGGTGAGCTCTTCGCGCAGGTTCCATGGCAGGACCAGCACATAGTCCGGGCGGTCCTGGGCGATGCGCTCCGGCGGAGCGATCGGGATCCTGGTGCCCGGCGTGAACCTGCCGTGTTTGTACGGATTGCGATCCACGGTGTAGGCCAGCAGATCCGGCCGGACGCCACAGTGGTTGAGCAGCGTGTTGCCCTTGCCCGGCGCGCCGTACCCGGCGACCGTCTTGCCCTCCTCGGCGGCGGTGATCAGGAATCGGAGCAGGTCGCGGCGGACGCGGGCGACCCGCTCCGCGAACCCCGCGTAACCGGAGAGGTCGTGCAGCCCGGCGGCCTTCTCCCTGGCGAGCACGTCGAGCACCCGGCCGGACGGGCTGCCCGAGGGCCGCGCCCACAGCCGGATCGACCCGCCGTGGGTGGGCAGCAGCTCGACGTCGACCAGGGTCAGCCCGCCGCTCGCCAGCGCCCGCTGCGCGGAGGCCACCGTGTAGTACTGGAAGTGCTCGTGGTAGATCGTGTCGTACTGGTTCAGCTCCACGAGCGTGAGCAGGTGCTGGACCTCGATCGAGACCCATCCGTCGTCGGCCACCAGGGCGCGCAGCCCCTGGGTGAAGCCGATGACGTCGGGGATGTGCGCGTAGACGTTGTTGGCCACCACCAGGTCGGCGGGACCGTTCCCGTCCCGCACCGACGCGCCCGTCTCCGGGGTCAGGAACGCGGTGAGCGTCGGCACGCCCTTGTCCTTGGCCGCCTGCCCCACGTTGGCCGACGGCTCGATGCCGAGGCACCGGATGCCGCGTCCGACCACGTGCTGCAGCAGGTAGCCGTCGTTGCTGGCCACCTCGACCACGAACGACGGCTTCAACCGTTCCACGGCCGTGTCCACGAACCGCCGCGCGTGCTCCACCCAGGAGGCAGAAAATGACGCGAAGTAGGCGTATTCGGTGAATGTCTCTTCCGGTGTGATCAACGGCGGGATCTGGGCCAGCCAGCAGCCCGTGCAAACCCGCAGATGAAGGGGATAGGTGAGCTCGGGCTGATCGAGTTGTTCCGCCGTGAGGAAGAGCTCACAGGGCGGTGTCGCCCCGAGATCCACCACGCCGACCAGGTCCGTCGAGCCGCACAACCGGCACGATGTCATCAACAAAGGGCCCCACCCAGAAATGACAAGATTTCCCCCTTTGGAAACCCACAGCCATACTTCGGGTGAGCGGCAATGAGTGTTACAAGTGTCTTCATGAAACGCCTGAGCATCGATGGAGCATTGCTCTACACCCCCCGCATCCTCAGCGATCCCCGGGGGGTTTTCCTGGAGAGCTTCCGCGCCGCCGACCTGCGGGAGGCGACAGGGCGCTCGATCGAGCTGGCCCAGGTCAACTGCTCGGTCTCCAGCCGGGGCGTGCTGCGCGGCATCCACTTCGCCGACGTGCCGCCCGGCCAGGCCAAATACGTCATGTGCGTGGCGGGCGAGGCCCTGGACGTCGTGGTGGACGTCCGCGTGGGCTCGCCGACGTACGGGCGGTGGGAGGCGGTGCGGCTGGACGACGTCTCGCGCCAGGGCATCTTCCTGACCGAGGGGTTAGGCCATGGCTTCATGGCCCTCAGCGAGTCGGCCACGGTCGTCTACCTCTGCTCCTCCCCGTACGACCCGGCCCACGAGCACGGCATCCACCCCCTCGACCCCGATCTCGCCATCGAGTGGCCGATCGACGTGGAGCCGGTCCTGTCGGCGAAGGACGCCGCCGCCCCCACGCTCAAGCAGGCCCGCGACGCGGGGATCCTCCCGTCGTGGTGAGCGTCGTGATCCCGGCCCACAACGAGGCCAAGGTGCTCGGCCGGCTGCTGGACGGCCTGCTCGGCGAGGCGGCGCCCGGCGAGTTCGACGTGGTGGTCGTCGCCAACGGCTGCACCGACGGCACGGCGGAGGTGGCCCGGCCGTACGACGTCCGGGTGCTGACCACGCCCGTCCCGTCCAAGAGCGCGGCGCTGCGCATGGGCGACGCGGCCGCCCGCGGCTACCCCCGCCTGTACGTCGACGCCGACGTCGAGCTCAGCACGGCCTCGGCGCGCGCGCTGGCGGCCGTGCTGGCCGCGCCGGACGGGCCGCTCGCCGCCGCTCCGGAGCGGGACCTGACGCTGGCCGACCGCCCGTGGCCGGTGCGCGCCTACTACGCGATCTGGACGCGGCTGCCGCACGTCCGCGCCGGGCTGTTCGCCCGGGGCGTGATCGCGGTGAACGGCGCGGGCAACGAGCGGCTGCGCGCGCTGCCGCCGGTGATGGCCGACGACCTGACCGCCTCGCTGGCGTTCACGCCCGACGAACGCGTGATCGTCGGCACCGCCCGCGCGGTGATCCATCCGCCGCGCACGGTCGCCGACCTGCTGCGCCGCCGGGTCCGCGCCATGACCAGCGTCACCGAGCTGGAGCGCACCTCGGCCGGCGCGGGCGAGCGCACCGGCCCGCGCGACCTGGCGGCCATCGTGGCGAAGGAGCCGCGCCTGGCGGGCGCGGCGGTGGTCTTCGCCGCGATGGCCGTGCTGGCCAGGCGGCGGGCCGCCCGCGCGATCCGCGCGGGCGACTACACCACCTGGCTGCGCGACGAGAGCAGCCGGAACTAGCTGACCGGCGTGTTCATGTCGGTGGTGATCTGGGCGGCGGTGAGCGCCTTGTTGTAGATCCGCACCTCGTCGATCAGGCCGCTGAAGTAGTCGCCGGAACCGCTGTTCCCGCCGATCCGCAGCGGACTCGTCCCGGCGCGCAGGTTGCCGACCGTCGGATTGGTCGCCACCTGCGTGCCGTTGACGAACATCCGCAACGTCGAACCGTCATAGGTCGCCGCCACATGACTCCAGGTGTTCAACGGCAGATTGGCCGCCGCCGGAGCGTTCGCGCCGGAGGAGGTGTAGACGAACGCCGCCGGGCCACTGCCGCCGCTCCCCATGACCGCGTACGCCAGATCCGCCCCGAACTCCTTCATCACCACCGTCCGCCACCCCGTCACACTCGACGGACGCACCCACGCCTCCAACGTCATCCCGTTCGTCAGGCGAAGAGAGCTGGAGTCGGCCACCGTCACCCAGCTCGACGTGCCGTCGAACGACAACGCCTGGCCGTACTTGCCGGCCGCCCAGGTGGTCGCGGCGGCGGTGCCGTTGTTGCCGTTGCCGGAGGCGTCCGCGACCGCCGTCCCGGTGCCCGCGTTCATGCCGTACGCCGCCACCAGCCCGCTGACCGTGGGCGGCTGGGTCACCACCGCCGACGCCTCGCCGGACGACGGGCCGGTGTTGCCGGAGCCGTCGAAGGCCACGACCCGGTAGTAGTACGTGCCCGCCGCGACCCCCGAGTCCGTGAACGACGTGCTCGCGGTCGAGCCCACCTGGTTGGCCCCGGACGGCGTGAACCCGGCGGTCACCGACCGGTGGACGGTGTACCCGGTGACGGCCACGTTGTCGGTCGAGGCCGTCCAGGTGAGCTGGGCGCTGCCCTGGCCCCCGGTCGCGGCCAGCGAGCCGGGCGCGGTGGGCGGCTGGGTGTCGGGCGGTCCCTGCTGCCCGACGGGCGTGTTCATGTCGGTGGCGATCTGGGCGGTGGTGAGCGCCTTGTTGTAGATCCGCACCTCGTCGATCAGACCGCTGAAGTAGTCGCCGGAGCCGCTGTTCCCGCCGATCCGCAGGGGGCTGGTCCCGGCGCGCAGGTTGCCGACCGTCGGATTGGTCGCCACCTGCGTGCCGTTGACGAACATCCGCAACATCGAACCGTCATAGGTCGCCGCCACATGACTCCAGGTGTTCAACGGCAGGTTGTTCGCCGCCGGAGCGTTCGCTCCCGAGGAGGTGTAGACGAACGCCGCCGGGCCGCTGCCGCCGCTCCCCATGACCGCGTACGCCAGATCCGCCCCGAACTCCTTCATCACCACCGTCCGCCACCCCGTCACACTCGACGGACGCACCCACGCCTCCAACGTCATCCCGTTCGTCAGACGCAACGAACTGGAATCGGCCACCGTCACCCAGCTCGACGTGCCGTCGAACGACAACGCCTGGCCGTACTTGCCGGTCAGGGACCACGTCGTGTTCGCGGCCGTGCCGTTGTTGCCCTTGCCCGAGGCGTCGGCGACCGCCGTCCCGGCGCCCGCGTCCATCCCGTACGCCGCCACCAGCCCGTCCGGCACCTGGGACTGCTGGTACGTCGCGGTGTAGGTCGTCGCGGTGGCCGGCGCCGTGACGTTGTGGGTGGCCGCGCCGCCGTCGGACCAGGAGGTGAGCGTGTAGCTGGAGCCGCCGGAGCTCTGCGGCGAGGGCGCGGAGACCGAGTTGTGCGAGCCGACGATCACCGTCCTGGTGAAGGGGGCGACGGTCTGCTCGCTGTTGAAGCCCAGTTGCAGCCCGGCGGGCACGGTCTGGAAGGTCAGGTTCACCGTCTTCGGCTGGAGGAGCACGCTCTTGGTGTCGGTCAGGCCGTGCGCGTCGGTCACGGTCAGCCTGAGCTCCAGGTGCGAGGGGTACTCGTGGTCCGGCGGCGCGAAGGAGCCGCCGGTGCCGGTGAAGGTGGTGATCTCGTGCTCGTGGCAGGTGCTGGGACAGTGATGCATGATCAGCTTCCACTGCATCCGCGAGCCGGGGATCGTGCCGTCCTGGGCGTCGGTGCCGGTGCCGGAGAACGTGATCGTGTCACCGACGGCCCACGTCAGCGAGGGCGACGGGGAGTTGATCGTCGCCGTGGGGGCCGTGTTGTTCACGTTGATCGTGACGGTCGCGTTCCCCTGGCCGCCTCGCCCGTCGTCGGTCCGCAGCTTGACCACGTAGGAGCCCGGTTGCGCGTAGGTGTAGGAGGGCGTGGCCGAGGTGGAGTCGTCGTGGTCGCCGTCGCCGTCCAGGTCCCAGCGGAAGGTGAGCGGGTCGCCGTCGGCGTCGGTGGATCCGGCGGAGGTGAAGTTGACCGTGAGCGGCGCGTTGCCCGAGGTCGCGCTGGCGCCGATGACGGCGGTCGGCGGGGTGTTGTTGTACAGGTATCGGATGATCTGCCCGTTGGTGTAGTCGACCGCGAACAGGTCGCCGCCGGGGCCGGTCTGCACCTCCACGGCGGGCATCCCGGAGTCGAACGTGGTCACCGTGGCCGGGTCGGGCAGGCCGTTCGCGCCCTTGGTCATGACCCAGACGCACGACCTGCTGAAGTCGGAGAAGAACAGCGCGCCGTCGTAGGCGTCCGGGTAGGAGCCGCCCTCGTAGAACGCGACGCCGCTGGAGGACGAGCCGCCTGACGGGCACGGGTCGTTCGGCGCGGGCTTGGACGCGTGGTTCCAGGCGAAGTACGGCTGCGTCACCGCCGCCGGGCCGGCCGCGTACAGGTTCTCGCAGAGCGTCAGGTTCAGGTTGTCGTAGCCGCCCTGCCGGGCCGGGCCCTCGTAGCAGGGCCAGCCGAAGTTGCTGACCGGGCCGGTGGGCGAGGCGATCCGGTTGATCTCCTCGTAGGTGTTCCAGCCGACCTCGCCCGCCCAGATCTCGTTCGTGCCGGGCCGTACGGTGATGCGGAACGGGTTGCGCTGGCCGTAGGCGATGATCCGGGCCGCGTTGGGGTCGCTGCTCCCCGCGTTCGGGTTGCCGGGGGCGGCGGCGCCGGTGTCCGGGTCGATCCTGATGATGCTGCCGTTCAGGCCCGCCGGGTCGCCGCCGGTGCGCAGGTCCTGCGAGCGCAGCGCGCCGCCCTCGGCGGCCGGCGGGCTGAGCGCGGTGCCGACGGGCGAGGGCGGGTCGCCGCAGGGGTTGTCCGGGGTGACGTCGGAGCTGGTCAGGTTGTCCTGGCCATAGTCGGCGAAGTTGAAGCTGGCGCCGTCGCCGCCGCTGGCGTAGAGCATGCCGTCGGGGCCGAACGCCAGGTCGCCAACGGAGTGGCTGGGGTGCTGCTGGCACCAGTCGGTGATCAGCGGGGTCTCGGCGACCGAGCCGCCCGAGGGCGCCAGCACGGACAGCCGCCCGGTGATCAGGCAGCCGTCCCCCGTCGCGCCGGGCGGGGTCGGGCACGGGTCGGCGCTCACGCCCGCGGCGCCCCAGCGCGGCGCGCTGCCGCCGGGCACCGCGTCGTAGGAGTACAGCACGTAGATGCGTGGGTCGGCCGGGAAGTCCGGGTGCAGGGCCAGGCCGAGGAGGCCGCGGTCCCAGAAGTTGTGCACCTGCGTGCGCAGGTCGGCGTAGATCGCCGGCGTGGTGTCGGCGAGGGAGTCGAACACCTTGATCAGGCCGCTCTTCTCGGCGACGAACACCCGGCCGTCCGAGGCGAACTCGATGTTGGTCGGATTGGTCAGCCCGCTGAAGACCACCTGTCTCTGGAAGCTGCCCGGCAGTGCCTGCGCGGGCGGCGGCGCGACGATCGCCAGCCCGGTCGTGACCAGCAGGACGGAAAAAAGCGCATGGCGAAGCCGCCGTAACACGGGAACCCCCTTGAAACGGAAAAATCCCCCGAGCCCTGGATCGATCTATCGCACCGATTCAGGGCTAAGTCACGCGCTTTGTCCGCATCTGGCCAGCCACGCGTACAGCAACCACCCCAGCTCGTACGGCCGGCACTCCCGGTCCACCGCGACCGGCGGGTAGACCCGGTCCAGGACGCCGAGCCGCAGCTCCTTGTGCACGCCCGTCGCCATCGCCCGCAGCCCGCGCACCAGCTTGCGCGGATCGGCCCTGGCCTCCTTCCGCCAGGTCAGCGCCAGGTCGTCGAGCACGAACGAGGGCCGCTCGATCATCCAGTCGAGCCCCTTGGAGATCTCCGCCACGTACGCCGTACCGCCCGCGTCGGCCAGGTCCAGCAGCGCCATCGGCCCCATGGAGAGCTGGTGCACGCTGTACACCGGATACCCCTCCACCACCGAGCCGGTACGGGCGTCGTAGTGCCACCACCACTCCCCCTCCGGCCCCTGCGCCCGGCAGATGCCCGCGGCCACCTGCTCGGCGGCCTTCAGCGCCTCGGCGTCCCCGGTGGCGGCGTGCAGCCGGGCCAGCGCCTGGAGCGGGTAGACCTGGTCGGCGAAGCACCCCACGTGGGCGCGGTAGCGCGGCACCAGCGCGCCCCGGCCGAGCGCGTGCGGGTAGAGCCGGTTGCCGGTCAGCCCGCCGAGCAGCCGCTCGCGGGCGCGTTCGGCCCGGCCGTCGCGCACCCCGGCCGCGACCAGGGCGGCCAGCACCCACGCCGCCTCGACGGTGTGGATCTGCCCGCCCGCGTCCAGCTCGGCCAGGCGGCTCAGGGCCAGGTCGAGGTCGGCGTGCCCGGTCTCGGCCGCCGCCCAGCAGATCAGCGCCGCGTCGCCGGCGCCGCGCACCTCGGGCAGCCGCTTGACCAGGTTCCCCACCAGGTCGAGGACGTCGTCGCCGGCCAGCGCCGCCCGCTGCCGGGACTCCTCCAGGGTGGCCACGCCGAGCGCGACGATCGCGGAGTAGCGGATGCTGCGCCCCTCGGGCACGGCCGTCCACGTGCCGTCGGCCTGTCGCCGGCCCCGGCGGGTGAAGACGAAGCCGCCGTCGCCGTAGCCGGGGGGCAGGCCGCGCACCGACAGGTCCAGCATGCCCCGCACGAAGTCCTGGTGGCCGGAGCTCAGCAGAGCGATCCGGTGATCCGTCACGTCGTCTCCTCGATCCTGCGTCTGACACCGGCCCACTCCCTGACCACCAGGAGCAGGAAACTGCCGTTGGTGCGCACGTAGCGCGGCCCGAGCCGCAGCGGCTCCTGGAGCATGCGGTAGAGCCACTCCAGCCCTGATCGCTGCCAGCGCACCGGCGCCCTGCGGGTACGCCCGGCCAGCACATCGAACGAGCCGCCGACGCCGTGGATGATCCGCGCCCCGGTGCGCTCGCCCCACTCGCGGATGAAGATCTCCTTCTTCGGCGAGGTGATGCCCAGGAACAGCAGGTCGGCCCGCGAGGCGGCGATCTCGGCGGCGACCTCGGCCGACTCCTCCGGCGCGAAGTAGCCGTCGCGGGCCCCGGCGACGGCCAGGCCCGGGTAGCGGGCGCGCACCTCGTCCAGCACGCCGGCCAGCACCTCACCGGTCGCGCCGAGGAAGTAGGCCCGGTAGCCGCGCCGGCCGCCCTCGGCCATCAGCTCGGTGAACAGGTCGATGCCCGCCACCCGCTCGGGGATCCGGTGACCGAGCGCCCGCGCCGCCCAGACCACCGCCTGCCCGTCGGCCAGCACGAGGTCGCTGTCCAGCACCGACTGGCGCAGGGCGGCGTCCGTGCGCATGTTGACGACCTTGGCGGCGTTCACCACGCCGATGGTCAGCCGGCCGCCCTCCGCGACGGCCGCCACGCAGCGGGCGATCACCTGGTTCATGGTGAGGGCGTCCAGCACGGTGCCGAACACCGTCTTCCGCTCCGGCAACCTCGTCATCCGTCCCCCTGGGTGTCCATGACATATCGGTCTCAGCTCCGGAAACGTCACATCAAGGAAGGACCAGCTCGGTGAGCGTGGCCCGGTGGTCGGTCCGCGGCACCCGCAGGGTCTGGAAGCTCCGGACCGCGATCCGCCGGTCGGCCAGCACGTGGTCGATGGCCACTTTCGGGAACAGCCGCGGCTGCTCGTAGTAGGGCCAGGTCATGGAGAGCCCCTTTCCGGTGACGTCGGCGGCGTCCCGGTAGCCGGTGGCGATCAGGTCGCGCAGCACCGCGTGGTCGAGCGTGGAGTTGAAGTCCCCGGCCAGGATGCGCAGGCGGCCGCCGGCGGGCGGCAGCGCCCGGATGCTCGACGCCCAGCAGGCCGTGCGCCAGCCCTCCGAGGGCGCGCACGCGTGCACGGCGACGATCTCCACCTCCCGCCCGCCCGGCAGCGTGACGACGGCGGGCAGGTGGCGCGGGCTCTCCTCGAAGGGCGGCGCCGCGATCGGCGAGTCCGCGGCCCGCAACGGGTACCGCGAGTAGATCGCCGCCCCCGACGAGTCCTCCCCCGGCAGCACGATCCGGTACGGCAGCAGCCGCGTCAGCCCCAGCTCCTCCACCCGCTCCCGCATCAGGCCGGTGAACTCCAGCAGGTGCAGCACGTCGGGCCGCTCGCGCTCGACCGTCTCCACCAGCACCGGCGGCAGCACGGAGGAGTGCAGCAGGTTGACCGCCAGCACCCGCAGCACCGGCCCGGCGGCCGGGGGGTTGCCCTCGGGCAGCGCGCGCGGCACGACGGCCACCGCGAACGCGCACGTCACGGCGAGCGCGGCGGCGATCAGCGCCCCGGCGCGCAGGTAGAGCGCGAACGCCAGCGGCACCACTGACAGCGCCGCCGCGTACGGCGTGAACGACACGAGCTGCGACCACAGGAACTTCGGCTCCCACCCGAGCAGCCGCAGCCCCGCCCATCCCGCGAGGCCCGCCACCATGAGCCACAGCACCGCGCCGCCTACCCGACGCCGCACCGGCGCCCGCGCGTCAGCACCGGCCAGGCCGCGCGCAGCGCCTCGTGCCAGTGCCGGATCGGCTCTCCCTTCGTGTGCGCGAGCACGCTGTTGGCCGGACGCCGGGCCGGCCGGGGGAAGCCCGCCGAGCTCACCGGGCGCACCCGGTCCGGGTCCAGGCCGAGCAGCGTGAAGATCTCCTTGGCCAGGCCGCACCATGTCGTCTCCCCGGAGCTGGTGCCGTGGTAGACGCCCGGCGGCAGCTCGGAGCGCGCCAGCCGGACCAGGTAGTCGGCCAGGTCGGCGGTCCACGTCGGCTGGCCGTGCTGGTCGTCGACCACGTCCACGGTGTCGCGCTCGGCCGCCAGCCTGATCATGGTCCGCACGAAGTTGGGGCCGGCCGCGCCGTACAGCCAGGCGCTGCGCACCACGTGGTGCCCGTGCTCCAGCGCCGCCCGCTCGCCGGCGAGCTTGGTCCTGCCGTACGCGTTCACCGGCGCGGTCGGCGCGTCCTCCGGGTACGGGCCCGGCGCGGTGCCGTCGAAGACGTAATCGGTGGAGACGTGCACGAGCCGCGCCCCGGCCCGCGCGCAGCTCTCGGCCAGCCAGCCCACCGCGTGCCCGTTGATCTCCAGCGCCTCGTCCTCGTGGGTCTCGGCGTCGTCCACGGCGGTCCAGGCGGCGCAGTTGACCACCACGCCCGGCCGGTAGGCGGCGACGAAGTCGCGCACCGCGCGCCGGTCGCACAGGTCGAGCTCGGACCGGGCGAGCGCGAGCACGGGCTCGCCGGTCAGCGCGGCCCGCTCCAGGACGTCGGCGGCCAGCATCCCGCCGCCGCCCGTGACCAGCCACCTCATGGCAGGCGCCCGGTCACGCGGGCCACCAGTCGCGGTGCTCGGCGTACCAGCGGATGGTGTCCTTCAGCCCCTGGTCGAACGGGATCTCCGGGCGGTAGCCGAGCTTGCGCAGCTTGCTGTCGTCCAGGGAGTACCTGCGGTCGTGGCCCTTGCGGTCCTCGACGTGGCGCACCGAGTCCCAGTCGCGGCCGCAGGCTTCGAGCAGGCGGGCGGTCAGCTCCTTGTTCGTCAGCTCGGCGGTGCCGGCGATGTGGTAGATCTCGCCGGGTTCGCCCTTCTCGGCGACCAGGCGGATGCCGGCGCAGTGGTCCTCGGCGTGGATCCAGTCGCGCACGTTCCCGCCGTCGCCGTACAGCGGGACCGGGCGGCCGCGCAGCAGGTTCGTGACGAACAGCGGGATCAGCTTCTCCGGGTACTGCCGGGGGCCGTAGTTGTTGCCGCAGCGGGTGATCGACACGTTCAGGCCGTAGGTGATCGCGTACGAGCGGGCGATCAGGTCGCCGCCCGCCTTGCTGGCCGCGTACGGCGAACGCGGGCGCACCGGCGCGGACTCGTCCCAGGAGCCGATGTCGATCGACCCGTAGACCTCGTCCGTCGAGACCTGGACGACCTTGGGCGTGCCCGCCTCCAGGCACGCCTGCAACAGCGTCTGGGTGCCGAGCACGTTGGTCCGCATGAACTCGGCGGCGGCGCCCTCGATCGACCGGTCGACGTGGGACTCGGCGGCGAAGTTCACCACCAGGTCGTGCCCGGGGACGACCTCGCGCAGCAGCTCGGCGTCGCAGATGTCGCCGTGCACGAACTCGTGCCGCACCCCTTCGAGGTTGGCCCGGTTCCCCGCGTAGGTGAGCTTGTCGAGGACCGTGACGTACGCGTCGTGCAGCCCCCGGACGAAGTGGGAGCCGATGAATCCCGCGCCGCCGGTCACCAGAATTCTTGTCATGTAGTGATCTGTACCTTGCTGTGATCGCCCAGCACGAGACGGTGGGCTCTGGGCGTGTTGGGCGCTCGGGTGACCTCGACGTCATGGCCGATCAGTGACGCCTCGATCCGGCCGACGCCGTCGATGGACGCCCGGGGCAGCAGGATCGAGTATTCGATCTCGCTGCCGGTGACCACGCACGACGCGCCGACCGAGGTGAACGGTCCGACGTAGCTGTCCTGGACGCGCGCCCCCCGGCCGATGATCGCCGGGCCGACCACGCGGGAGCGCTCGACCACCGCGTCCGGCTCGACCACGACCCGGCCGATCAGCTCGCTGGCCTCGTCGACCCGCCCGCGCACGCCGGGCTCGACCGACTCCAGGACCAGCCGGTTGACCTCCAGCATGTCGGTGACGTTGCCGGTGTCCTTCCAGTATCCCGAGATCACCGACGACTCCACGCGCAGCCCGGCCTCGATCAGCCACTGGATGGCGTCGGTGATCTCCAGCTCCCCCCGCCACGACGGCTTGAGCTCGGCGACGGCGGCGTGGATCACCGGGCTGAACAGGTACACGCCGACCAGCGCCAGGTCGCTCTTGGGCCGGGCCGGCTTCTCCTCCAGGCCGACCACGCGGCCCTTCGCGTCCAGCTCGGCGACCCCGAACTGGCCGGGATCGCCGACCCTGGTCAGCATGATCTGCGCGGCGGGCCGTTCCCTGGCGAACCGGTCCACCAGGTCGTTGATGCCGCCGACGACGAAGTTGTCGCCCAGGTACATGACGAAGTCCTCGTCGCCCAGGAACTCGCGGGCGATCAGCACGCCGTGGGCCAGCCCGAGCGGCGCCTCCTGGCGGAGGTAGGTGACCTGCAGCCCGAACGCCGAGCCGTCCCCCACGGCCGTCTCGATCTCCGCCTGCGTGTCCCCGACCACCAGGCCGAGCTCCCGGATCCCGGCCGCCGCGATGGCCTCCAGCCCGTAGAACAGGACCGGCTTGTTGGCGACGGGGACCAGCTGCTTGGCCGAGGTGTGCGTGATGGGCCGGAGCCGTGTGCCCGACCCTCCGGCGAGCACGAGTGCCTTCACTGCTAGTAAGCCCCTTCTCCACGGGTGACGACGGACCAGGTCTTCCACAGGATCTGCAGGTCGAGCAGGAGTGACCAGTTCTCCACGTAGCGCAGGTCGAGCCGGACGGATTCCTCCCACGTCAGGTCGGAGCGCCCGCTGACCTGCCAGAGGCCGGTCATGCCCGGCTTGACCACCAGACGGCGGCGCACGTCGGCGCCGTACCTGGCGACCTCCTCCGGCAGCGGCGGCCGGGGGCCGACGAGGGACATCTCACCACGGATGACGTTGAGCAGCTGCGGCAGCTCGTCCAGCGAGTAGCGGCGCAGGAACGCGCCGACGCGGGTGATCCTTGGATCGTTCCTTATCTTGAACAGCACGCCGTCGAACTCGTTCGCCGCGAGCAGCTGGTGCTTGAGGCGTTCGGCGTCGACCACCATCGTGCGGAACTTGACCACCCGGAACTCTCTGCCGCCCCTGCCCACCCTGGTCTGGTGGAACAGTGCGGGCCCCCGGCTGGTGAGCCTGATCACCAGGGCGAGCGTCAGCAGCGGCAGCGCGAGCACCAGCAGGGCCGCGCCGGCCACCAGCCGGTCGAAGGCCGCCTTCACGAGCTGCCGGGTGCCGTCGAACTCCGGGTGCTCGACGTGCAGCAGCGGCATCCCGGCCACCGGCCTGATGCTGATGCGCGGGCCGGCGACGTCCATGAGCGCGGGCGCGACGAACAGGTCGGTACGCGCGGTCTCCAGGCTCCAGGCCAGCCGGCGCAGCGCCGCGCCGTCCAGCTCGGGACAGGCCAGGACGGCCACCGCGTCGGCCCGCGAATGGGCCACGACCTCGGCGACGTCGCCGAAGGAGCCCATGACGGGGATGCCGTCGAGGTCGACGTCGAGCGTGTCGTGCGGCAGGCAGGCGCCCACCACCTGCATGCCGTGGTGCGGCTGGCGGCGGAACTGCACGACGAGGTCGAGGATCGACTCCCGGTGCCCGACCGCGATCACCTGCCGCATGTACTCGCCGATGGCCCGCCTGCGATGGAGCCGCTTGCGCATGCGGTAGCGGAAGTAGAGCGTGGCCAGCAGCACCAGCGGCAGCATCGCCATGACGAAGCTGCGCGCGATGGCCGTCTGCGTGGCGTAGGCCAGGATGGCCGTGGTGGCCATCAGCCCGATGCCGCCGGTGAAGACGGCCTTGAACTCCTCGGTGCCCTCGCCGTTGGCGCGCTGACGGTACGCGCCCGCCATCATGAGCGCGACCGGCCAGACGACGAGCAGGCCGAGCCCGAGCACGTACTCGGCGATCGGCACGTACACGCCGGAGGCCAGGCGTACGCCCAGCACGCAGGCGCACGCGAGCAGCGCGCACGCCGTGTCCCCGCCTAACAGGAGCCGCAGATACGCCCGGGTCCAGATGTTGGACTCCAGGCGTGGCGCGGCCTCGAGGAGCACAGCAGTGGACTCCCCAGTCCCCACCCTCATAGCACCACCCTGTGATAACTGCTTTCACCGCGATAACAGGACGTTCCTTGTGCCACATAGGTTGACAATGACCCATGCGATATCAAGGGCGGCGGCCCCCACTAAAGAGTAAAGATCGATTCCAACCTGGGGAATAACGGGAAATGTCCACAATCGGACGTCGATCTAGGGGTTTCGGGGGTTGACGGAACGATCCAAAAGTGCAGCGTCAGAGCGGGAAAATGTGCGGTTTACGGCGACATTTCGCCAGGTGACCGGCTGGCGGAGCCGCTAGTCGTACTCCAGGTCCGGCAATGCGGACGGCGGATCAGGGCTGCGCCACACGACCACAACTCCGTCACGCGCGGAATCGGCGGCCAGGTTCAGCCGGTCGAGATCGAAATCGGGCAAGTAGCGTAGCCGGGCGACAAAGGTGGCATCAGTCGCGGAACGCGGCACCACGCAGCCTTCGCCGTCCCGATCGAGCAGGATGTAGAGGACGTCTTCCCCGGATTCGGTGGCGACACGGACCTCCACCACGTCCTCCCACGCGAGGGCTTCGACGCTGCCGTCGGCGTAGTGGCGGGTGACGCCCTCTTCGGTGACATATACGTAGGAGTCCGGCATCGGGTTGCCGTGCATGGCCGCGATTCTTGCGAGTTCCGGGGCCGTCCCGCAAGGGTTCGCGGTCAATGACGCACATGACCCACCCGTTCAGAACAGCTCGGGACTGCCCCAGTTGTGGCTGAGATGCGCCGCGACGGCCGCCCGAGCCGCCTCCACCGGGCCCGCCGCGATGGCGTCGAGCAGCTCGCGGTGCTCCCGGATCAGGACGTCCCGGTCGCGGTAGACCTGGCGCAGGCGGACCATGCCGAGCCTGGTCTCGGCGGCGAGCGTGGCGTAGAGACGTACGAGCCGCCGGCTGCCGGCCGCCTCGATCAGCGCCTCGTGCAGGGCCATGTGCTCGGCGACGGTCGCCGACCAGGGCGCGTCGGCCGGCAGCTCCGCCCACCTGAGCAGCGCGGCCTCGGCGTCGGGCACCCGGCGGCCGGCCACGGCCTGGGCCATCAGGTCCTCCAGGGGACGCCGCACGTACATGAGGTCCTGGAGGTCCGAGATCGTCACCTCGGGGACATAAGCGCTGCGGTTGCGCTCCCGCCTGAGTAGTCCCTCGTGCACCAGGCCGGCCAGCGCCTCCCGCACGGTCGGCCTGGCCACGCCGTACGACGCGGCGATCTCCTGCTCGGGCAGCGGCGTGCCCGGCGCGATCTCGCCGGAGAGCACGCGGGTGCGCAGGGCGTCGGCGAGCGCGCCGACCGTGGAGACGGGTTTGAGGGGCAACATCACGGCTGTGATGCTAGTGCCGTTTCCCTGCCCTGCTCCCTGCCCTGACCTCTGGCCTGACCTCTGCCGCGTTCCGGCACGGCCACCGCCACCAGCCCGAGCACCAGCATCACCAGCCCGGCGATCGACAGCGGGGCCAGCCGCTCGCCCAGCACCAGCAGGCCCAGCAGCGCGGCGACGGCCGGCTCGGCCAGCGCCAGCGTCGAGGCCGTGGCGACCGGCGTGCTGCGCAGGCCGCGCCCGTACAGGATGTAGGACAGCGCGGTGGTGCCGAGGCCCAGGTAGAGCACGGCGAGCAGCCCGCGCGGCTCCCCCAGCCAGCCGACGCCGTTGACCAGCAGCACCGGCAGCATGACCAGGGCGGCGCCGCCGAACAGCACGCCCATCACGGCGTCCGACTCGGCCCCCTGCTCGATGGCCCTGGCCGCGGAGACCGCGTAGAAGGCGTAGAGCAGGCCGCCGAGCAGCGCGAACAGCACGCCCGACACCATCTGCCCGCCCGCCTGCGCGCCGCCGCCGCCGATCAGCGCCGCGCACCCGCAGACCGCCGCGGTGGTCGCCAGCGCCCACCGCCCGCTCGGCCGCCGTCCGTGCAGCAGCCAGGACAGCAGGCCCGTGAACACGGGCCCGCTGCCGATCGCGACCACCGTGCCGATGGCCACGCCCGTGCGGCCGACCGCCGCGAAGAAGCACAGCTGGTACGCCGCCACCGCCAGGGCCGCCGGCACCAGCGCCGGCCGGAACGCCCGCCGGACGCCGGCCCGCGCGAGCAGGCCGAGCGCGGCGCCGCCGATGACCAGCCGGGCCGCGGCCAGGGCGACCGAGTCGGCCGAGACCAGCAACCCCGCGGTGCCCGCGGTGCCCCAGAGCGCGGAGGCGCCCACGACGGCGAGAGGTCCGTTCTTCATGCCTCCATTGTCAGACAATTAGACAATTTCGTCCAGCAGGCCGTCCAGCATGCGGTCAGCGGGGGCGGCGACGTCGGCCGCGTAGTCGTCCAGGACGGCGAGCGCGTCGTGCACGTCCGGCAGGCTTCGGCTCGGCAGCTCCAGCAGCGGCTCGCCCTCCGCGGTGATCCCGCCCGCCACGTGGAAGGCGTCGCCGGAGACGGTGAGGGACACCTCGAAGCGCACCTCGCGGCCGTCGGGAAGGACGAAGTCGGCGCCGGTGCGCACCCCCGAGGGCGGGACGAAGCAGGAGAAGGGACGGCTGCGCACGAAGGGGTGGCGTAAGCCGGCGAGGATCTCGGCCGCCCTGCTCAGGGCCGCCAGCAGCCCGGCCGCGGCCCGGCTCTCGCTGTCCACCCGAAAAAGGGTAGTTCACCCCGACACCACGTGACCAGCGCACCCGATCACCCGGCCCTCCGCAGTGGGATCAGCTGGCCACCAAGCCCTCCCTGATGCGAGCCTCGCCCTCAGGCCCTCCACGGCGGGAGCGGGCCGGGCGGGTCAGTCGGTGGCGAGGCGGGCGTGGCGTTCGACGTCGAGGCGCACGCCCTCGTGGCGCAGCTTGCCGCGCTCGATGCCCTCCGCCCGGAACCCCGCCTTGGTCGCCACCCGGCACGACGCCGGGTTGTCCGTGCGGTGCCCCAGCTCCAGGCGGAAGAGCCCGCGCTCGGCGAACGCCCACCGGGCCAGCTGCTCGGTGGCCGCCGTCGCGATCCCGAGCCCCCGGTGCGCGGGCAGGACCCAGTAGGACACCCACCCGTTGTCGTGGGCGTCGATCCCGGCCACGGCCACGTTGCCGACCACCGCGCCGCCCTCGACGGTCACCGCGAACGCGTGCCCGACGCCCGTCCAGGACGTGATCCAGCCCACCGCGTCCTTGAGCGTGACGACGGGGAAGGACGACTGGCGGCGCAGATCGGGCGTACGGAACGCGCGCAGCACGGCCGGGGCGTCGTCCTCGCGCCACTCGCGGAGCCGGATGTCGACGGGGGTCACGCTGCCCGAGACTACCGCCGGCTCATGACGGCGCGATCTGGTGCTCCGCCTCGAACGCGCTGACCAGCGGCCGGGGCGCGGTGAGGCACCACGCCTCGGCCATCAGCTCGAACAGCTCGTCGATGTCGATCTTGTCGAGGTGGACGACGACCCACCCGAAGCGCCCGGCGGTGAACTGCACCTCGAACACCTCGGGCCGCTCGGCCACCAGCGCGAGCTGCTCCTCGATCGTGGCCTTGACCCCGACGGTCTCGGTCTTCTCCCACAGGTAGCCGAAGCCCTTGCCGTGGACCTTGAAGCCGACCCACTCCGGGCCGGGATGCTCGGTCACCTCCGGCAGCCCGCGCACCAGATCGAGGAACTCGTCGACGCTCACACCCATGCCGCCCTGTCTACCAAACCCGACCGACAACTCCCGCCGGCTCAGCGGTAGTAGCGGACCTCGATCACGTTGCGGTCCGGGTCGGGGAAGAAGATGGTCTCGGGGGCGATGCCCTGGGCGCCGAAGGAGTTGGAGCCGGTGCCGGTGACCTCGACCCCGTGGTCCTTCAGCCGCACCTTGAGCGCCTCGAAATCCTCCCTGCTCACCGACAGGCAGAAGTGGTTGATCTGGTGCCCGGCGCTGCCCGTCACCCCCGTGCCCTCCTCCACGCCCTTCGACACGTCGTGCGCCATCAGGTCGATGATCGTCCCCTCGGCGATCCGTACGCTCGGGAACCCCGCTTCGCCCTCGCGGAACTCCTCCCCCCGGACCGCCGGCAGGCCCACCACCTGCTCGTAGAAACGCAGGGCGGCAAGCTGGTCGGAGACCCAGAGAACGAGATGGTCCAGACGCGCATCCATGTAATAGATCCTCCATTCCCGTCCAATATCCGTTGCGCGCATGCCGCTGTCCAATTGAGGGCCCCCGGGACGGACGATCGTCCCCTGATCGAAAGACGGGATTCACGCGGGCTTTCCCTGTCGCGGCGGGGGCCGATCCGTCATCATTTGTCCCATGACGGCGACCGTGCGGACCGAGCCGATGCCCTTCGTCGTCCGGGCCGCCAGGTTCGTCATGACGCTCCAGGTGGCGTTCGGCATGGTGGGGCTGGCCTTCCTGGGCGCCGCGGCGTTGTCCATCCTCGCGCTCGGCCCGCTCCTGCTGGTCGCGTGGGAGGCGGCGATCCTCGGGCTGACCGGCTGGCTGATGAGCCGCTTCGGCACCCGCGCGACGTGGGTGCACCGGGCAGTCGTCGGCGTGGAGGCGCTCGTCGTCGCCGAGTACGCGGTGCTGCGGCTGACGGACTCCGGCGGCCTCGACCCGGTACGGCTGCTCGTCGCGAACGCCCTCGGGCCGCTGCCCGTCATCGTCCTGCTGCTGCTGCCGCCGTCCTGGCGCTGGTTCTCGCAGCGAAAGCGGACGGATGCCGCCTCTTGACAGGAATGGGCGAAGATCGTCCATGATCGGGCATGAACGCGTTGATCCGGGCGGCCCTCGTGGGGGCCGTCGTGGGCCTGGCACAGGCCGTCATCGCCTTCCACGGCCCTGACGACGCCGCGGGCAACCTGCTGCTGATGTTGTTCGCGACCCTTCCGGCCGGGATGTTGCTGTCCTGGTACGCCATGTTGCGGAACTGGTGGCTCGTGGCGTTGGTGGGGCAGTTCGCGCTCATCGCGCTGTACGTCGGCCTGACCATGACCGCGCCCTTCTCCGTCCTCGTCGGCCTCGGTTCCTGGCGGGTCGGCCTGATCACCATGGCCGCCGGGGCGTGCGGCTACGCCGTGGGAGCGGGCCTCGCCCTGCCGCTCGCCACGCCGCTGCGCGTCTCGGCGGTCGGCGTGGCCGCGTCCCTGTTCCTGGCGGCCTGGTCGAACCAGGACGTGATCGCGCTCGCCGCCCAGGCGCAGGGCATGGCGGCCCGGGACACCCCGAACGTCGTGCCCGACCTGCCGGGTTTCCGGCTGGCCGAGGTGAAGGTCGTCGGCCCGGAGCTCTCCCTGCGGTACGAACGCGCCACCGCCACCGTCCTGGTCGAGGTCCTGCCGGAGACCATGTCCCCGGAGCAGGCCTGTGACGACGCAGTGGATCTCCAGGAGGACACGACCTGCGTGGAGGCGGCGCCGGACCTGTGGATCCTGAGGGACGACCACAGCAGGACCGTGTTCACCGCCTACGAGAACACCCTGGTGCGGCTCTCCAGCGGGACCGTGCGTGAGGAGCAGCTGCTCGCCGCCGCATGCGCCCTGCGGCCCGTCGGCCTCTGGGAGCTGGCCGCGCCCGCGTACGAGCGACCGTGATGCCGCAAGGCGGTCGGAAAGTGATGAAAGATGCTGGATAGGCTCGGGTTCAGCGACGAGGAGGAGGTCGTCTACCTGGAGCTCCTGCGCCGCCGCCGGGTGACGATCCCCGACGTGGGCGAGGCGCTGGACCTGCCGGTGACGGCCGTGACGGCGGCCGTGACGCGGCTCGTCGCGCTCGGCCTGGCCAACCGCGACAACACCGGGTTGTACATGCCCGTGCCCCCCGACGTGGGCCTCGGCACGCTGATCGCCGAGCGCCAGGCCGCGTTGCAGCAGGTGCAGGGCAGGCTGGCCGAGCTGGTGGAGGTGTACCGCACGGGCGCGGCCTCGCCCGCGGGCGAGATCGAGGCGCTCACCACGCCGGAACAGCTCGCCACCTGGCTCGGCAACCTGGAACGCGGCGCCCGGCGCGAGGTGCTGGCCTTCTTCCGGCCCCCGTACGTGCTCGACGTCAACCTCGACGACTCCACCAACGCCCTGGCCACCTACCGCTACGTCTACGAACGCGCCGCGCTGGACGACCCCAGGGCCCCGGCCGAGATCGCCAGGTTCCTGAAGGGCGGCTACGAGATCAGGATCGCCGCCGAGCTGCCCAGCAAGATGATCATCGTGGACCGGGAGGTCGTGCTCCTGCCCGTCCTGCCCGACCAGACGAGCGTGGAACCGGGTTTCCTCCTGGTCAGGGGGCAGTCCCTGGTCCATCTTCTGGTGGAGTTGTTCGAGCGGGTGTGGCAGGCGGCGACCCCGCTGCGGCTCACCGCCACGAGCGTGACCGAAGGGGTCGCGGCCTGGGACGACACCGATGTCACGCTGATGACGTACCTGCTGTCCGGGATGCCGGACAAGACGGTCGCCAGCCGGCTCGGCACCAGCGAGCGCACCGTCCAGCGCCGGATCCGGCGGCTGATGAAGCTGGCCGGGACCGACAGCCGCATGCAGCTGGCCTGGTACGCGGCCCGGTCCGGCATGATCCCGCTGTGAGGGGCGCCCCCGCCGGGGACGCCCCTCACCTGGAACTATCGGCGTAGCTGGTACGCGCGGGTCACGATCTGCTCGACGGTGCCGCCGTCGGCGTCGGTGGCCTGCACGCGCAGCGACACGAACCCGCCGGGCTTGGCCGGGTTCCTGATCGTGCCGGTGAAGGCCCGCTCACCGGCACCGGCGAGCCGTACCGGCTGCCAGGTGGCGCCGTCGTCGGCCGAGGTCCACAGGGCGGCCCGGGTGATGCGCGGCCCCGCCAGGCCCTTCGGGTGGCGCAGGCCGAGGCCGACGCGGGTGGGGGCGTTGGCGTGGGCGCTGTTGGTCTCGTCCACGTCGAGGTCGTAGTCGATCGACAGGACCGGCAGCAGGTCCTGGGCGGCCACCTGCTGCGAGTGGAACGTCCAGTCGGTGCGCACCTTGGTGGAGGTCGTCCAGAAGGGCGCGGTCCGCTGCACGTCGGTCACCACGCGGTACTGGGCGCGTTCGGGCACCACCGGGAAGGCGACGGCCGCCGACGGCGCGGAGCCCAGCAGCACGCCGTCGCGGTAGACCGTCGACTGCTCCTTGTCGGCGGAGGCGCGGAACAGGTACGTCTGGCCGGGCGCGGTGTCGAACAGCCCGCCCGCGAAGACCACGCCGGTCGCGCCCTCACGGACCGCCGACTTGTCCACCGCGGCCGGCAGCGCCGTCCGGACCACCGCCTTGTTCCAGTCGCGCGACACCCGCTGACCGGCCTTGAGCACGGACGGCGCGGTCTGCTGCCACGCCTGGCCGCCCTCCCAGACCGAGCCCACCTGCATCGACTCGAAGGTCCGCAGGTCGGCCGTGACGTACTCGGTGAGGGGCCGCGGGATGACCATCCGGGTGAAGACCTGGTAGGCCGTGCCCTGCATCGGCGAGACCAGCGCCCGGGCGTACCCGGCCTCCGTGGCCGGCGCGGAGGCGTGGAACGACGACTCCACGGTGGCCAGCTCGCCGTCGCGCACCTTGTACCGCTGGTCCGCCGGGACGCCGCCGTTGCGGTACTTGACCAGCTCGTAGGCGTACGGGCTCACCGCCGTGCCCGAGAGCCGGACCTGGAGCCTGCCCTTGGCCGCCGCCGCGGCCAGCCGGGCGCCCTGCTCGCCCGCGAGCGTCATCGCCGGGATTTTGGTCGGCGACGTGCTCCAGTTGTCGGCGCCCCAGTTGTCGGGCTTGTCGTTGTAGATGATGACCGCGCCCGCACCCGCGGCGGCCGCGTTGTCGACCTGCTGCTGCGGCGTGAGCTCGGCGCTGCGCTCGACCAGCGCGAGCCGTCCCCGGACCGGCTGCCCCGCGTAGTCCTCGGGACGCCCGGTCCCGGCGTCCGCGGCCCGCAGGACCTGGGCGCCGTCGATGCGCGCGGAGCCGGCCCGGCCCCGGAAGTAGGCCGGCTCGATCGGCTCGGCCCCGGCGCCGAGGACCTGGGCCTTCAGCTCCGGCGCGGTGAGCGACCAGGCGACCCGGGACTCGAAGCGGCTGCTCGTGCCCTGGGACGGGACGGAGTACACCTTCGTCTCGCCGTTCATCCACTGTTCGAGGCCGTAGGCGCTGGTGCCGGCCGCGCTCTGGACCGACAGGCCGAGCCGGACCCTGGTCGCCTGGTTCGGCTTCGGGGTGTCCATGGTGACCGGCCCGGCCTTGGCGCCGTCGAAGGTGATGGTCCGGTCGGAGTCGATGACCGCGCCCGGCTCGGCGCCGTAGGTGTACTCCCAGATCCGGTTCCCCTCGGCGGCGTAGTGGAAGATCTCCGCCATGAAGGCGTGCTCGCCCCGGGGCAGCCGGACCTTGACGGTGCCGTCCGCGCCGATCAGGTAGCTGTCCGGAAGGGCCAGCCTGTCGAGGTTGATGTCGTGCACGACGGCGGCGCCGGTGGTCGGCTTGCCGTCCCGGTCGAGCACCTTGAGGGTGACGTCGAAGCGCTCCACGTCCCGGACGAAGCCGACGGCCGTGGTCACGACCGTCTGGCCGTCGGCGGTGGACGCGGTGACGTGCCCGCCGTGCGCCCCCGCCGGCACGGCCGAGGTGTCGACGGTGACGGCCGCCGACGCGGTGCCGTGCGCCGGCACGGTCACCGTCTGGGCGCCCAGGGTCAGCGCCGCGGCCGGCAGGTCCTCGCCCGCGCCCTTGGCGGCGAGCGTCAGGGTGACGGGCTGGTCGCCGTCGTTGACGTACTCGATCTGCTTGGTGGCCGGCTCTCCGGCGTCCCAGTCGGCGAGCCTGAAGTCGATCACGCCGGAGCCCGAGACGGCCTGGCGTACGGCGCGGCTCACGTCCACGCGGCCGGCGCCCTGGCTGTGCACGGGGGTGCCGGCCGTCGTCCGCGCGGTGCTGACGAGCTGGTTCTTCAGCCTCGCGGCGGTCCAGTCGGGGTGCCGCTGCGCGAGGATGGCGGCGGCGCCGGCCACGTGCGGCGTGGCCATCGACGTGCCGCTCGCCGTGGTGTACGTGCCGTCCACGGGCGTGCCCATCGAGGTGCCCGCGGCGCGAGCGGCCACGATCTTGTAGCCGGGAGCGGTGATCTCCGGCTTGAGCGCCCCGTCGCCGCCGCGCGGACCGCGGCTGGAGAAGTCGGTGACCGCGTCGGCCGAGTCGACCGCGCCGACGGTGAGCGCCGCCTCGGCCACGCCGGGCGAGCCCACCGTGGTCGCCCCCGGGCCGCTGTTGCCGGCGGCGATGGTGAACAGCACGCCCGTCTCGGCGGTCAGCTCGTTGACCGCCACGGCCATCGGGTCGGTGCCGTCGGCGCCCTCCTGGCCGCCCAGGCTCATCGAGACGACCTTCGCGCCCGAGTGGGCCGCCCAGTTCATCCCGTCGAGGATCCACGACTCCATGCCGGCGCCCTCGTCGGCCAGCACCTTGCCCACGAGCAGCCGGGCCCCGGGCGCCACGCCCTTGTACTTGCCGCCCGAGCCCGCGCCGCTGCCCGCGATCGTGGAGGCGACGTGCGTGCCGTGCCCGTGGCCGTCCTGCGCCGTCTCGCCGGGGACGAAGCTGCGGCTCTCGGCGATCCGGTCGGCCAGGTCGGGGTGCTTGGCGTCCACCCCGGTGTCCAGGACGGCGACCTTGACGCCGGTCCCGTCGTAACCGGCGGCCCAGGCCTCGGGGGCGCCGATCTGCGGCACGCTCTTGTCGAGCAGCGTCTTGACCTTGCCGTCCAGCCAGAGCCTCTCGATGCCGCCGGAGAGCCGGGCCTTGGGCGTCCCCGCCTTGGCGGTGTCGTCGTCCACGGCCTCCCAGAACGCGCCGCCGCGCTTCTTGTCCGCGGCGACGGCCGCTCCCCGGATGCCGGGCAGGGACCGGGTGAGCCGGCCGCCGCCGGGCGGAGCGGCCTTGGCCAGGCCCTTGCCGGAGTAGCGGACGATGGTCGGGATCGACTCGCTGTGGGCGTCGTCGTACCCCTGGGCGATGAGCTGGGTGACGTTGAACAGCCGCTTGTCCACCTGGCCCGAGGCGACCAGCGGCGCGGCCTCGGTCGGCAGCACGTACACGTCGGAACCGACCGTGTAGGTGCGCAGGTCGCCGGCCGACCGTTCGCCGGGGGTGACGGTGACCGAGACGGGACGGCCGGCCTGGCTGGCCACGGTGACCTCGTCCCCGGTGATGAGGGTGACCCGCGCGGTGGTGACCGACGACGCCGGGACGCCGGTGACGCCGGCGGCGGGGGCCGTCGCGTCACCGTGGGCGCTTCCGGTGCCGGCCGCGACGAGCGTGGCGGCGAGGGCGGCGCTGAGCAGCGCCGCTCTACGACTGAATGGCATGGCGGTGGCTCTCTTTCTACCGGTTGGGGGGTTGCGCAACCGGCAGAACAAAGTTTCACCAGAAAGGGACGTACACACCACGACTAGGGCATGGCGGACAACCGACATGTCAGGTCGTCGCCACCGCCCGGGTCAGCAACGGCTGTCAAGGCGTGAGGTCGCGGGCGGTCCCCGCCGCGATCGCGCCCAGCTTGTCGGGGTTGGCGACGTTGTGGACGGCGGTGATGTGCCCGTCGGCGTCGAAGTCGAAGGTCACGGTGGCGACGACCCGGCCCTGACCGCTGAACACCACACCGGGGCCACCGTTGATCTCGGCGAGCTCGGCCCGCATGTCGCCCGGCTCGACGCCCTGGTAGGAGACCGTGCCGATGGCGGCGAACCACGCGGCCACCGTCTTCGCGCCCACGACCGGACGCAGCGCCTGGCGCACCTTCCCGCCCCCGTCGGTCCACAGGGTGACGTCAGGGGACAGCAGTTCCATGAGCGTGTTGATGTCGCCGCCGGTCGCGGCGGCCAGGAAGCGCCGCGTGACGTCCCGCTGCCGCGTCCGGTCCGCCGTGAAGCGCGGCCGCCGGGCCTGTACGTGCTCCCGCGCCCGATGCGCGACCTGGCGCACCGCCGCCTCGGAACGCTCCACCGCCTCCGCGATCTCGGCGTGGCTGAACCCGAAGACCTCCTTGAGCACGAACACCGCGCGTTCGAGCGGGCTCAGCGTCTCCAGGACGACCAGCATCGCCGTCGAGACCGAATCGGCGCCCGCGACGTCGTCGGCGGTGTCGCCGCTGGTCAGGATCGGCTCCGGCAACCACGGCCCCACGTACGTCTCGCGCTGGTACTGCGTGGACCGCAGCCGCTGCAGGGCCACGTTCGACACGATCCGCGCCAGGTACGCCTTCGGATCGGCCACCTGCGAACGGTCGTCGGCCGACCACCTGATCCAGGCGTCCTGGACCGCGTCCTCGGCGTCGGCCGCCGAGCCGAGCACGCGGTAGGCCACCGAGAACAGCAGCTTGCGATGCTCGTCGAAGACCTGCTGGTCCTGCTCCGGGTACGCGCGGCTCATCGCCCGGCGCCGATCCGGGTGAACCGGCCGCCACGCGGCCAGAGCGCGCCGGAGACCGGCATCTTCTTCATGCGGAGGTACGTCGGCCAGGGCGCTGCGGTCACCGTCTCCTTATACCGTGCGGCCGTGCGGCCGGTGAGATACACCCTGCGCGGGCTGTCGTCGGGGTGGGTGAACTGCACGACGCCGTCGTTGCGGCCGAGGCTCACCGGGGTGTGGTAGTAGCCGAAGCGGAACGGCTTGAGCCGCCGGCCGTCCAGGGCGCGCAGGATCGACACCGCGGCGTGCACGCCGGTCGGCATGCCGCTCTGGCAGGTGCCGTGCATGACGCCGTAACCCTGGCGGATCGCGGCGGCGTCGCCGAGGGCGTACACGTCCGGGTGCGACACCGAGCGCAGGAAGGCGTCGGTGACGATCCGGCCGCGGTCGTCCACGGTGAGCCCGGCGGCCGCCGCCAGCGGCGAGACCCGCGTGCCGCTCGTCCACAGCACGACGTCGGCGGCGACGCTCTGCGCGTCCGGCCCGCACACCACCTCGACCGACCCGGGCAGCACCTTCGTGACCTCGACGCCGCTGCGCACCCGGACGCCCAGCCGGGCCAGCGCCTTCCTGACGTACTCCCTCGGCCCGGCCGCCATGGCCGCGCCGGGCTCCTGTCTGCCGAGCAGCACGACGTCCAGCTCGGGGTGGCGTTCGGCGATCTCGGCGGCCGACTCGACGCCGGTCAGCCCGCTGCCGCAGACGGCCACCGTGCCCCGTCCCAGGCGCCTCAGCCAGGCCAGCCGGACGGCCAGCGCCTCGGCGTCCGGCACGCTGTCCAGCGTGTACGCGTGCTCCGCCACCCCCGGCACGGTCACCGTGTCGGCCACGCTGCCCAGCCCGTACACGAGGGTGTCGTAGTGCAGGACCTGGTCGTCGTCGATCCGCACGCTCCTGGCCTGCACGTCCACGGCGGTCACCCAGCCGCGCACGAACCGGGCCCCGGTGCCCTCCAGCAGCTCCGGGATGCGCATCTCGGCGACCTGCTGCCCGCTCGCCACGACGTGCATCCGCAACCGCTCGGTGAACCGCTCCTGCGGATTGACCAGGGTCACCCGGACGTCCGCCCGCCCCTTGGTCCGCGCCGCCAGCTGAACCGCCGCCGCCATCCCCGCGTACCCCGCCCCCAGCACCAGGACGTGGTGCGGAGCCTTGCCGTTCTCGCGCTGTGTGGTCATCGCCGTGCCCTTTCATGCGGTGCGTCTGACCACGTGATGCAAGCCCCCACCCCATCCGTGACACGCCCACCCTGTGATCCGCGCCACTACGGCCTGCCCGGCGTCTGCCAGCCCGTTCGGCGCGACGACCACCGGTCCAGCAGGACGGGGACGACCGTGAGCGCCGCCAGCCCCGCGCCGATCCACGGGACGGCGGCCACCCCCGCCGCCGCGTCCAGCACGACCGCGGCCGGCACCGGCACCAGGCTGATGCCCAGCTGGAAGGCCGAGACGGTGGTGGCCCCGGCGAGCGTCGGCGCCCCAGACGCGATGGCGAACACCCGCCCGTAGATGGCCGGGTTCAGCACGAACCCGGCGACACCGAGCAGCAGCACCAGCGGCACGACGGCCGCGACGTGCCGCCCGAGCACGGCCAGCAGCACGGAGCAGGCCGCGATCCCGAGCGCCCCCGCCAGGAGCGCGTGGGTGGGCAGCCGGTCGGCTATGCGTCCCCCGACCGACAGCCCGGCGAAGGCTCCCACGCCGAACAGCGTCAGGATCACCGGCACCCAGACCCCGGGCACGCCCGTGACCTCCGTCAGGAACGCCGCCAGGTAGTTGTAGGAGATCATGTAGGCCGCGGTGCTCAGCAGGGTGACGGCGTACACGATCCACAGCTGCGGCCGGCGCATCGTGCGGAGCTCGCCGCGGACGCCCGCCTGCCCGTGCCCGCCGGCGGCGGGCAGCGCCACGAGCGTCAGGACGGCGCCGGCGACGGTGAGGGCGACCACGGCCCAGAAGCCGCCACGCCACCCGGTGAAGTAGCTGATCATCGCCCCGGCCGGCCCGCCCGCGATCATCGCCAGGCTCAGCCCGCTGACCACCACCCCGGACGCGCGGGCGGTGCGGTCCGCCGAAACCAGCCCGATCGCGGTGACCGCCGCCACCGCCCAGAACCCCGCGTACGCCAGCCCGGAGAGAAAGCGCGTGACCAGCAGCACCGGATGGCTGTCGGTGAGGATGCCGATCGCCACGCAGGCGGCGAAGGCCGCCTGCGCCACCACGAGCGTCGTCCGGCGCGGCCAGCGAAGGGTCATGATCGCCAGCGGCGGCCCGCCGATCACGACCCCCGCCGCGAACGCCGAGATCAGCCCGCCGGCGGAGGCCAGCGTGATCCGCAGGTCCGCGGCGACCGCCGGCAGCACCCCGGCGAGCAGGAACTCCGCGCTGCCCATCGAGAACAGGCTGAAGGACAGCAGGTAGACCCCCAGCGGCAGCCTGCCGCGGGCGACCGCCGCCCGTCCGGTGGCCGTGGCGCTCATCGGTCCGCCCCCGGCGCGCGCAGGGCCGAGGCGAGGTATTGGTCCAGGACGTGCCGGGGAGCGGCTCCCGTCCAGGAACCGGCGGGACGGCCGCCGGCGTACACCACGAAGGCGGGGACGGCGGTGATGCCGTGCCGGGCGGCCAGGCCGGGCTGGTCGTCCAGGTCGGCCCGGACGACGTCCACCTCGCCCGCGCGGTCGGCCGCCAGGCTCTCCACGATCGGGGTGACCATCTGGCACGGACGGCACCAGGCCGCCCAGAACTGGATCAGGACCGGACGTTCCGCCTGGAGGACGCGTTCGGTGAAGTTCTGCTCGGTGACGCTGCGCACCGAACCGGGAACATGCGCGGGCATGACGAGGTCTCCTTGCGTGCGGGGGGTCAACGAGCCGGGACGGACGTCGCGCGGCGCCGCTCGACGGCGTCCAGCACCTCTTCGTCCACCAGGTCCGCGTTGACGGCGAACGCGGCGGCCGACCCCATCCCCGCCGCCGTGACGACCTGCGCGCGCGGATCGACGACGTTGCCCGCCGCCCAGACGCCGGGCACGCTGGTCCGTCCCGTCCGGTCGGTGACGACCCAGCCGGCGTCGTCCTTGTCACAGCCCAGACGGGTGAGCACCTGGTCCTGCGGCACCATGCGCGGGACCAGGAACACGGCGGCACGCGGCAGCACCCGCCCGTCGGTGAGCTCGACGCCGCGCAGCCGTCCGTCCTGGACGACGAGGTGGTCGATCGGCCCCTCGACGATGCGCACGCCGCGGGCCTCCAGACGGTCGCGGTCCTCCGGCGTCAGGCCGAGGGTGTGGGCCAGCAGGACGACGTCGTCGCTCCACTGGCGCAGGAGCAGGGCCTGGTGGACCGCGCCCGGATGCGTGCCGAGCACCCCCAGCGCCTGGTCGCCGACCTCGTGGCCGTGGCAGTAGGGGCAGTGCAGGACGTCCTTGCCCCACCGCTCCCGCACGCCGGGGATGGCGGGCAGCTCGTCGTACAGGCCGGTGGCGACCAGGAGGCGGCGGGCGCCGAGCACCGGGCCGCCCTCCAGCCGCACCGCGAAGCCCGGCTCGACCTCCGCCACACGCCCCCGGACGAGCCGCACACCGTACCGGTCGATCTCGGCCCGGCCGAGCTCCAGCAGGGTCGCGGGCGGCAGGCCGTCGCGGGACAGGAAGCCGTGCATGTGCGCGGCCGGGGCGTTGCGCGGCGCGCCCGCGTCGACCACGACCACCTTGCGGCGCGCGCGCCCGAGGAGCAGGGCCGCGCTCAGCCCGGCCGCTCCCGCGCCGACCACCACCACGTCGTACTCGGTGTCCTTGCTGTTCATCGCCGCAGTCATGGCGATCACCTCCGGCCCCGATGGTGCGATCCGGCATGCGGGGATGACAACTTCTGTTGCCATTTCTGGGAAAGCGGAGGTGGAATGGGCCTCATGGAGCAGCAATCCCGGATCGACGCCACGCTGGCCCAGGTCGGCGCCCGGCTCAGACACCTGCGCACCCAACGCGGCGTGACGCTGTCGGCCCTGGCCGAGGCCACCGGCATCTCCAAGAGCACGCTCTCGCGGCTGGAGTCCGGGCAGCGCCGGCCCAGCCTGGAGCTGCTGCTGCCGATCGCGGAGGCGCACCAGGTGCCGCTGGACGAGCTGGTCGGCGCGCCGGAGGTCGGCGACCCGCGCGTCCGGCTCAAGCCGGTGGTCCGCAACGGCCGGACCGTGCTGCCCCTGACCACCCAGCCCGGCCCGCTGCAGGCGTGGAAGTCGGTCATCCCCGCCGACCAGAACCAGCCGCAGCCCGTCACGCACGAGGGATATGAGTGGATGTACGTGCTCTCGGGACGCGTCCGTCTGATCGTGGGCGACCACGACCTGGTCCTGGGGCCCGGCGAGGCCGCCGAGTTCGACACCCACCTGCCCCACTGGTTCGGCCCCGCGGGCGATCATCCGGTGGAGGTGCTCAACCTGTTCGGACGGCAGGGCGAACGCATGCACATGCGCGCCCGGCCCCGCCCCCGGCAGCCGTCCTAGAGGTGTCCGGTCACTGGCTGGTGCAGCGGGTGGGCCGCACCACGATGACCACCCTGCGCTCGGCGTCGCCGACCGGGCGCGCGTAGTCGAGGCCGTACCGCCTGGCCAGCACGTCGAAGAAGTCACCCTGAGGGTCGGGTTCGACCCGCTCGACCGTCCCCCGCACCTCCAGGTAGCGGTACGGCTGCTCCGGATCGTTGACCGAGACGGCCACGTGCGGGCGGGCGCTCGCGTTGCGCCCCTTCTGCCGGTCGTTCGTGGTGGTGAAGCGCAGGAACTCGCCGTCCCAGATGGTCCACACGGGCGTCACCTGCGGGGTGCCGTCGGGCATCAACGTCGCCAGATGGACGTACAGGGGACGGGTCAGCAGGTCGAGATGGCTCTCCGGAATCACAGACATACGCGGAACACTATCAAAGCTTTTATAGCCATAAGAGCTTTGAGCACCTGCCGACTTGTAGGCTCCAGGCATGGACATGCCCCCGGAGGAGCGGCTCGGCCTCGACGTCAAGCGCGCCGAGCAGCGACTCATGGCGGCCAAGCACGCCGCGGTCAAGACCGCCGGACTGACGGTGCCCCAGTACGCCGCCCTGCTCGCCCTCCACGCCAACCCGGGCATCTCCGCCGCCGCCCTGGCCAGGGAATGCCTGGTCACGCCGCAGGCCATGAACGTCGTACTGAAGAACCTGCTCGAACACGGCCTGATCGAACGTTCCCCCCACCAGTGGCACCGCACCATGCTCGAAACCCACCTCACGGACGCCGGCCGCGAGGCTCTGCGGGTGGCGGACGAGGCAGCCGTGATCATCGAACGCCGCATCTCCACCGCCTTCACCCCCGAGGAACGCACCACCCTCCGCACCCTCCTCACCCGCTTCACCGACGCGATCTGACCGGGCGCCGGGCAGGCTCCTCATTCAGCAGGGGAAGCGTCCACAGCGGCCCTGCCGAGGATCAGGTCGGCCATCCGCAGCAGCCGGTCCACGTACGTCCTCGCCTCCCGGCCGCGCGCTCGCCGCCGGATCCAGCGCAGGTCGCGGGCGCTGCTGATGAGCCGCTCGCGAAGCTGGTCGGTGAGCGCCTTGCCCTCATTGCGGACGTACCAGAACATGACACCCGCGACTCCGTCGTCCGCCAGAACCAGGTCCGCGAACAGGTCCCGATCGGCCAGCCCGGGAAACGGAATGTGCCGATGCTCTTCCCACAGCACCGACACCTCTTCGAACACCTCTGGCGACACTTTGCCCACGCGCCAAAGATACGGTCACCGCTCTGCAGAGACGCGGTCACCGCTCTGGCGAGATACGGTCACCGCTCTACGCGAAGGCTCACCTGTGAGCCCAGCTCGCGGAACCCAAGAGCTCGTGCCACCCGCCGCGACGCCTCCGGACGCGCCCGCCACTGCGGCAGCAACCCCGCACCGAGCGCGTCGGCCACCGCCGCCGAGGCCACCGCCCGAGCCAGCCCCCGCCCCCGAAACCCCTCGGCAGTCAGTACGGACAGATGCGCCGCCGTTTCCAACCACGTCCGATATCCGGCGGCGGCGACCACCTCACCACCCGCACGAACCACCCAGACCGCCGAACCGACCTCCGCCAGCCCGCTCTCGTCGGCGTCCTGCTCGCTCACCGCCGCCAGCAGCCCCCCGACGTCCCGATCCCCGACCGCCAGCCGTTCGACCTCCGCCCCGGCATGGCAGGGGACGAACTCCTCGGCATCGACGTACGCGAGCGTCGCCGGCCCCAGAACCTCGCGCACCTCCACCCGCTCGGACACTCTTTTGGACAGACGCTCGGACAGGCGCGTGAGGTCGACGCCGTCCTCGCCGTGACCGCCGCGCAGGGCCTCACGCAACGGCTCGGCCAACCCGGCGTCAGGCACCGTGACCAGCGCCCCGCCGTCCAGCACGACGATCCCGGTCCATCCGGGCGGACACAACCCCGACCCGGCGGAGACGACCACCGCGACCTCTCCCCGCCCGGGAAACGTGACAGGCACCCGAGCCAGGCCCGCCCACAACCGCCCCGCCGCATTCAGCATCACACCCGATGATCCCAGACAGCGCCACAGGCGCCGTGGGGCATGAGCCCTCCTGTCGCGTAGACGATGACGGCGTCTCCCCCGACAGGAGGTCTCCTCGACCGGCGCCGGCCCGTCAGTTGCTCTCCGGCCGCTGCCGGACGTCCGGACGGCGCAGGAGACCGCAGCCATGGCCGTTGATCTGGCGCCGCAGCCCGGTGATCTCGTCCACCAGGGCCTCGTAATCTTGTCTCAGCTCAGCCTGGAAGGCAGCGAGCTCGGTCATCATCAGAACGATGCTGATCATGGTGAGGTCGTCCGCGGTGCGGGTGCTCGTCTCGAGCGCCTTGACGCGGAGCATCACCTCAAGGATCTGCGCCTCTAGGTTCACGGCTCCTGCCTGTTCCACGCAGGGAAGAAGATGCCGCACCGGTGGCCCGGCACGTGCTCTGACGTGAGCACAGTGACAGGTGGAAGGCAAAGAACCGAGCCGCGGTCCGACACCGAGGTGTAGTTCTTTCTCCTACCACCAGGCGTCTTTCCTCCCGGGGATGGGCTTTCTCACCAGCCCCCCGACCACAGACACAGCCGAACACCCGGAAAACGGGACAAGCGGGCGGGCCAGAGGCCCTCAACCTCGCCGAGCCCCTTCGGGCCAGATCACCCGGACGGACATCCCCCGCCGCCGGGCCTCGGCCACCACGTCAGCCGTGCCGCCATGACCTCGGGCCGGCTGCCCGTCCCAGACGGCGAACAACACATCGGCGTCATCCAGCATCCGCTCACTGGCCGCCATGTGCGACTCCGCGGTGGACTCCACGAACTCCAGCCTGTGAGCCCGGACCGCCCGGCCCAGCAACTCGTCGTACGCGGCACGGCACTCGCCCGGCAGCCCGTCCCGATACCGCTCGGCCGGGATCACGACCTCCAGCACACCACCGAGATCGAGCACCGCACGCGCGAAGATCTGATCGGCCCCGTCCGCCAGACAGGACACCCCACTGAGATCGGGAAGGCACTCCACAAGAGCCTCACGTATCGCCCGATCGACCAGTGCAACGGTCTCTCCCGGCAAGCCCCTGTGCCCGGACACAGCGACGCGGACCATAATCACCTCCGAGCGCCGACAGCCGCTTCCCTTACAGGTGAAACCAAGTGGTACAGACGAAGCATGTCGCGTCTCGATCGGCCCAGTCCAGGCCCATGAAACTCATCGCCCATGACCAGAGAAGCGTCTGTTGTCACGCACACGAAGCGCATTGATGTGGAGGTGGCTGACTGCGGTCAAATCTATCGGAGGGAAGAGGCTTCGCCAGCCTGAACATCGCCACACTTTGGGGGCTGATTCCCCTCACCGTGACGGCTATGAGGACATCGTGGAGGTCAGTTTCGACTCCCGTCGGGCGAGGTCTTCCTGGCCGGATGGCTCATGGATTGGGACGACGAAAAAGCGCACGACCTTTCCCCGCTGCTTTCCGGTCCCGGCATATACCGTCTGCGATATCACGTCCAAGGGATGGCTGATGCCTTCAGATGCCCTTTCTCTCAAAGTGCGTTACAGGATCGTCTTGCGGCTGATCCGCAGATGCTCGGCCTCCTGGCCGGGTTCACTGAACGTTTTTCATCCTCGCGCCGCCTGCGCGACTCGGTGATTTTGCAGGACGGCGATGGCCTTGCACAGGTGGCCGGCCTTGGACGGGCTG
>NZ_JBEOZT010000040.1:0-79031 GCF_040298265.1 Nonomuraea sp. NPDC001636
CCGCACCAACCACCGCGCGAGCACCACCATCAACGTCCTCACCGAACACCAGTTGACAGCAGCCCAAAGCCCTTAACTTCCCGGCATTGGGGCTAACCGGCGGTGGCCAGCTCGTGCAGCTTGGAGACGGTCTTCCAGTTGCGGGCGGTGGCGGTGACGCCGAGCTTCTTCTCCCAGAAGGAGTAGGACAGCTTGGTGTTGCGCACCCCGTCGGGGCACCAGACGTAGATCTCCTTGCCGACGTGCTTGAACACGTCGGGCTTGAAGGCGTCGGGGTCGAGCGCCTTGATCGGCCCGGCGTCGGGCTTGTCCGACAGGAACGTGACGAGGTGCAGGGCGTCGTCGGCGGCGACGTCCCCGAGCGGGTTGGCCTTCAGGATCTCGCCCAGCTCGGTGCCCGTCCTGGCCAGGACGGGCACCGGGACGCCGAGGTCGCGGGCGAGCGCGGCCTCGATCTCGGCCGCCGCCGCCTCGGGGCTCTTCCCGCTGGTGTAGACGACGTTGCCGCTCTGCAGGTGCGTCTTGACGTCCTCGAAGCCGAGGCTCTCCAGCAGCTTGCGGAGCTCGGCCATGCTCACCATGTTCCGGCCGCCGACGTTCACTCCGCGCAGCAGCGCCACCTGCCTGGACATGTCGCTCAACCCCTTCTGCCCGCCACCGCCTGGGGACGGAACTGCCTGATGCGCTCGACCAGATAAGCCGCGTCGTCCTTTACCCACCAGATGAGCGCCGAACCGTAGGAGTGCTGGCACTGCATGCCCAGGACGTAGAGGCCGGGGGACGCGGTCACGCCACGGTCCTGCGTGATGCCGCCGCCCTCGTCCTGGACGGGCGCGTGCACCCAGGAGTAGTCGTAGCGGAAGCCGGTCGCCCAGACGACGGCGTCGACGTCGGCCGAGCGGCCGTCCTCGAAGCGCATCGTGCGGCCCTCGGCGTCGACCGTACGGCCCACGAGCTCGAAGCGGTGCCGCTTGGCCAGCTTCTTCAGGCTCGGCCCGACCAGGATCGTCTTCTTGTGCAGCCGGTCGCGCTCGCCCATCAGCGGCTTGGCGATCAGCCCGAACTTGTCGCCCCACCAGTGCAGGCCCTTGCCCAGGAACCGGCGGCCGAAGTGCGGCAGCGGCGAGCCCTGCGACAGCAGCACGCGGCGGCCGGCGGCCAGCTCTGGCGCGATCTGGGCGCCGGAGTTCGCCGCGCCGACCACGACGACGGTCCCGCCCGGCACCTGGGACGGGTTGCGGTAGCGGCCGGTGTGCACCTGGTAGACCTCGGGGTCCAGTTTGCCCGCGAGCTCGGGCACCTTCGGCACCCGGTAGGCGCCGGTCGCGATGATCACCTGCGGCGCCTCGTACGTGCCCTTCGTGGTCTCCAGCCGGTAGCCGCCCTCGATCGGCTCCAGGGAGGTGACGCGGGTGCCGAGCCGGACCGGCAGGTCGAACTCCTTGCCGTACGCCTCGACGTAGTCGGCCATCTCCTCCTTGGTGGGGAAGCGGTTCTTCCCGCCGGGGAAGCGCAGGCCGGGCAGGGCACAGTACTCGGCGATCGTGAACAGCTCCAGGGAGTCCCAGCGCTGCCGCCACGCCTCGCCGAGCCGGGGTTCCTCGTCGAGGATGACGAAGGGGATGCCGGCCTGTTTCAGGTAGTAGCCCGCGACGAGCCCGCTCTGGCCGCCACCGACGACGATCACTTCAGTGTCCATGCGGCCATCGTCGCGCGCGGGCGCGAGGCGGTCTGCTCAACACTGAGCAGTTCCTGACATGCGAGTACGCGGAGCCCCCGGCCCCGCGTACTCGGCTGCGTGCAGCGCCTACTTGAGGGTGAAGTTGAGGGTGACCTCCGCCGAGCCGTCGGTCTTGGAGACGTACCCGCCCTTGCCGCTCAGCCCCTTCAGCTCCTCCGTGCCGGAGTTCGGCACGACGGACCAGTCGGCCTTGGCCACGCCGCCGTCGAAGGTGCCCGTCGCCTGCAGCACGAAGGAGCCCTTCTTGCCGCGGACGCTCCCGACGACCTTCTGCAGGCCGACGAAGCTGGCCTCGGTGTCGCTGGCGTAGGCCATCAGGTACTCGGCCTGCCCCTCGCCTTCGATGTCGCCGGTCCAGGCGTTGGTGACGTGGGCCTGAGTGAGCTTGGGCTGGCCCTTCTTCTCCTCGTAGGGCTTCTCGTCCCAACCGGTGATCTGGTACGAGCCCTTACCTTGGGTGGTCATGTCAGCTCCCTTTTTTGCTCTCTTTTTCGCTACCCCTGACCCTGGGCGCTATGCGTCGGCCGTCGGTCAACGCTCGCGTCCGAGGACGATGCAGGTGTTGAAGCCGCCGAACCCGAAGCTGTTGGACAGCGCGTAACGGATGTCGGCGGCCCGCAGCCTGCCGGGTGCGAGCCGGCAGTCGCGGTTGATCGGATGGCGCAGGTTCAGGTTGGGATGGACGAAGCCGCGGCGCATCTGCACCACGGTCGCGATCGCCTCCACCACGCCGGCCGCGCACATGCAGTGGCCGACCAGCCCCTTGGTGGAGTTGACCCACGGCCGGCCGAAGCTGTCGCCCAGCGCCCTGCGCAGCGCGGCCAGCTCGGCCACGTCGCCGCTGGGCGTCGCCGTGGCGTGGGCGTTGACGTAGTCGATGTCGCGCGGCCCGACGCCCGCGTTGGCCATGGCGTTGACCATCACCTTGGCCTCGCCCTCCTCGCGCGGGTCGGGCAGGCTGTTGGCATCCAGCTTCAGGTCGTAGCCGCACAGCTCGGCCAGCGCCGTCGCGCCGCGCGCGGCGGCCGAGCGGGCGCTCTCCAGCACGACGCAGCCGGCGCCCTGGCCGGGCACGAACCCCTCGTGCTCCTCGTCGAACGGCCGGCACCTGGCCTGCTGCGGCTCCTCGACGCCGGCGACCGCCCCGAGCGTGGCCAGGCCGCGCTTCTCCATCGGCGACAGGTCGGTCATGGCGCCCACCACCAGGCAGACGTCCACCGCCCCCGACTCCACCAGCCGGCTGCCGTTGATGATGCCGACGTTGCCGCTGGCCGAGGCGCCGCCCACGGTGTAGCCCTCGCCCCTGATGCCGAACACCTGGCTGAGCGTGCCCACCCGGTCGGTGTCCATGAAGTGCAGCGCGAACCTGGCCGGCAGGTGGGCGGGGTTGTCCTCGTACTTGGGGTGCAGGTCGTGGGCGTAGCCGGAGCTGAGGTTGTGCCCGGCCACGACCAGGCCCATCCGCTCGGGGTCGGCCCGCGCCTCGTGCAGCCCGGCCTGCTCGTACGCCTGCATGGCGGCGACCAGGTCCATCTGCAGCGGCTGCGGCGAGCGGTTGGCCGCCCGCAGCGCGCTGCGCACGATCTCCTCGGGCAGGCGGCGGCGGGCCGCCACCGCCTCCCGGAAGCGGAAGCCCTTGACCAGGGCGGCCAGGCGCGGCCCGCCGTCGCCGGGGTCGGGCACCGGCCCGATCCCGCACCGTCCGGCCCGCAGCGCCCTGGTGAACGACGGGACGGTGGAGGCGATCGAGCAGACGATGCCCATGCCGGTGACGACGACCTTCATGAATGCCTCGCCAGCAGGTCCACCAGGGACCGGATGTCGTGCACCTCCTGGAACTCCGACACCGGCACGGTCAGCCCGAGGTCCTCCATGCTCATGGTGACCACGTCGGCCCGGTCGACGCTGTTCGCGCCCAGGTCGGTCAGGGTGCCCTCGGTCGTGACGTCGCCGGGCCGCAGGTCCGGCAGCACCTTCAGGACGTTCTGCTTGACGGTCTCGAAAATCTCCGCATTTGTCATGGTGCCAGCCATTCGTAGGTTCGGTGGTAGTCCTTCGTCCCGGTGTTCACCAGGAGGTCGCGGTCGAAGCGGGCACGGCCGAGCAGGTGCTCGTACGCGCCCACGTCGACCTGCCTGTCCCGCTCCGGCACGAGGCAGGTCAGGGTCTCGGGCAGCAGCGCCGCGTACTCGTCGAAGCCGAGCTCGCAGCGGCCGTCCAGGTGCTCGCCGATCCGCATCGCGGCCAGCGTGCTCGCCGACTCCTCGTCGACCAGGCCGCTGAAGAACTCCGAGGAGCAGCCCGAGCCGTAGGAGTAGAGGCCGACCCGGGCCGGGCCGTCCAGGGTGGCGTGGTCGATCAGGCTGGCCAGGGCCAGGTAGACCGAGCCGGAGCAGAGGTTGCCCACCCGTCTGGGGTAGGCGAGCGAGGGCAGCACCCGCCGCTCGAAGTCCTCCTCGACCGACGCCGTGCCGCCGCCCGACTCGCGCATCAGCTTGCGGTGCGCGGCCTTGACCATCCCGGCGAACGGGGTGTGCATGGCCAGATGGTCGAAGGTGGTGGCGAAGTCGGCGTCCTCGACCCTGGACCGGTAGCCGGCCAGGCAGCTCGTCAGGCAGTCGAGGTAGGCGAACAGCGAGCGGTCGGAGTCGGCGATGTCGAACGTCGGCCCCGGCCGGGCCGAGTCCATCGTCTCGTAGCTGTGGTTGCCGAACGCCCCCAGATCCAGGTCCAGGACGCGCGGCCGGTCGCTGATCAGCACAGCCGCCGCCCCGGCCCCCATGGCGGGCTCGGCGTAGGCGGCGCGCTCGTCCACCAGCGCCACGTCCGTCGCGATGACCAGCGCCTTCGCGCCGGGCGACACGCCCGAGGCGACGTACGCGGCGGCGAGCTGGACGGCCGCCGTGGCCGCGTAGCACGCCTGCTTGACCTCCACGACCCGGCAGCTCCTCGGCAGCCCCAGGTACTCGTGCACGTAGGAGGCCACCGACTTGCTGTAGTCGAGGCCGGACTCGGTGGAGGTGATCAGGATCTCGATCCGGTCGTCGCCGGCGATCGGCCGGGCGGCGTTGACGGCATTGGTCACCGGGTCCTCGAAGGGCAGGCCGACCGAGCGGTTGCGCATCATCAGGTTGCCCAGGCGCTCGGCGTCGAGCCCGCGCCCCTCGAACAGCTCCGGCACCGGGATCTGGGCCAGGCCGCAGTAGACGTTGAGTGCCTCGATTCCGACGTTCACCTCACACGCTCCCACAGGAAGTCGACCAGGGCGTCGATGCTGGGCACGCCGCCGAAGGAGGACAGCGGCTCGCGCACGCCGAGCCGGTCGAGCACGGCCAGGATGATCTCGACCCGGTCCACGGAGTCCGCGCCCAGGTCCTTCAGGTGCGCCCGCCCGTCGATCTCGACGCCGGGCAGGATCTCGTCGATCGTCTTGTGCACGACGCCCTCGACGTGTTCACGCGTCGTCATCGGTGTCTCCCCTCCTGAGCACGCGCAGGGTGCTGACCGCGATCGTGCGGCCCCGGTCCTCCATGACGAGGTTGACGATCTCCTCGTTCTCGTCCTCCGGCGCCGGCCAGCACTCCAGGCTCACCCGCAGCACCGAGTCGGCGTTCGCGTTGCCCAGGTAGCACAGCCGCTGGTCGAGCACGACCCGCCGGAGGAAGTCGGCGACGCCGATCCCCCGGCTGCGCCAGAAGCGCAGCAGCACCCAGTCGACGATCGCGAAGTAGGAGGCGAAGTAGAGCAGGCCCACGCCGTTGAGGTCCCTGGACGGCTCCACCGGGTAGTCGGCGGTGAACGTGACCGGGTCGTCCGGTTTGCGGGCCAGGAACGTGCCGGTGCTCCGCGCATGGCCGTAGACCTTCCGCGGCGAGTACGCGCCGGGCAGCGCCGGCAGGTGCTCGTGCCTGAAGTCCACCGGCGAAGACTTGACCAGCCCCTCGTTGCTGCCGGGCGCGCTGCGCGAGATCCAGCGGTTGAAGGTCTCGACGTAGATGCAGCCGGGGTCGTCGAAGGCGTAGAACCGGTCGGGGTCCAGCTCGCCCGTCCGGCCGCCGCCGCGGCCGATCCGGTGCAGGGCCAGCACCGACTCGCTGCCGAAGCCGAACAGCCGGGAGGTGACCTCCAGCTCGTCGCCGAACGTCAGCGCGTTGACGTGCAGGTCGCGGCTGCCCCTGACGTGGAAGTAGTAGAACGACAGGTACGTCGGGTCGCCGGCGGCGTTGCGCGCGTCGAAGGCGTTCGTGCCGCACAGCGCGCTGACCGCGTCCCAGGTCCAGTCGCCGACCTCGCCCATGAACAGCGAGCTGGGCCCGCACATCCCTGGCTTGACCAGCTCGGTCCTGGTCACGGTGCTGTCGTCAATTCTGTTCATCATGGAACTCGCAGATCAGCCGGTTGACGTGGTCGGGGCTGGTGAGCTGCGGGAAGTGACCCGCGTCGGGGATCTCCTCGTACCGGGAGTCGGGGATCAGGGCGTGCAGCAGGTGCGCGGTCTTGGCCGGGATGACGGTGTCGTACCGGCCCTGGACGATCAGCGTGCGCGCCCGGACCTCCGGCAGCCGGCCGCCCAGGTCCGGGCGTTCGGCGAACACGTCCAGGTAGCGCAGGCCGACCTGCGGGGCCATGCTCTCGGCGCGCAGCAGCAGCCGCATCAGGGCCTCCCGCCGCTTGCGCAGCCGCTTGGACCCGCTGCCCTCGATGACCCGGTCGAAGTCCTGGGTGGCCACCACCTCCAGCTTGTCGATGTCGCCGACCCGGTTGCCGATGCGGCAGGAGCTGCCGATCAGGATCAGCGACTCGGTGTCATCGGGGTGGTCGAGCGCGTACGCCAGGGCGACCAGCCCGCCGAACGACGCCCCGGCCACGTGCGCCGGGCCGCCCGCCACGTCGTGGCAGAGCCGGGCCAGGCCGCTGAGCGACAGGTCGGCGGCGGCCGTGGTCGCGCCGACGCCCGGATGGTGCACGCTCGTCACCCGGTAGCGGTGGGCCAGGCCCTCGAACTGGCGGGCGTAGACGCCGGCGCCGATGTTGAACGGGTGCATGAGCAGCAGGGCCGGTCCCGAGCCGGCGCTGAACAGCTCGACGTCGCCGTCCGCGGTGGTGAGGATCTCGTGCTCGACGTCGGGCTGGTGTTCGCGCAGGATCGCCAGGTTGGGGTTGTCGGGGCTCCTCCGGGTCTCGTTCTTCCGGCCTTCGGGACGGGCGGTTTGCGGGGCGTCGGCCTTCCCTCGGGCGGCTTGACGGGCGTCGGCGCCGAGGAGGGCGCCCAGGCGGGCGGCGGCGTCCTTGGCCTCCTCGACGCTCAGGCCGACCGGCACCGCCAGGCGCACCACGCCCTCGCGGCCGAAGTGCGGAGCGCCCCTGATGCCCGTCTCGCGGAAGATGCGCACGTGGTCGGCGTCCTTCAGCAGCACGCAGTGACCGCCGGGCGGGCCCTCCAGCGCGACGCCCGCCTCCGACAGGCCCTGCCGGAGCGCCGCCACCGCATCCGTCCGGGCGCGCACCTGCTCGGCCACCGTCTCGCGGTCCTCCAGGGCGGCCGCGATGATCCGGCGGTTGGCCAGGCCGACGTCGCTGCCCCAGGTCTCCAGCCGCTCGGCGACCCGCTCGCGCAGGGCGTCGTCGCGGGTGGCGAGCAGGCCGCCGAACGGCACCCCGAAGTCCTTGGACAGGCTGATCGTGGCGGTGTCGGCCAGTTCGAGCAGCTCGCCGACGACGTCCCACACGTCCCGGCCGTCGGCGACCGCCACGGCGTTGTCCACCACGCGGGCGCCGTCGATCACCAGCGGGACGCCGTGCCGGGCCGCGGCCTCCTTGACCGCGCGCAGGCTCGCCAGGGAGGTCGGCGCGCCGCCGGCCGCGTTGTTGGCCACCTCCACGCAGACGAACGACACCGGCTCGCCCCCGGCCAGCTCCGCCTCCAGCGCCTCGACGTCGATCTCCGGGCCGCCGGGCAGCTCGACCGGCTTGAAGCCGTTGTCGGCAAGGCTCAGGAACCAGGTGGGGAACAGGCCGTTGTGCAGCACCCGACCGCGCCGGCCCGGCCACGACCGGCACAGCAGCGCCTCGGCCGCCCGGCCGGAGCCGGTCGGGACGACGAAGGGGAACGGCAAACCCTCGATCTCCGTGTCCGGGCGGGCGGCCGACCGTTCCGTCAGGCGCCGCAGCCGCTCGGCGATCCAGGGGGCGTCCAGCTCGGCCCAGGAGTCGGTGATCAGGTCGGTGGTGACGTGGTGGGCGGGAACGCGGGCCGGCTCGCCGCCGTACCGGTGCAGCAGGTCGGCCATGTCCGGCTGGTTTTCGGACGGCTTGTTTTCGTCCGGCTTGCCCTCGGCCGGCTTGGCTTCTGCCGACTCCTCGGCGGTGGCGGGGCGCAGGTCCGGGTCGGCGATCATGAGGATGATCTCCGAGACCGGGGTGCGGTCCTCCCCCTCCGGCTGGCACAGGTAAATGGGCACGTTCACCGGCCGGAACTTGTTCTTGAACTGGAAGTTCCCCTCGCCGAAGATGCCCGCCGAACGCAGCTCGTCCAGCGCCTGGCGCACGTCCGGGGCGGCGTTGGCCGACTCCTCCGTCTCCACGCCGAAGCTGGCGCCGAAGCTGAACATCGTGCAGCCCTCCTCCACGAGCTGCTCGATGATCTGCACGATCGCGTACTCCAGCCCGCCGAGCGGCATGCCCTTGGGATAGAACTCGACGTCCAGCAGGTAGCCGTTCTCCGACGGGATCTTCGTGATGACGACGGCGTTGGCCACCTCGTCGTCCAGGTAGGTGACGAAGACGCGGTGCCTGCCGTCCAGGCGGCCCTGCTCGATCTCCCGCCGGACGACCGACACGTACGGGTTGACCATCTGCTTGCGGCCGGCCCACTCGTCCACCAGCCCGGCCAGCCTGCGGTCCATCGCGGGGTCCTCGCCCGAGCGGTACTCGACCGTCCGGCACTCGCCCGCCTTGCAGAAGCGCCGCACCATGTAGCGCAGGCGTTCCATCCGGCCGCCCTTCAGCGTGAAGGAGCCCAGGTCGTCGAGCCGCTGCACGGCCCCGAACGGCGTCGCGCTGTACGGCTCCCCGGCCACCTCGCGCACCGGGAGGAGGGACAGGAAGTTGGGCCGCAGGCCGCGCGCCCGCGCGTAGGCGGTGTACTCCTCGACCAGCTCCTGGAAGTACTCCTCCGAGCCGGCGTAGCTCCAGGCCAGCAGGTTGCCGCCGTTCTCGGAGACGTGCAGGTAGCCCTTGCGCGCCGAGCCGATGAAGGCCAGCGGCGCGATGTCGCGTCCGGCCAGGCCGCCCTCCTTGGCGTGGCGGCGGTCGATACCCGCGACCAGGTCCCGCAGGTCCGGGTGCCGGTGCAGGTCCCGCTTCAGCAGCACGGCCGGCTCGCCGTCGCGCGTCCTCGTCTCGAACGGGGCCGGCCCGTCCGGCTGCTCCGGGGGCTGCACGGACTGTGTGCCGCGCTCGTCGCGCAGGTGCGCGGCCAGGTCGGCGGGCGTGGGGTGGTCGAACAGGAGGGTCTTGCGCAGCGCGCCGACCTGCTTCTCCAGGACGCTCACCACGCGCAGCATCTCGAAGGAGGTCAGGCCGTTGTCGGCGAAGCTGCGGGCGGGGTCGAGCGGGCGTTCGATGATCGCGCCGACCAGGTCCGCGAGCTGGTCCTCCAGGGTGCCTGCCTGCCCTTGCGCCTGCTGCGGGGCCTTGGCTCGCGCTGGGCTGGGCTCCTGCGCCTGCTCGGGCGTGCGCTTCGGGGCGGGTTTCGGTTTCGGTTTTTGGGTGGGGGTGGAGTCGGTGATGGCTGATTCGACGGCGCGGGCGAGCCGGTCCACCGTGTCGTACTCGTACAGCTCGGCTGCCTGGAGGTCGAGGGAGAAGGCGGTGTTGATCGCCTTGACCAGTTCCATCCGGAAGATGGAGTCGAGTCCCAGTTCCTCGAAGGGGGTGTCCACGTCCACGCCGGCGGGGTCGGCGTCCAGGATCGTGGAGAGCCGTTCGCGCAGCATCTCCTCCACTCCGGCGGGCCCGCCGGCGCTTCCGGCGGGCGCGACCGGCGTCTCGTCCAGGCGCGCGGCCTCCGCCCGCTCGGCGGCGGGGGCGGGAGTGGGGGCGTCCGGCGTCCGGCCGCCCTTGGCGGCGCGCAGGCGGACCTTCCCGTCGCTGGTCCGCCGCACGACCCCGCCGTCCGAAGGCGCGGTGGCCGACACGGTGGACGGCGCGGCGGCGCGGGACGGCTCGGGCGCGGTGAACCAGTGCTCGACGCGGGCGAAGGGCGGGCCGGGCAGCGAGACCCGTACCGGGTGCGGCCCCTGCCACAGCCCCTGCCAGTCCACCTCGCTGCCGGAGACCCACGCCTCGGCGAGGTCCTCCGGCCCGGTGCCCCACGGCGCCGGGGCGTCCCTTCGGGCGGTGCCCCTGTGCACGCCCGCCGGTTCGCCGCTCAGCGCCCGTACCGCCTGCTCGCGATCGCTGACCACCACGGCGAGCCGTTCGGACAGGTGACGGCGTCCGTTCTGGAGGGTCCAGGCGATGCGGTCGAGGCCGATCTCCGGATGTTCCCGGATGTACCGGGCGACGTTCCGCGCGTACTCCTCCAGGGCCTCCCGGCCGGCCGCCGACAGCACCAGCACCCGTGGCTCCCCCGGCTTGTCCGGCGGGACCTGCTGCCGGTACGCCTCCAGCACCACGTGCGCGTTCGTGCCGCCGAAGCCGAACGAGCTGACCCCCGCCACCCGGTCCGGCCCGTCCCACGGCGTGAGCCGCATGTTGATGGTGAACGGGCTGCCCTCCAGCCGCACGTACGGGTTGGGGCGCTCGTAGTGGATCGTCGGCGGCAGCGCGCCGTGACGCATGCAGAGCAGCACCTTGAGCAGCCCGGCGATGCCGGCCGCCGCCTCCAGGTGGCCGATGTTGGTCTTCACGGTGGCGAGCGCCACGTGCGGGGCGTCCGGCGCGGGCCGCCCCCGGTCGGCGTACAGCCGGGCGAACGCCTTCTTCATGCCCTCGATCTCGATCGGGTCGCCGAGTCTGGTGCCGGTGCCGTGCGCCTCGATGTAGGTGACGCGGGCGGGGTCGACGTCCGCCTTGCGGTAGGCGTCGACCAGCACGCGCGCCTGCGCCTCGGGGTTGGGCGCGGTGAGCGAGCTGGCCCGGCCCCCGTGGTTGACCGCGCTGCCCCTGATCACGGCGAGGATCTGGTCGCCGTCCGCCAGCGCCGTCCGCAGCGGTTTGAGCAGGACGGCTCCGCAGCCCTCGCCCCGGCCGTAGCCGTCGGCGCGCTCGTCGAACGTCTTGCAGACGCCGTCCTCGCTGATCATGCCGGACTTGGCGAAGGCGATGTAGAGCCCCGGGCTGAGCGTCAGGTTGACGCCGCCGGCGATGGCCGCGTCGCACTCGCCGTCCTCGATGGCCCGTACCGCGTGGTGCAGGGCGACGAGGGAGCTGGAGCAGGCGGTGTCGACCGCCTCGCTGGGGCCGCGCAGGTCCAGCAGGTGGGAGACGCGGTTGGCCAGGATGCAGTCGGCCACGCCGCTGGCCGTGTGGGCCTCGACCGGCACGCCGTGCTCGCGCAGCAGGTCGTCGTAGTCGCACGCGGACACGCCCGCGAACAGGCCCGTCCTGGTGCCGGCCAGGTCGGCGGGGCGGTAACCGGCGTCCTCGACGGCCCGCCAGACGGTCTGCAGGAACAGCCGCTGCTGCGGGTCCATCATCGCCGCCTCCTTGGGCGAGATGCCGAACAGCGCGGCGTCGAAGGAGCGAACGTCGTCGAGGAAGCCGGCGCGGACGTTCGCCGTCTCGGGGTTCTCGCGCAGCTCACGCCGGTCCTCGGGGACCGGGCGGGTCAGGTCGTGGCCTTCGGCCAGGTGGCGCCAGAAGTCGTCCAGGTCGGCGGAGCCGGGCAGCATGCCCGCCATGCCGACGATCGCGATGCCATCCGTCGCGGGGGTGTCCGTCGCGGGGGTGTCCGTCGCGGTCCCAGCCGTCGTGCCGGTCGGCGGGGAGTCCGGTGGAGGGGAGGTCCCGGCGCCGGGCCGTGGGGGCGAGGTCACGGTCTCCGGCGCCGGGCCTGGCTCGGCGTCCTCCTGCCGCCCGGCGGGGGCGGCGAGAGGTTCTGCGGCGGGGGTGGACGGGGTGGTGGCGGAGGCGGGTGGAGTGGCGGGGGCGGGTGGGGTGTGGGCGGCGGCGATCTCGGCCCGGTGCTCGGCGAGCAGGTGGTCGCAGAAGGTGGTCAGGTCGGTGGCCTCGAAGAGCACGGTCGGCAGCAGGTCCAGCTTGTACCGCTCGTTGACCTGGTCCACCAGCTCTGCCATGGAGATCGAGTCGAACCCCATGTCCATCAGCTCGGCGTCGAGGTCCACGTGCTCCTCGCCCACCAGCAGGAATCCGGCCGCCGCGCGACGCAGCTCCGCCCGGACCGCCTCGATCAGATGGTCGTCGGACCCGGTCGTCTCCGTCGCGGACATGGGCTCACTCATCTCCATAACCTCGGATTCGGGGTTCGCGGGCGGCTGGGACCGTTCGGTGACGGGCTCGGCGGGGCCTTCGACCACGGCGAAGCTCGTCTCGGCTCCGGCCAGTCCTCGGGCGAAGGCGGCGAGCCCGGCGGCGGTGCTCATCGGGACGCTGCCCCAGCGGCGTTCGAACAGCCGGCGGGTGGCGTCGTCCACCTTCATGCCGCCCTCCTCCCACAGCGGCCAGCCGACGGCGAGCGTCCTGCCGTGCCCGAGCCGCTCGCGCCGCTCGGCGAAGTGGTTGAGGAAGGCGTTGGCGTAGGCGTAGTCGATCTGGCCGATGTTGCCGGTCTCGGCCGCCACCGACGAGAACAGCGCCAGGAAGTCCAGCGGCTGGCCGCGCAGGGCCTCGTCCAGCCGGACGGTGCCCAGGACCTTGGGCTCCAGCACGGCCCGCGTGTCCTCGGGACGTTTGCGCACGGCCCGCGCGTCCCGGTGGATCCCGGCGGCGTGGATGACGCCGTGGAAGGGGCCGTACCGGTCGCGCAGGTGACGCAGGTCGGCGGCCGAGCACACGTCGGCGCGCACGTAGACGGCGGGCAGCCCGGCGATCCGGCGCTCGATGTCGTCGCCGGGCTCGGAACGTCCGGTCAGGACCAGTTTCGCCGCCCCGCGCCCGGCGAGGAAGCGGGCGAACGCCAGCCCGATGGCCCCGGCGCCGCCGGTGATCAGGTACGTGCCGTCCGGCCGGACGTCCAGCCCGGGTGGCGGCGGCTCGTACGGCTCCATGCCCTTCACCAGGCGGGCGCCGTCGCGGTAGGCGACCTCGGAGACCCGCTGCTCGGGAGCGGTTCCGGCGGCGGGCGCCCGCAGCTCGGCCGCGACCTGCGCCGGGGTGGCGCCGGTGACGCACACGCCGCTGAACGCCGTGTGCTCAAGGGCCAGCGTCCTCAGGGCGGCGGCCAGGGCGGTGTGGTGCGGCTCGCCGGTCGCGGCGGACACCACCACCCTGAGCGGGCCCCCGTCGCGCAGGACGGCGGTGGCCGTGCGCAGGAGGGCGTCGAAGGCGGCGGTCCCGGGGAACGGGTCGGAGGGGGCGATCACGACGGCGTCGGGGGCCCGGTCCAGACCGCCGAACTGCCGGGTGACCTGCTCGGGAGGAACGTCCGAGTCGCCGAGCTGTCGGGCGGCCTGCTCGGGGGCATCGGCCGGTGGGAAGGCGTCGCCGGGGTGGAGCTGGGTGCCGCCGAGCGCTTCGGCGAGCCGGTCGTCGTCGGTGATCACCAGGAGGGCTTCCGGTTCCCGGGGTCCTTCGGGGAGTGCGGCGGGTGTCCAGCGGGGCCGCAGGTAGGTGCAACGCCCGTCGGCGGCCTCCCCCGCTCCCTGCTCGGAGGCCGGCTCGGCGCCCGCCTGAGGTGCGGCCGCGTCGGCGGGCGTCGGCTGAGGGGCCGGAGGTCGGGGCATGGGGCTGGGCCGGTCGGCGGGCTTGCCGGCGGGGGCGCCGCTGATCTGGTCGGTGGCGGGAGTGGTGGGGAGCCAGTAGGGGCGGCGGTCGAAGGGGTAGGGCGGGAGGGTCACGCGACGCGGGTGGGGGGTGGGCCAGTTGGCGGCCCAGTCCACCCGGGCCCCCGTGACCCATCCGGCCCCGAGCCCCTCCGCGCCGTCCTCCGGCGGAGCCTGGCCGGCGCCGGGCTCCGCCGTCCCCACGAGGACGCCCTCGGCCTCGCCGTCGCCCGCGAACGAACGCAGCCGGGCGGCCAGCTCGTCCAGGGTGGCCGCCCGGACGGCGAGCCGTTCGGGCAGCTCGGCGCGGCCCACCTGGGTGGTGTAGGCGAGCTCGGTCAGCCCCGCCCGCCCGCTCGCCGCGACGTCGGCGACCTGGCCCGCCATGGCGCGCAGCTGGTCGCGGGTCCGCGCCGAGAGCAGGATCACCTGCTCCCCCGCGTCGGCGGGCTCCGGCGGCGTCCCGGCGGTGGGCACGTACTCCTCCAGGACGACGTGCACGTTGGCCCCGCCGGCGCCGAACGAGCTGACCCCGGCCCGGCGCGGGAACGTCTCGCCGTCCAGGAAGGGGCGCTGCCAGTCGGTCAGCCGGTCCGGCGGCCGGAAGGGGGACGCGGTGAAGTCGATCTTGGAGTTGGGCGTCCTCAGGTTCGCGCAGGGAGCCACCTGGCCGTGCTGGAACTGCAGCAGCACCTTGGTCAGCCCGGCGATGCCCGCCGCCCCCTCCAGGTGCCCGATGTTGGCCTTGACGGAGCCGACCATCCGGTCCACGCGGCCCGCGTCCGCGATGCCCTGGGAGGCGAAGGCCCGGGTCAGGCTGGCGATCTCGATGGGGTCGCCGAGCGCGGTGCCGGTGCCGTGGGCCTCGACGTACGAGATGGTCCGCGGGTCCAGCCCGGCCCGCCGGACCGCCTCGGAGACCAGGTCGGCCTGGGCGCTCGGGTTGGGCACGGTGTACCCGGCGGTCTTGCCTCCGGCGTTGGCGAAGGCGCCCTTGATGACGCCGTAGATCCGGTCGCCGTCCCGCTCGGCGTCGGCCAGGGGCTTGAGCAGCACCGCCCCGACGCCCTCCCCCGGCACGAACCCGTCCGCCGCCTCGTCGAACACCTTGCAGGCGCCGTCGGCGGCGAGCATGTTCAGCGAGCAGAGCGCCACGAAGTGGGCGGGGTGCAGGATCAGGTTCACGCCGCCCGCGATGGCCTGGGCGCACTCGCCGCGCCGCAGGCTCTCGCAGGCGAGCTGGACCGCGGTCAGCGACGACGAGCAGGCCGAGTCGACGGCGAGGCTCGGCCCGCGCAGGTCGAAGAAGTACGACACCCGGTTGGCGATCGACCAGTACGCCGAGTGCGCCCCCGCGAACCTGCCCTCCGGCCAGCCCTCGGCCGCCGCCATGCGCCCGTAGGAGCCGTACATGGTGCCGACGAAGACGCCGGTGCTCGGTTGCCTGGTGTGCTCGCTCAGGTAGCCGGCGTCTTCGAGCAGGGTCCAGGCGGTCTCCAGGAACAGGCGTTCCTGCGGGTCGGTGATCTCGGCGTCGCGCGGCAGGATGCCGAAGAACGGCGCGTCGAACTGCTCCACGCCCTCGATGAAGCCGCCCCACTTGCTGTAGGTGCGCTGCTTGCGTCCGCGTTTGGGATCGTAGAGGGCGTCCAGGTCGAAGCGGTCCGCCTCGGTGATGCAGTTCGCGCCCTTCGCCAGGTTGCTCCAGAAGGCGTCCAGGTCGGGGGAGGCCGGGTAGCGGCCGGTCATCGCGACCACGGCGATGTCGAGGGCCTGCGCGGCGGGCTCGCGGCGCGGCGCGGGCCGCGCCGGCTCCTCCGGCTCGGGTTCCTGGCCCAGGGCCGCGCGCAGGCGCTCGCCGTGCTCGTCCTCCAGGTACGCGGCCAGCTCCTCGATCGTCAGGTTCTCGAACAGCAGGGTGGACGGCAGCGGCCCCAGGTCCTGCTCGAACCGGTGGATGACGTTCTGGCTCACCAGCGAGTCGATGCCGAACGTCTCGAACGTGGCGCGCTCGTCCAGGTCGGTCGTCCCGTACTTGAGCACCTCGGCGAACACCCGCTTGACGTAGCCGCGGGCGCCGGTGCCGGTGGCTGGGCCGGTAGCTGTGGCGGGCGCCGTCTCGCCCACCAGGACGCACTGGTCGAGCTCCGCGACGGGCGTGCCGGGGATGCCCAGGGTGCGGGCGGGGGTGAGGCCGGCGTCCCTGAACGCCCGCTGCCATTGCGGCGCGCCGAGCAGCGGGCTGTGCGGCAGGCGCAGCTCCTCGTCGGTGAAGCGCCACCAGCCCGGGGTCAGCCCGAACGTGAGGGTCAGGAAGTCGGCCGCCCTGGTCACCTCGTTGACCAGCAGCCGTCCGCCGGGACGCAGCAGCGCGGCGGCGTTGCGCAGCGTCCGGCCGACGTCGGCGGTGGCGTGCAGGACGTTCGTGGCCAGCACGACGTCGTAGGTCCCGGGTTCGAAGCCCTGCTCGGCCGGGTCGCGTTCCACGTCGAAGAGGGCGAGGACGAGGTCCGGGCGGCGCGCGCCGAACTCCCGCTCGCCGTGGCGCAGGAATCCGGGCGAGACGTCGGTGTAGGTGTACTCGACGTCCTGGCCTTCGAGGGCGTCCAGCACGAAGCCGGTGCTCGCGCCCGTACCGGCGCCGATCTCCAGGACGCGGCGGGGGCCGCCGCGGGCGACCTCCCCGGCCAGCAGCCGGTTGAAGTGGTCCGAGACCGCCTGCCCCTTGTAGACCTGCTCGACCAGGCTCATCGAGCCGCCGGGGAACAGCACCTCCATGGGGTCGCGCTCGCCCGCCAGCACACCGGGCAGCGCCTCGACGCAGGCGGTCAGCAGCTTGACGTGCGGCTCCAGGTCGGGGAAGCGGGCCAGCACGTCCGCCGGCGACGTCTGCGGCGCGGGCCCGTCCAGCAGGTCGAGCACGGCGGCGCGCAGCCGTCCGCGGTCCGCGCGCACGTTCTCGACGGCCCTGACCCGGTCGGCCGAGCGGTGCAGCAGCCCGCGGGCCAGGTCGTCCAGCGCGCCGAACGCCGTCCGCGCCCGTTCCAGCTCGCCGAGCTCGCCGGTCCGGCCGGGCTCGGTCGCGGCGTCCGGGGTGCGGACGCCGATGTGGGCCAGGCCCTTCGGCTCCGCCTTGACGACGAGCGCCTGCCGCGCGCCCGAGCCCAGGACGGACGCCAGCGCCGCCATGCCCTCCTCCGGCTCGATCGAGCCGATGCCCAGCTCGGCGAACCGGCCGTCGTAGCCGCCGCCGGAGACCGCGCCGACGCTGCCCCAGTAGCCCCAGTTGATCACGCTGACCGGCCGGTCGGGCAGGCTCAACGCGTAGGCGTCCTCGAACGTGCTGGCGGCCGCGTAGTTCGCCTGCCCGCCCACCTCGACGAACGAGGCCGCCGAGGAGAAGTAGGCCAGGAAGTCGAGCGGCAGGCCCGCCAGCGCCTCGGCGAAGACGGCGGCGCCGGCCACCTTGGGCGCGAGCACCTGGGCGAACGCGTCGTCGTCCATGTTGGCGAGCGTCATGTCGCGCAGCACCAGAGCGGCGTGGAAGGCGCCGTGGAGCTCGCCGAACCGCTGCCGCGCCGCCTCGACGGCCCTGCCGAACGCGGCCCGGTCGGCCACGTCGGCCCGCAGGTACACGGCCTGGCCGCCGAGCGACTCGATCTCGGCCAGCTGCTCGCGGATCCCGGGGCTGATCTCGCGCCGCCCGACCAGGGCCAGCCGCGCCCCTGCGGTGGCGGCCAGATGCCTGCTCAGGGTGCGTCCGAGCCCGCCGGTCCCGCCCACGATCAGGTAGGCCCCGCCGTCCCGGTACGGGCTGCGACCGGCGGTCAGGGGCAGGGGCAGGGGTTCCAGGGTGCGGAGGTGGCGGTGGCCGTCGCGGAGGGCGACCAGCTCGTCGGCGCAGCTCTCGGCGCGCACCAGGCGGGCGAGGTCGGCGGGCGGCTGCGGCGCGGCGCCGACGTCGATGACGGCGACGGTCCAGTGCGGGTGCTCGGCGGCCACCGCCCTGGTCAGTCCGATCACGCCGGCCGCGTGCGGGACGATCTCCTCGTCCCCGACCCGCACGGCTCCGGCGACGACCACCTTCACCGTGGGCCTCCAGCCGCCGCGCCCCTGCTCGGAAAGCCGTTTGACCAGGCGGAACACGTCTTGGGTGGTGGGGTCGCCGGCGGGCGGGCCGCTCCGGTCGGGCAGGGCGAGGACGTACACGGTGTCGTACCGGCCCTCCGGCGCCGCGGGCGAGGCGAGCGGGGCCAGGCGGCCGTCGTCGTGGGTGTCCAGGAGGGCGCGGGCCAGCGGCTCGGCGGCCGGGGTGTGCAGCACGAGCGCCCGCCCGCCGCCCGCACCGGACCCGGCGGCGGGTTCGGTCCGGCGCCAGACGGGGGCGAAGATCATGCCGTCCGCCGGGCGGCCCGGCCGGGTGCGCAGGACGACCCCCCGGAACTCGGCCCTGACCCGCCCCGCGGCGTCGGCGAGGCGGACCGTGTACCCGTCCCGGCCCTCGTCGGTCACGTGGGCGTGGGCGGGGCCGGTGATCGGGCCGTCCAGCTCGGCCGACTCCACGCTGAACGGCATCGCGGGCTCACCGCCCTCGGGACGCAGCGCCGCGACGGTCTGGAGCGCGCCGTCCAGCAGCGCCTCCCAGCGCGCGCCGTCGCGCAGAACGCCCAGCACCTCGCCGTCGCCGACGCGGACCTCGCGCAGCACCCGGAACCCGGGCCCGTAGTGCAGCCCGGCGCGGTCGAAGGCGCGGTAGAGGCCGTCGGCCGGACGGCTGTCCGCGCACCGGGCCTCGACCTGGGCGACGTCCAGCCGCCCGAGCGCGCCGTCGCCGGTCCGCAGGGTGCCGCGGGCGTGCCCGTCCAGCTCGAAGCCGCCGTCGTCGCGCACGACCACGTCCAGGGGGCGGACCTCGCGCACCTCGAACGGGCGCAGCCACCGTACCCGCTCGAAGCGCACCGGACCGGACAGTCCGCCGCGGTCGGCGGCGATCGTCAGGAGGGCCACGCCGGGCAGCACGGGGGTGCCGCCGATCCGGTGGTCGGCGACGAGCCGGTCGTCGGGGCGGATCCGCGTCCCGGGGGCGGGCCCGCCGGGGTGGCCGTCGCCGCCGATCCAGTGGCGCCGGTCGTCCGCGAACGGGTATCCCGGCAGCGGCACCCGCCGGCCGCCCGCCGTCAGGTCGTCCCAGGGGAGGTCGTCGCCGCCGGTGTACCGCTCGGCGAGGCGTCCCGCCTCGCCGCGTGCCGGGCGGGCGCCGTCGCGCAGCTGGCCGCGCAGGTCGGCGAGGTCCCCGGCCACGTACGCGCACCGGGCCCCGGCCAGGTGCGGCCTGCCCACGGCGAGCGTGCGGGCGACGTCGCGCACGTCCAGGTCCGGGTGGGCGTCGAGGTGGCCGGCCAGGCCGGTGCGCAGCCGGTCCAGGGCCTGCTCGTCCGCGGCCGACAGGGGGACGACGACGTCCTCGCGCCCGCCGGCCCGCGGTTCGCGGGAGGGCGGTTCGGCGACCACGACGTGGCAGTTCGTCCCGCTGAAGCCGAAGCTGCTCACCGCCGCGACCCGCTCGCCGGAGGGGCCGGGCGTCCAGGGCGACAGCTCCGTGACCACTTCGAGCGCGCCGTCCGCGAAGTCGATCTTCGGGTTGGCCCGGACGAACCCCGGCGATGGCGGCAACTGCCGATGCCGCAACGCCAGCAGCGTCTTGAGCAGCCCGCCGATCCCGGCCGCCATGGTGGTGTGGCCGACGTTCGCCTTGAGCGAGCCGATGCGGCACGGGCGTTCGCGGTCCGCGCCGAACACCTTCGCCAGCGCCTTGACCTCGATCGGGTCGCCCAGCTCGGTCCCGGTGCCGTGCGTCTCGACGTAGTCCACCGCGCCGGGACGGATCCCGGCCCGCCGGTGCACCTCGGTCAGCAGTTCCGCCTGGGAGGAGGCGCTGGGCGCGGTGATGCCGTTGCTCGCGCCGTCGCCGTTGACGCCGCTGGCCCGGATGACGCCGTGGACGTGGTCGCCGTCCGCCAGCGCCCGGTCCAGCCGCTTCAGCACGACCACGCCGACGCCCTCGCCCAGCACGATGCCGTCGGCAGACTCGTCGAAGGGCGCGCAGGTGCCGGTGGGCGAGAGCATCCCGGCCTTGCTGCACCAGATGTGCATCCTCGGGGTGTTCATCACCGCCACCCCACCCGCGACCGCCGCCTCGCACTCGCCGCGCCGGATGCTCTCGCAGGCCAGGTGCACGGCCACCAGCGAGGACGAGCACGCGGTGTCCACGGCCATGGTCGGTCCGCCGAAGTCCAGCAGGTACGCGATCCGCGCGGGCAGCACCGAGGAGGCGTTGCCGAGGAAGGCGTGCCCGGTGTCGTCGCGTCCGGCCGCCGCCAGCAGGCCGGCGTAGTCGCCCGCGCCGCAGCCGACGAAGCACCCCCACGGCCTGCGGCCGGACCTGGCGGCGTAGCCGGCGTCCTCCAGGGCGTGCCACGCCTCCTGGAGGAACAGCCGCTGCTGCGGGTCCATCGTCTCGGCCTCCAGGGGCGAGATGTTGAAGAAGGCCGCGTCGAAGGCGTCCACGTCGGTGAGCATGGCGGCCCACTTGCTGTACGTCCGGCCCGGCGCCATGCGGTCGTCGTCGTACACCCGCGACACGTCGAACCGCTCGGGGGGCACCTCGCGGATGCTGCACCGGCCGTCCGCCAGGTTCCGCCAGAACGTCCGGAGGTCGGGCGCGTCCGGGAACCGCCCGGCCATGCCGATGACGGCGACGTCCCCCTCCCGGACGGGCGTCTCCTGCCGGGCGGGGGGCTCCTCGGGGGGCCGCACCGCCTCCAGGGTGACCGTGCCGGTGCGCCGGGCGGCCGTGCGGTCCGGCTCGGCGCGGTCGCCGTCGAGCGAGGGCAGCCGGACCTGGCCCGCCCGCTCCTGCGGATCGTCCGGTTCGGGCGTCTCGTCCCGCTCGGCGGGGGTGGGTTGTTCGGGTACGGACGGCCGCTCCTCCGGAACCTGCTGCTCGGGGGAGGGACGCGGCGGAGGCACGATCAGCCCGTCGGCGGCCACGGCCTCCCGTACGGCCTCCACCAGCGCGGGGACGGTCGGATGGTCGTAGACGGCGACGGAGTCCAGGTCGAGCCCGAAGCTCCGGTTCAGGTCCCGGACGATCTCCACGGCCCCGATCGAGTCCAGCCCCATCTCGCTGAAGCTCAGCGAGTCGTCCACCTCGTGGGCCTGGAGGTAGAGGTGGCTCATGAGCGTGCCCTCGATGACCCGCCGCACCTCCCCCGGCTCAGGCCCGCCTCCGGCGGCGCCGGCCTTCGGTGACGCGCTTCCGCCCGTGTCCGCCTTCGGGGAGTCGCCTCTGAAGGTGTCCACCTTGGCGAAGTAGTCGTCGACGCGGGCCAGCGACTCCTCCCCCAGCACACGCTCGTGCATCCCCGACTCCCCCGCGATGACGCCGGTCAGCCGGTCGAGCACCCGTCCGGCCAGCTCGGACTTGAGCGCCCGCAGGGCGGGCAGCGGCAGCGCGGCGATCGAGCGGGCGTGCCTGAGCGCCGCCTTCAGCACCGCGCCCTGCGGCAGGACGGTCACCCCGGCCCCCCGCCGGGCCAGCTCCTCACCCGTGACGGACCGGCCGGTGTAGAGCATCTCGTGCGCCGCCGACCGGCCGAGCCGCTCCTCCAGGATGTACGTCGCGCCCATCCCGGGCGTGAAGCCGAACTTCATGAAGTTGGCGCTGTAGACGCCCTCGGCCGCCATGATGACGAGGTCGGCGAACAGCCCGAAGGCCAGCCCGCCGCCCGACGCGTGCCCCTGGACGGCGGCGATGACCGGCCGGTCGCACCGCAGCAGCCCCTCGTACAGGAAGGGCACGTCGGTGAAGCGTCCCGCGCCGCCCGCGAGGGTGCGCAGGGCCTCCGGGGTGGCGCCCATGCTGAAGACGTTGCCGCTGCCGGTGAGCACGACCGCCTTGACGTCCTCGCGCCCGGCGATCTCGGCGAACGCGGCCTGGAGGTCGTCGATCAGCTCCCTGGTGAACATGGACGCCCCGGACCCCATCACCACCAGCGCCACCCCGTCGGGCAGCACCTCGAACCGCAGCCCTTCCCCGTCCGGCACGAGCTCCACGGCCGGCTCCTCCGCCGTGTCCACGGCGGGCGGCTCGACGGGTGGCTCGGGGGTCGTGGTGGCGCGCTGCCAGCGGCCGAGCCAGCAGCTCTCCTCCTGGAACGGGTAGACCGGCAGCGACACCAGCCGCCCGCCGTCGTGGCACTCGCGCCACGGCACCTCGGCTCCGCCGGCCCAGGCGGCCGCCACCTCTTCCAGCCGTCCGGCCCGGAACAGCCGGACGCAGTCCGCCGCCGACGGCGTGCCGTCCCCGCCGCCGGAGCCGGTGAAGACGCCGGGGCCGGGGTTCGCGCCCGCCGCGTACGCCTCCAGCCCGTCCCGCAGCTCGGCCACGTCGCGCACGACGAGCGCCAGCCGCTCCGCCATGCCGGTCCGGCCGACCTGCGAGGTGTAGGCGAGGTCGGCCAGGGCCGTGCCGGGGCCGGCCAGGTCGGCGACGGTGTCGTCCAGCGAGAGGCCCGGTCCGAGCTGGATCAGCGCGGCCGGGTCGAGGCCGAGGTCGCCGAGGGAGTCGGCCGGGTCGAGCTGGTCGGCGGGGATGCCGAGCAGCGCGGCCACCCGTTCGACGCCGCCCCGGGAGCCTGGCCGGGAGCCGTCCGTGGCGGCGGTCTCCGCCAGGAAGCGGGTCCAGGCGCGGGCGTAGTCGCGCAGCGCCTCGGGCGTACGGGCGGAGAGCACGACCAGGCAGGGCCCGTCCGCGCCCGGCCCGGGAGCGGGCTCGGGCGCCTCCTCGACCAGGACGTGCGCGTTCGTGCCGCCCGCGCCGAACGCGCTGACCCCGGCCCGCCGGGGTGTGCCGTCCGCGCGGTGCCAGGGTTCGAGCGCGCGCTGGACGTGGAAGGGCGTGGCGGCGAAGTCGATCTTCGGGTTGAGCTCGTCGGCGTGCAGGGACGGCACCAGCTGCCCGTGCTGGAGCTGGAGCAGCACCTTGGTCAGCCCGGCGATCCCGGCCGCACCCTCCAGGTGGCCGATGTTGGACTTGACCGAGCCGATCGCGCAGTCCGCGCCCTCCGGCAGGGCCTGGCGCATGCCCTCGACCTCGATCGGGTCGCCGAGCGAGGTGCCGGTGCCGTGCGCCTCGATGTAGCCGATGCTCGCCGGGTCCCAGCCGGACCTGCGGATCGCCGTGCCGATGAGCTGGGCCTGCGAGCGCGGGCTCGGGACCGTGGCGCCGCTGGTCCGGCCGGTGTGGTTGACGGCGGTGGCGGCGATGACGCCGTAGACGTGGTCGCCGTCCGCCAGGGCCCGCGAGAGCGGCCTGAGCAGGACGGCTCCGACGCCCTCGCCGGGCACGTACCCGCTGCCGCCGGCGCCGAAGGCGCGGCACCGGCCGTCCTCCGACAGCCAGTGTCCCTGGGCGAGCTGCAGGTACTTCTGCGGGTGGACGGTCGCGTTCACGCCGCCGGCCAGGGCGAGGTCGCACTCGCCGCGCCGCAGGCTCTCGACGGCCAGGTGCACGGCGGTCAGCGAGGAGGAGCAGGCGGTGTCCAGCGCGATGCTCGGTCCGTGCAGGTCGAGGGTGTAGGAGACGCGGTTGGCGATGGAGGCGTGCATGGCCGTGGGCGCGACGCCGCCCTCCCCGCCCTCGACGAGCTGGTAGTGGTTCCACATCACGCCCGCGAACACGCCGACGTTCTGCGCCGACAGCGACTCCGGCGGGTGGCCGGCGTCCTCCAGCGCGTGCCAGCAGGTCTGGAGGAACAGCCGTTCCTGCGGGTCCATGCGTTCGGCGTCGCGGCGGGAGATGCCGAAGAAGGCGGGGTCGAAGCGGTCGACGCCGTCGAGGAAGCCGCCCCACTTGCCGTACGTCCTGCCGCGGGCGCCCTTCTCGGGGTCGTAGATCTCGTCGTGGTTCCAGCGGTCGTCCGGGACCTCCTCGATGCAGTCGCGTCCCTCGGCCAGGTTGCGCCAGAAGGCGCGCAGGTCGGGGGCCTGCGGGTAACGTCCGGCCAGCCCGACGACCGCGATGGGCTCGTCGCCGCGCACCCCGCCGGGCTCGTCGTCGCCCGCCGCCCGCGCCTCCGCGCGGGGCGTGGCGGCCGCGGGCCGGGACGCCGGGCGGGGCGACGGCTGCGGCGGGGCGGGCGGCAGCAGCGCGGGGATGCGGTCCGCGTCGCCGTGCAGCACCGTCAGGACGTCCTCGGTCCCGCTCAGGGCGCGGTCGAACACGTCGAGTGCGGCCTCGGTGGGCAGCGGGACCATCCCGGTGGCCGTGCGGGCGCGCTCGACCGTCTCCGGCCCGACCCGCATCCCGCCCTCGGCCCAGTACGGCCACGCGATCGCCAGGGTGCGGCCCGGCCGGTCCCGCCGCGCCGCCCGCCGCCGGGCGAACTCCTCCAGGTACGCGTTCGCGAAGGCGTAGTCGGCCTGCCCCGGGTTGGCCAGCGACGCCGACACCGACGAGAACACCACGAAGCAGTCCAGATCGTCGTCCTTGGTCGCGGCGTCCAGGTGGCGCACGCTCAGGGCCTTGGCCGCCACCACGGCCTCGATGTCGGCGGCCCGTTTGCCCGGGTAGAGCCCGTCGCGGTTGACGCCCGCGCAGTGGACGACGCCGTCGATGCGGCCGTGGCGCGCCCGGACCGTGGCGAGGGCGCGCTCGACCTGGTCCGGGTCGGTCAGGTCGGCGGAGATCTCCGCGTTCCTGCTGACGGGCACGGCCGTGGCCTGGTGGCGGCGGTCCAGGTGCTCGGCGAGGAGGCGGCCGATGCCGCCCGTCCCGCCGGCGATCACGTACACGCCGCCCTTCCTGATCGGGATACATCCGCCGGACTCGGCCTGCTCGGACGGCTCGGGCGGCTCGACCGGGAGCCAGCGGCGCACCAGGCGTTCGCCGCGCTCGTAGCGGATCTCGGGCTCGGCGGAGGCGTCCCGCAGCGGGTCGGCGGAGGCGGGGACGTCGGAGGAGGCGGGGGCGTCGGCGGGGTTCAGGCGGATGCTGCGGCAGCGGATCAGCGGGGTCTCGGCGGTGATCGTCCTGGCCAGCGCGCCGACGGCCTCGTGGGCGGGGTCGTCGCCGGTGTGGACGTAGGTCAGGGTGACCGGCCGCTCCGGCTTCGCGGCGAGGACGGCCTTCGCGGTCTCCCAGACGGCCAGGCACGGGTCGGCGGGCTCCCCCGGCGTGGCCCGGATCACCAGGTGCCGGGAACCGTCGTACCGGGCGCCGGGGGTGATCTCGCGGTACTCGCCGGGGTCGTCGCCGTCCTCGGGCCGGGGCACCCACACGTCGCGGAAGCAGCGCGTCTCGCCCGGCTCGGGCTCCGGCTCCCCCGGGGCGAGGTCGTAGGCGGAGGAGAGGTGGGCGGCGAGGCTGTCGATGTCGCCGTACTCGAACAGCAGGGTCGGGTAGAGCCGCCGCCCGACGATCTTCTCCAGCCGTTCGCTGAGGTCCACGAGCGTGACCGAGTCCAGGCCGAGGTCGTAGAAGCCGGTCCCGGTGGGCACCTCGCCGGGCGGGCGGCCGAGCGGCCCGGCGACGAGCTCGCGCAGGCGGCCGACCAGGTCGCCGGAACCATTGTGGCCGGTGGCGGACGGCTGCTCCGGACGTGCCGGGTCGTCGAGCAGCCGCTCGATCAGCCGCGGCGACCTGATGCGCTTGCACGACAGCCCGCCGAACCCGGCGACGAAGCGCCCCCGCTCGTCGTAGAGGCCGAAGTCGTTGGTGATCACGTCGCCGGACGGCGCGATGCTCTCCGGGCGCGGCGCGTACACGTGGAAGTTCGCGCCGAGCCGCCGGGGCGCGCGGAACTCGGCGATGTAGACCGGGATGAACGGCTCCCGCCCCGACGCCTGCGTCTGGCCCAGCCCGGCCAGGGTGGCCGCGTCCAGGCGGGCGGGGTGCAGGTGGAAGCCCTCGTGGCCGGGGGCGGGCGCGTCCTGCCGCAGCTCGGCGAGCAGGTAGCCGTCGCCGTGGTGCAGCCGTCCTGCGCATTTCATCGGGGCGCCGTGGCTGATGTCCTCGGCCCTGGCGCGGGCGTACAGGTCCTCCATGTCGCCGTGCCGCCGGGCGCCGCGGCGGAGGGCGTCCAGGTCGATCGGGCCGGGCTCGGGGCCGCTCGGCGTGCCCACCTTGCCGGTGAAGTTCCGCCGCCAGCCGGACAGCGGCGTCCCGTCCCTGCTCCAGCGGCTCTCCGCCCGCACGTCGGAGCCGTCGACGGTGACGCGGATCTCCCGGTCGGCCTCCGGCTTGGTGACGATCGCCTCCGTGAACAGCACCTCGCGCAGGACGATCTCCCCCGGGTCGCGCCCGGTCGCCATCAGCGTGCGGAACACCAGATCGAGGAACGTCACCCCGGGCATGACGGACACGTCGTGCACCCGGTGGTTCCGCATGATGAAGTCGGTGTGCTTCAGCGTGGTGTGACACTCGATCGCGGGCATGGAGTCAGCGCCTCCCCGTGGTGATGTTCAGGTCGAGCAGCGAGCTGGCGTCGTCCGGCGGACCGGGATCGGGACCGGCGCCGGTGCCGGAGGCGCCGGCCGGAACCGGGTCACGGGCGGGGTCACGGGCGGGGTCACGGGCCGGGTCACGGGCCGGGGCCGGGTCGCGTTCCAGCCACAGGCGCCTGCGCCGGAAGACCGGCGCGGGGGCGGGCTCGCGTGCCGGCCGCACGCCCGGCGGCGGCTCGCTCAGCACGAGGTGCGCGTTGGTGCCGCCGAGCCCGAACGAGCTCACGCCCGCGACCCTGGGCGAGGGCCAGTCCCGCGGCTCGGTGGCAGGCTCGAAGGGCGAGGCGGCGAAGTCGAAGCGCGGGTTGGGCCGCTCGCAGGACAACGTCGGCGGGATCCGCCCGTGCTCGACGGCCAGCGCCGCCTTGATCAACCCGGCGATCCCGGCCGCGCTGAGCGTGTGCCCGATGTTGGTCTTCACGCTGCCGATCGCGCACGTTCCCGGATCGCCGCCGCCCTCGGCGAACACCCGCGTCAGGGCGCGCAGCTCGATGGGGTCGCCGATCAGCGTGCCGGTGCCGTGCGCCTCGATCAGGCCGATCTCGCCCGGCGTGCGGCCGGCCGCCGCCAGAGCCCGGCGGACCACGTCGGCCTGGGCCTCGGGGTTGGGCGTGGTGACGCCCATCGTGCGGCCGTCGTTGTTCACCGCGACCGCCTCGATGACCGCGTGCACCCGGTCGCCGTCGGCCAGCGCCGCGCGCAACGGCTTGAGCAGGACGACCCCGCACCCCTCCCCCGGCACGAACCCGTCGGCGCGCTCGTCGAACGTGTGACACCGTCCGGTGGGCGACAGCGCCTTGGCCGCGCTGAGCTGGAGGTAGTCGTTCTCGTCCAGGAGCACCTCCACCCCGCCCGCCAGGGCGACCTCGGCCTCCCCGGCGAGCAGGCTCTGCGCGGCGAGCTGCACGCCGACCAGCGAGGAGGAGCAGGCGCTGTCCACGACGAGGTTGGGGCCGCGCAGGTCGAAGTGGTGGGCGACCCTGGCCGCGATGAAGTTCTGGTCCGAGGCCAGCCCGCCCGGCCGGACGCCGACCCGGCGCCCGTAGTCGGACATGCGGGCTCCGGCGAACACGCCGGCCCGGCGTCCGCGCAGCTCGGCGGGGTCGTAACCGGCGTCGGCCAGGCAGGCCGCGCAGCACTCCAGGAACATGCGGATGGCCGGGTCGAGGGCGCGGGCCTCGTCCTCACCCAGGCCGAAGTAGTCGTTGTCGAAGTCCTCGATGCCGTCGACGAAGCCGCCCCACTTGCTGATGCTGCGGCCGAGGGCCGGTTCGGGCGAGTACAGCTCGCGGTGGTCCCAGCGGGAGGCGGGCACCTCGCGCACGTCGCACCGGCCCTCGGTGAGGTTCCGCCAGAACGCGGCCACGTTCGGGGCGCCGGGGAACCGGCAGGCCATGCCGACGATCGCGATCCTGCGATCCTCGGCGACACCGCGAAGGGCCGGCTCGGGAGCGTCGGGGCGGTCGGTGTCCGGCTCCGGGGCGTCCGGGCGGGCGGCGTCCGGCTCGGGGAGGTCGAGGCGGTCGCGGAGTTGCTCCAGCGTCGGGTGGTCGAGCAGCAGCGACGGTTCCAGGCTCTCCCCGAGCCGTTCCTCGATGCGCTGCACCAGCTCGGCCAGCATCACCGACTCGACGCCGAGGTCCCCGAACTCCGCCGTCGGGTCCAGCGCGTCCACGGGGATGCCGATCGTCTCGGAGAACAGCACGGCCAGCCAGTCGGGCCCCTCAGCGGCCCGCGCCGGCTCGGGAGCCGGGCGGGCGGGGGCCGGGCGGCGGTCCGCCCGCTCGGGGAGCCGGATCAGCGCCGGGACGTCCACGGACACACCGGACGTACCGGACGGCGGGCACGGCAGCACGGTCGCGCCGCGCGGCAACCCGATCACCCGGTCCAGCACCCGCAGCCCCTCCCGATCGCCGAGGGACGCGAGCCCGACGGCCTCGCCGACGTTCGGCTTGCCGCGCGCCCCGCCGGACTCGTGCCACTGCGGCCAGTCGACCGACCGGAACTCGGTCCGCCCGGACCGCCGCCTGACCCCGGTGCAGTAGTCGAGGAAGGCGTTGGCGGCCGCGTAGTCGGCGACCCCGGCGGCCAGCGCGGGCACCGCGGCGCACACGGAGGAGAAGGTGACGAAGAAGGCCGGACGGTCCCCGGCGCACGCCTCGTCCAGCGCCTCCAGGAGGTCGGCCTTGGGCGCGAGCACGGCCCGCAGGTCGTCCTCGGACTTGTGGGCCAGCGACGGACGGCCCTGGCTGGAGCGTCCCGCGCAGTGGACGACGCCGCCGATCGGGCCCAGCTCGCGCCGCACGCCGTCCAGGAAGGCGGCCACCCCGGACGGCGGCCCGGTGTGCACGACCACCCGGGCGCCCGCGCGTTCCAGGTCGAGGACGGTGGCGACGGCCTCCTCGCCGGAGCCGTCCCACTGCTCGCGCGGCGGCAGCGGACGCGCGGCGAGCAGGGCGAGCCGGCGCGCGCCGCGATCGGCCAGGTGGCGGGCCACCAGCGCGCCCAGCCCCCTGGTGCCGCCGCTCACGACGTAGACGGCCGCGGGATCGAGCCGCGGCTCGGCGTACGGCGCGGACAACTCCCGCAGATCGGGACGGAACCGCTCGCCGTCGCGGTAACAGACCTCCCCGTACGGCTCGGCGGCCGCCCATTCGGCGCGGATCTGCGCGGCCGTTGGCCGGTCGCTGTCCAGCACGGTGGCCGTGACCGCCGGGTACTCGGCGGCGAGCATCCGGACGAACCCCGCCATCCGCGCCCCCGCCAGGCTCGGCGACGCGCCGCCGAGGTCCAGCAGGCCGCTCGTGACGTGCAGGCTCCGGAGCGGGCGACGCCGGGCCAGGGCCTCCCGCAGGAGGGCGAGCCGGTCCAGCTCGCCCGCCGGGTCGGCCTCGCCCAGGTCGCGCAGGTCGATCCAGCCGGTGAACTCCTCCGGGACGGGGTCGCCCGCGCCCACGGGCACGACCTGGTCGCCGAGCGAGCGCGCCAGCTCCTCGGAGGCGTCGCCGAACAGGCACACCACGGTCCCGCCGCCGAGCGTCCCGGGGTCATGGGGAGGCTGCCCGGACGGCGCCCAGGTCCGCTCGAAGAGCGGCGTCTCGCCGACGGCCGCTTCCCGCTCACCGAAGGCGCGCTCCCGCTCGACGGCGGCCGGTCCCGGCACGCCGGAAGCGGGCTCCCTGCCGCCAGAAGCGGTTTCCCGCTCGGCGGCGGCCGGTCCCGGGACGCCGGAGGCCGGTCCCGGGGCGCCGGAGGCGGGTTCGAACGGCCAGCAGCGCATCCGGTCGAACGGGTACGACGGCAGCCCCACCAGCCGCGCGCCCGGCGGCGGCGTCCAGTCCACGTGGCCGCCGTCCACCCAGTGCCGTCCCAGCTCCAGCAGGTCGCCGGGCCGTCCGGACAGCTGGTCGCCGGACCACCCGGACGGCGGGACGCCGGGACGGGTCCGGCCGCGCAGCACGTCGGCGGGCTCCGACCGGGCGAACCGGTCCAGCCGTTCGCACAGCTCGGCCACGTCCGCGACGACCAGGGCGAGCCGTTCGCGCAGCGGTTCGCGTCCGATGCGGAGGGTGTGGGCGACGTCGGCGAGGCTCTCGGGCGTCGCGCGCAGGTGTCCGGCCAGCCGGCCCGCCATGGCCCGCAGCCGCCGCTCGTCGTGGGCCGACAGCACGATCAGCTGCGGTCCGCCGCCGGGCGCGCCGGTCGAGGCGGGCATACCGGTCGCGGCAGGCGTGCCGGTCGAGGCGGGGGTACCGGTCGAGGTGGGCGGGGGCTCTTCGATCACTGCGTGGGCGATCGTCCCGCCGGCGCCGAACGAGCTGAGGCCCGCTCGCCGGGGCGCGCCGCCGGGTCCCTCGGGCCAGTCGGCCGCCTCGCGCTGCACGCGGAAGGGGATCTCGTCCCAGGCGATGTCCGGGTTGAGCTCGTCGGCGTGCAGGGAGGGCACGAGGCGCCGGTGCCGGAGCTGGAGCACGATCTTGGTGAGCCCGGCGATGCCGGCGCCCGACTCGACGTGCCCGAGGTTGGACTTGACCGACCCGATCGGGATGCTGCCCGGCGCTGCCCCCACCTGCCCGAACACCCGCATGAGGGCGTTGATCTCGATGGGGTCGCCGAGCGCGGTGCCCGCGCCGTGGCATTCCAGGTAGCCGATCCCGGCGGGGTCCACGCCCGCGTCGGCGAGCGCGCGGGCGACGAGCTCGCCCTCCTCGACGGGGCTCGGCACCACCCAGCCGTTCGTCCGGCCCGAGTGCACGACGGCGGTGCCCCTGATCACGGCGTGGATGCGGTCGCCGTCCGCCTTGGCCCTGGACAGCGGCTTGAGCAGGACGACCCCGGCGCCCTCGGCGGGCACGAAGCCGTCGCCGCCCGCCCCGAAGCTGTGGCAGCGCCGGTCACCGGCGGTGAGCCGCATGCGGGCGTGCTGGACGAACTTGTTCGGATGCAGGTTGAGGTTGACGCCGCCGGCGATCGCCAGCTCGCACTCCCCCTGGCGCAGCGACCGGACCGCGAGGTGCAGCGCGGCCAGCGACGACGAGCACATCGTGTCGACCGACATGCTGGGCCCCTTGAGGTCCAGGTGGTAGGAGACGCGGTTGGCCACGCCGCCGAGCGTCGCGCCGGTGTCCTGGGGCGTGCCGCTCAGGCTCTGCTCGACGCCGAAGAAGGGGTACTCGTTGTACATCACGCCCGCGTAGACGGCGACGTTCGAACCGTGCCGCTCGCGCAGGCGGGTGCGCGGGTAGCCGGCGTCCTCCAGGGCCTCCCAGGTGACCTCCAGGAAGACGCGCTCCTGCGGGTCCATGAGGGCCGCGTCGCGCGGGGTGATGCCGAACAGCAGCGGGTCGAAGTCGGTGACGCCGTCGAGGAAGCCGCCCCACATGAGGTCCACGGGCCAGCCGTCGCGCGTCCTGTCGGCGGGCACGCGGGAGAGCGAGTGCCGCCCGGCGGCCAGGTTCTCCCAGAACGTGCCCAGGTCGGGGGCGTCGGGGTAGCGCCCGGCGATCCCGATGACGGCGATCGCGCCGTCATCGGCGCTTTCCGTCCGGGCGGAGCGCGGTTCGGTCCGGTTCGTCGGGGGCGGGGCGGGGGTTCTGGCGGACAGGGCGGCGGCGACCCCGGCCAGGTCCTTGTGCTCGAAGAAGAGCGTGCGCGACCGCTCGCCCAGGTCGCGCTCCAGCCGCGCGTTGAGCTCCACGATCTGGGACGACGTCAGCCCGTACTGCTCCAGCGGCACCCGCGTCCCCAGCCGGTCGGCGTCGATGCCCGAGACCTCGGCGTAGACGCCCTTGAGGTAGTCCTCCATGTCCCCGGCGGCGGCCTCCGGCGCGACCGGCTCCGCCCGTTCGATCCAGTACGGCTCGGCCTCGAACGGGTAGGCGGGCAGCGCGACCCGTCCGGGCGGCTCCGGCCAGAACCGGGCCCAGTCGACGTCCTGACCGGCCACCCAGGCGGCCGCCGCCTCGGCCTCCCCGCCGCTCGGACGCCCGCCGGAGCCTGCGGCGAGCACGGACGGGTGCGTCCTGCCGGACGCGAACGCCGCCAGCCCCTCCCGCAGCCCGGCCGCGTCACGGCAGACGACGGCGAGCCGGTGCGCGAGGGCGGCGCGCCCGGTCTGGGTGGTGTAGGCCATCCGGCGCACGTCCCGCTCCCCGGCCTCGGCCAGGCGGCGGGCGGCGGTGACCAGCCGTTCCGGGGTCGCGGCGGAGACCAGGACGGCGTGCTCCCGGCCGTCCTCGGCCGAGCTGCCCGGGGTCTCCTCGGGAAGGGGCGCGCGGACGACGGCGTGGGCGTGCGTGCCGGTCGCCCCGAAGGCGTTGATCAGCGCCCGCCGCTCGCCGGTCCACGGCTGCGGCTGCTCCGGCACGGTGACCGCGTCGGTGGGCGGCTCGGCGAGCAGAGTGGGCGCCAGCCGTCCGTGCCGGAGCTGCAGCAGCACCTTGGCGAGCTGGGAGGCGCCGGACGCGGCTTCGAGATGGCCGATGTTCGGCTTGAGCGTGCCCGCCGCGACGGGCTCGGAGCGCTCGCCGAAGACCTCGGCCAGCGCCTCGGCCTCGGCCGCGTCGGCCAGGGCGGCGCCGGCCGCCGCGCACTCGACGTAGGAGACGTCCCCGGGCCCGGCGCCGGCCCGCTCCAGGGCGCGGCGCATGGACGCCGCCATGGCGTCGGCGCTCGGCGCGGTGAAGCGCCCGGTACGCCCGGTGTGCGCGACCCAGGTGGCCTCGACCACGCCGTGGACGGCGTCCCCCGCCCGGACGGCGTCCGCGACGGGCCGCAGCAGGAAGGAGCCGACGCCCTCGCCGACCGTCCAGCCGGGCCGGTCGGGGTCGAAGGCGGCGGCGCCGGCCTCCTCGGCCAGCAGGCCGAGCCCGGCCAGCAGCCCGGCGTGGTAGGGGTCGGCGAGCAGGTTGACGCCCGCGACCACGGCCGCGTCGCAGTCGCCCGTACGGATGGCCTGGGCGGCCAGGTGCAGGGCGGTCAGCGTGGACGAGCACGACGTGTCCACGGCGATGCTCGGCCCGGTGAAGCCGAAGAAGTACGAGACGCGGTTGACCATGTCGGACGCGGTCGCCGAGACCACGGCCGGCCCGCCCGCGCGCCAGGCGGCGGCCCCCGCGTGCTGGTAGTCGTGCCACATCGAGCCGACGAAGACGCCCACCCTGGGGGCGGTCGCGTGCAGGGAGTCAGGGGTGTGACCGGCGTGCTCCAGGCACTCCCAGACACTGTGCAGCAGGAGCCGGAGCTGCGGGTCGAGCGTCGCGGCCTCCTTCGGCGAGACGTGGAAGAGCAGGCTGTCGAAGCGGTCGATGTGCTCCAGGTAGCCGCCGGGACGCTCGCCTCTCGGGCTCGGGCCCAGGCTGCGGGTGCCGGTGCTGAGGTTGCGCCAGAAGCCGTCCAGGTCGTCGGCCCCGGGGTAGCGGCCGGCCATGCCGATCACGGCGAGCCCGGCCGCCCGCTCCTCGGGCCGGGCGGGCTCGGTGCGGAGGGCCGGTTCCGTCTCCGGGGTGGAGAGCGCGGGGGTGGAGAGCGCGGGGGCGGAGAGCACCGGCGTGGCGAACACGGGGGTGGCGTCGCCGGTCGCGTACTCGGCGGGGCCGCCCAGGAACGCCTGGAGGAAGCGGTGGCCGTCGTCCAGGTCGAACTGGTCGCGCACCTGGTCGAAGGCGACCTCGCCGATGGGGCAGAGCCCGATGCCGCAGGCCGCCTGGCCGGTCATCAGGAGCTGGCCGAGGTAGCCCGCCTCCAGGGTCAGGTAGCGCAGGCTCTGCTCGCCGTACAGGGGCTCGATGCCCTTGGTCTGGCCGATCAGGTAGAGGCTGAAGCCGGCGCGGTCGTACAGGTCGCGGTTGTAGACGAAGTGGGCCGTACGGTCGAGCTCGGGGCGGCCGTTCACGAGCTGGAGCGCGTGCTCGACCGGGTTGTAGTAGTAGATCCCCTCGGCGACGCCGCCGATCGCGCCCTTGGTGACGTGCAGGTACGCCTGCACGGCGTAGGTGTCCCCGGCCGACGGGTACAGGTGGCGCGCGCGGTCGCCGAGCCGCCGTTCGCGCAGCAGCCCGAGCAGCCGGCACAACGACCGGTACGGCAGCGCGCCGGGCGCGAAGTCGCGCACGCTGGCCCGCCAGGCGAAGTGCTCCTCGGGCACGTCCAGGCGGTCGAGGCGGATGAGGCTGGCGTCGGGCTCCAGCGGGCGCAGGTTCCAGCGGCCCGCCTTGAACGCCTCCCGGTCCTCGGGCGAGAAGAAGTCGACCTCCCCCGGCCCGTCCGCCTCGGCGTCGGCCCGCACAGGCTGCTCAACGGGCTTCTCGGTGGCGGGCTTCTTCGGCGCGGGCTCGTCGGCGGGGGCGCCGACGACGGTGGCGATGCCGGTGACGGTCGGGTTCTCCAGCAGCAGCGCCACCGGCACCCGCCTGCCGTACCGCTTCCGCAGCGCCTTGGAGACCTGGACCATGGTGAAGGAGGTGACGCCCTGGTCCCACAGGTCCTGATCGGGATCGACCTCCTCGACCCCGATCAGCTCGGCGAACAGCTCGGCGATCTCCGTCACCGTCCGCCCCGCCACCTCGGGCGCGGGCTCCGGCTCGGGCTCGGGCTCGGGCTCGGGGGCGCGGTCGGTGAGCGGCCACGGGAGGGCGTCCCGGTCCAGCTTGCCGTTGGCGGTGGCCGGGAACGTGCTGACGAACGCCACGTGGTTGGGCACCATGTACGCCGGCAGCGTCCCGGCCGCGTGCGCCCGCAGCTCCCCCACGTCCGGCTCCGCGCCCTCGGCCATCACGTACGCGACCAGCTTCCGCTCCCCCGACCGGTCGTCGCGGGCCAGGACGACGACGTCCCGCACGCCCGGATGCTGCCGCAGCCGGTGCTCGATCTCGCCCAGCTCCACCCGGAACCCGCGGATCTTCACCTGGTTGTCGGCCCGCCCGAGGAACGTGATGTTCCCGTCGGGCAGCAGCGCGGCCCGGTCGCCGGTCAGGTACATGCGCCCGCCCGCGAACGGGTCCGGCACGAACCGCTCGGCGGTCAGCTCGGGCTGGTTGCGGTAGCCGAGGCTCAGGCACCTGCCGCCGATGTACAGGTCGCCCTCCTCGCCTTCGGGGCAGGGCCGCCGGTCCTCGTCGAGGATGTGGTAGAGGGCGTCGTCGATCGGCCGCCCGTACGGGATGCTCCGCCACGACGGGTCGATCTCGCCCACCTCGAACCAGTTCGACCAGACGGTGGCCTCGGTGGCGCCGCCCAGGCTGACCACCCGCGCCCGCGGGAAGGTCGCGCGCACGGCGTCCGGCAGCGGCAGCGGCGTGTAGTCGCCGCTGAGGAAGACCAGCCGCAGGTCGCCGGTGCCCTCCCCGCCCTGCCGCTCGGCCAGCAGCGGGGCGAGCTGGTTGAGCGTGGTGGGCGCGGAGTTCCAGAACGTGATCGGCTCGTCGATGAGCACGTCCAGCAGCAGTTCGGGGTCGCGCTGCTGGCCCTCGTCGGCGATGTAGAGCGAGGCGCCCCGGCCGAGCAGGCCGAAGATGTCGAACACCGACAGGTCGAAGCCGAGCGAGGTGACGCACAGCCCGACGTCGGAGGCGTCGAAGTCGAAGGTGCGGTAGCACCAGTCGAGCAGGTTGAGCAGCGGCCGGTGGCTGACCTCGACGCCCTTGGGCTTGCCGGTGCTGCCCGAGGTGAAGATCACGTACGCGAGGTCGTCCACGGTGCCGGCGAGGGGCGGGTCGCCGCGGTCGTCGCCGCCGGCGTCCAGCTCGACGGCGCGCACGCCCTCGGGCACGGCCCAGCCGGGCGTCTGCGCGCAGGTCAGCACGATCCCGGCGGCGGCGTCGTCCAGCATGACGGCGGCCCGCTCGTCCGGCAGGGACGGCTCCACCGGCAGGTAGGCGCCGCCCGCCTTGTGTATCCCGAGGACGGCGGCCACCATGTCGGGCCCGCGGCACAGGCGCACGGCGACCACCGTCCCCGGCCCCACGTCCAGCTCCTTCAGCCGCCAGGCGACGGCGTTGGCACGCCGGTTCAGCTCCCCGTACGTCATGGTGCCGCCGGCGTGCCGCAGCGCGACCGCGTCGGGACGGGCGGCGGCCTGCCGCTCGAACAGCCGGTGCGCGGGGCGCAGCCGGTCCTCGAAGGCCGCGAACAGCTCGGCGAGGTCGGGGAACTCCGGCGCCAGCGCGTCCCAGTGGTAGTGCAGCCGGTCGCCCTCCCGGATGACGATGCAGTCGAGCGCGACGTCCGGGGTGTAGGTCATCCAGGGCCCGGCCTCGACGCCGTCCGGCAGGGGGTGGTCGGTCAGGTCGAGGGTGCTGGTGTAGACGACGGGGAAGGCGTAGGCGCGGCGGCGGCGCTCCTTCATGACGTGGCCGCGCAGCGTGGCCAGGCCTGTCAGGGCGCCGTTCGCGGCGTCGGCGGCGATCCGGTCGGGGTAGGACTCCGCGTCGGTGACCCAGCTCAGGGCGGTGTGCTCGCCGGGACGCCGCGGCTCGGACTCGGCGGTCCAGCGCACCACGGACACGCTGAAGGGGTCGGCGAAGCGCCCGCGCAGCGCGCCGGCCAGGGCGGCGAAGACGGTCTCGTCGGACACCGCGGCGACGCTGCCGCTCAGCCGGACGCGGCGCGCGGGCGTCGTGGCCAGCTCAGGCCCCGGCGGCAGGTCGCGGAACCGCTCGTCCCAATAGCCCCCTTCGTGCGGACGTTCCAGGGCGGCCGGGGCCTCGGCGGGCGGCCGCGGCTCGGTGGCCGGGTCGGCGTACAGCCTGAACAGCTCGCGCAGCACGATGTGGATGCTCCGGCCGTCCAGCACGGCGAGGTCGACGGCCGCGTGCACCGTCTCGCCGCTGACCCGCAGCTCCCAGTGCGGCCAGCGGCCCAGCGGGAACGCCCGCCCGGCCATCTCCGCGGCCGTCTCGCCGGGCTCGGCGTCGGGGATGTCGGGTATGTGCCAGTTCTCCGGCGCGTGCGGCCTGACCCGCAGCGTCCCGTCGTAGGTGACCTCCGAGCGCAGCGCGTCGTGCGCGGCCACCAGGCGCAGCCAGGCTCGTTCGAGCCGGTCCCGGTCCAGGTCGCGGACGTGGAAGCTGTGGTGGACCTGGCAGCCGTCGTACGGGTGCGAGCCGCCCGCGCGGGCCACGTAGTACGCCTTCTGCAGCTCGTTGAGCGGCCGGATCTCCTCCTCGCCGGTGTCGGCGGCCAGGGCGCGCAGCGCGTTGGTGAAGCGGGCGAACATAGTCTCCGGCTCGCCGGGTGCGAAGCAGCCGGGCACCAGGTCCCAGCGCACCCGCAGCTCGCCGTCGTGCTCCCACATCTGGTGGTCGAGCGCGACGCCGGAGGTCTGGCTCAGCGCGTACGTCACCGGCGGCACGGCCTCGTCCGGCCGGGCGTCCAGCAGGCTGGTGAAGACGACGGGCAGCGCCGTGCGCTCGCGCAGCTCCCGCATGACGGTCACGCCGGGGACGCCCGCGTGGCCGAGGTCGCGCCACAACCGCCGGTGCACCTCCTGGACCGCCTCCGGGAGCGGCTCGCCGAGCGTGCTCTCGGCGGCGAACACGGCGGTGCCGGTGAACGGCCCGACCACCTCGTCCACCTCGCGCGGCAGCCAGGCCCGGCCGGTCGTGGTCACGGCCAGGGAGCAGTCCTCGCTCCTGCCGACCGTCTCGGCGAACAGGGTCAGCACCAGGGCGGTCGGCGAGACGTCCAGCTCGGCGGCCCTGGCGCGCAGGGCGCCCCACTGGGCGGCGGTCAGCGAGCCGGTCAGCGCGGAGCGCGGCGACCCGTCGGGCACGCCGGCTGCGGGGCCGGGCGGCAGGTCGGCCAGGCGTTCCCGCCAGTAGTCCAGGTCCTCCTGGTGGCGGGGGCCGCCCCGCCGGGCGTCCAGCGCCAGCAGGCAGTCGCGGACGGACAGGCCGCTCTCCTCCAGCTCGTGGCCGGGGTCGCGGTAGCAGCGCCACCAGTCGCGCAGCAGCACGTCGAGCCCGCGGCCGTCGGTCACGCTGGCGTCGATGCCGAAGTGCACGGTCCCGGGCGTGGTGACCTCGACGGCGAACGGCGGCCAGACGCCGGGCTCGTAACGCCGGTGCGCGAGGCGTTCGCGGGCGCCGGGCTGGTCCACCGGCAGGTCCCAGGAGGGGGCCCGCTCCAGGATCCGCTGGGTGCCGTCCTCGCCCAGCTCCAGGCGCAGGGCGTCGTGGTGGTCGACGACGCGCTGCCAGGCCGCGCGCAGGCGGCCGGGGTCCACGCCGGGCACCTCGAATTCGCGGTAGACCTGGCAGCCGACCGGGTCGGGGGTGGCGTCCTCGTCCGCGCCCATGACGTACGCCTGTTGCAGGGGCGTCAGGGGGAACGGCTCGTGCCGGTCGCCGGGGGCCGGGCTGATCTCGGCCGCGGTCACGGGGATGTCGTGCTCGGCCGTCCCGGCCAGCTCGGCGATCCGCGCGGCCAGCTCGGCCGGCGTCGCGCAGCCGCCCAGCCGCTCGACGGGGAGGTCCAGCGAGAACTCCCGCTGGATCTCGAACCACACCCGTACCGCGGAGATCGAGTCGAGTCCGCTGTCCTTGAGTGAAGCGTCGGGGGTCAGCTCCGCACCGCCGGGCAGCACCTCGGCCAGCAGGCGGATGACCGTCTCCGTCACGCGCTCGTCGTGCTCCATGGGCCTCCTCCCTCACTGCGACGCTAGTGAGGACGGCGCGCGCTGCCTGCTCAAGACTGAGCAGGCAGCGCAAGGCGATCGGCCGTAACTTTCTGACCATGCCTGGTTCCTGGATAGCGGGCGGCGAGCCCAGAGCCGACGCCCGCATCAGACTGTTCTGCTTCGCGCACGCGGGAGGCGGGTCGGCGCTGTTCCGCAAATGGGACGACCACCTGTCGCCGGACGTCGACGTCTGCCCGGTGGTGCTGCCGGGGCGCGAGTCACGCCTGCGCGAGCGGCCCTACAACCGCATGGAGCAGCTCGCAGGGCCGCTGTCGGAGGCCATCGAGCCGTACACCGACCGGCCGTTCGCGCTGTTCGGGCACAGCATGGGGGCCGTGGTGGCCTGGGAGACGGCCCGCCGCCTCCCGCCCGCGGTGCTGTTCGTGTCCGGACGCCGCGCGCCGCACCTGCCCACCCGCCGCCGCCGCTTCACCGACCTGTCGGAGGACGAGCTGCTGAGCGAGCTGGGCAAGCTGAACGGCACGCCGTCGGAGGTGATGGACCAGCGCAGCCTGCTGGAGGTGTTCCTGCCGGGCCTGCGCGCCGACTTCGAGCTGAACGAGTCGTACACGCCGCTGCCCGGCCCGCGTCCGGAGTGCCCGATCTCGGCGCTGACCGGCGACGCCGACCCGGAGGTGGACCCGGACGAGATCAGCGCCTGGGCCGAGGCCGCCGGCGGCGGTTTCACGCTGCGCGTGTTCGACGGCGACCACTTCTACCTCAAGGGCCCGCGGCCCGAGGTGCTGACGGCGGTCCAGGAGGACCTGAACCGCCATCTCCTCAACGTCTAACCGTCCTTGGACAGGTCGCGCAGCCGGGCTTCGAGCAGCCCGGCGGCGGCCTCCATCAGCCGGTCGGCGATGACGTCCACGTGCCTGGCCCGCCAGTCGGCCAGCTCCGTGCCCGCCACCCACCGGTTGAACGCGCCCATCGCCGGCCCGCAGTGGACCTGGTAGTCCACCTGCCGCCCGGCCTCGCCGCGCAGCGCCAGCCTGATCGTGTGCACGAAGTACCAGCGGAAGACGAGCGCCATCCGGTGCTTGGGGTCGCGCTCGGCGCGGGCCAGCTCGGCCGGCCGGCGCGCGGCCAGGAACGCCCGGGTCTCCTCCCACACCTCCTCGAAGGAGCGGCGGAAGAACTTGTCCTGGATCGTCCGCCTGGTCCGCTCGTCGATCTCCTCCAGCGAGCCGTACTGGCGGTAGAGCTGGTACAGCTTGTTGGCGCGGGCCGGGAACAGCGTGCCCTTCCTGGCGACCTGCACCTGCGCGCCCATCTCGAACATGTCGCCGGCCGGGGCGTAGGCGGTGTCCTGCACGTCGAGCCCGGCCAGCAGGTCCTTGACGGCATCGGACGTCCCGGCCTGCGGGGTGCACTGGTTGACGCTGCCGGTGACGATGAAGTCGGCGCCGAGCACGAACGCCGCGGCGGCCGCCTCCGGCGCGCCGATGCCGCCGGACGCCCCGACCCTGATGCGCCGGGCGTAGCCGTGGGCGGCCATCTCCTCGTCGCGCAGCCGCAGGATCGCCGGCATCAGCGCGTACGGCGAGCGCCCGTCGGTGTGCCCGGCCGAGTCGGCCTCGACGCAGACGTCCGCGCTGACCGGCAGCTCGGCGGCGACCTCAGCCTCGGCCGCGCTGAGCGCCCCCTCCCGGACGAGCCGGTCAAGGACGGCCTGCGGGGCGGGCCGCATGAACGCGGCGGCGACCTCGGGCCTGGAGACCTTGGCCACCACGTGCCGGACGGCGACCGGACGCCCGGCCGGGTCGCGGTGCGCGCCGCTGCAGCGGTAGCGGACGAGGGGCGCGGTGATGTGCGGGTAGGCGGCGGCCTCGACGTACCGCACGTCGCGGCGGAGCAGCAGGTCGACCGTCTCGCGCTCCAGGCCCTCCTCGTCGAAGCCGTAGAGCAGGTTCACGCCGTAGGCGCCGTCCGGGCCGAGGGCGGACTGGACGGTGTCGAGCGCGTCGGAGATCTGGTCCAGGGTGAGGCCGCCCGCGCCGAGGAAGCCCATCAGCCCGGCCCGGCCCATCCTGATCACGAGCTCGGCCGAGGCGATGCCCTTGAACATCGACCCGGCCAGGTAGGCGTGGCGGACGCGGTAGTCGGCGCGGAACTCGGCCGAGCCGAGCGCGATCCCGGCCTCCCGGGAGGCGGGTGCCTCGACCGGCTTCCGGGCGGCGGGCTGCTCGACCGGCTTCTGAGCGGCAGGCGGCTCGGGCGGGTGGCGGCGGGTGACCGTCCACAGTTTGGTGAGCACGTCGCCGGGGCCGATCTCCTCCAGCTCGGACACGCCCTGGTCCATCAGGTAGCGCAGGCCGTCCACCCAGCGCACCGGGTTGCAGATCTGGCGGCGCAGCAGCTCGGCCGCCTCGCCGGCCCGGTACGGGCGTCCGGTCACGTTGGAGATGACGGGCACCCGCGGCTCCTCGATGCGGACGCCCTCCAGCGCCTCGGCGAAGGCGTCGGCGGCCGGTTCCATGTAGCGCGAGTGCGAGGGCACGCTCACGCTCAGCGGCACCCACTTGCCGGGGCCGCCGCGGCTGAGCGCGTCCAGCTCGTCCTTGGGCCCGGCCAGGACGACCTGTTCCGGGGAGTTGTAGTTGGCGATGTCGACGCCGGTGCCCGCCACCAGCTCCTCCAGCTGTTCACGGTCGGCGCCGAGCACCGCCGCCATGGCGCCGCCGCCCGCCGCGGACATCAGCTCGCCGCGCCGCCTGACCAGGCCGAGCGCGGTCTCGAAGTCGAAGCAGCCGGCCGCGAACAGCGCCGCGTACTCGCCCAGGCTGTGCCCGGCCAGGTAGTCGGGCCGGCCGCCGTCCTCCTGCCGGGCGAGGAAGCTCAGCGCGTTGACCGTGAACAGGGCGGGCTGCACGTAGCGGGTCTCCCGCAGCCGCCTGGGGTCGTCGCACAGCTCGGCGACGGAGTAGCCGAGGATCTCGTCGGCGCGGGCGCACAGGTCGGGGTACCGCTCCAGGACGCCCGCGCCCATGCCCTTGCGCTGCGACCCCTGCCCGGGGAAAACCCACACGACGGACATCAGGCGCGTTCCTCTCTAGCGTTCCCAGGGGAATCTCTTCTCGGTCGCGTAGTCGACGAGCCTGCGGCGCACCTCGGGGCTGGACATGAGCCGGCCGAACTCCTTGACCGCCACCTGCTCGGTCTCGTCCGACAGGATCCACAGCTCGCGGAAGTAGCGCTTCATGTCCGTGACGATCGACCGGTCCAGCTTGGTCAGCCGGTAGGCCAGCCGCCGCACGAGCGCCTCCGGGTCGTCCGACACCTCGTCCACCAGGTGGAAGGCGGCGGCCTCTGCGGCGCTCACCGGCTGGGTGCTCAGCGTCATCGCGTACGCCTTCTGAAAGCCCGTGCGCCGGATCAGGAACGGCAGCACGCAGCACGGCAGCAGCCCCCACAGCGCCTCGGGGAGGCTGAAGGTGCTGCGCCCGCTGGCGAAGACGAAGTCGCTGGCCGCGGCCAGGCCGACGCCGCCGCCGGCCACCCGGCCGTCCACCCGGGCCACCACCGTCACGGGCGTCTCGGTGAAGCGGCGCAGCAGGCCGTAGAAGGCCCGGCCGCCGTCGGCGACGTCGCTGCCGGCCGCCTCCTCCAGGTCCATGCCGGTGCAGAAGACGCCGTCGCCGCCCTCCAGCAGCAGGATGCGGCAGCCGGGCGCGCGCTCGGCCGCGTCCAGGGCGGCGCCCAGCTCGTCGATGGCGCGGTCGTCGATCGTGCGGCCGCGCAGCCGGTGCCGCAGGGTCGCCGAGGTCAGCTCCATCTGTACTCCCGGTGGAAGTCCGCGATGCGGTCCAGCACCAGCAGGCCGCGACCGCCGAAGGCGTCCTCGTACAGGTCGCCGTACGGTTTGGGGTCGAGCACGGCGTCCCGCACCCCGAAGGCGCGGTCGGCGCTCAGCTCGGTCAGCGCGTCCAGCTCCTCGACGCCGATCTCGCGCCGCTCGTCCAGCGCCCGGCCGATGCCGCTGCGCCCCTGGGCCGGGATCACGCCGCTGTAGAACTCCGACGCGCAGCCCGACCCGTACGAGAACAGCCCCGCCCGTTTCGGCGCGTCGAACGCGCCGTGGTCGATGAGCGAGCACAGCGCCAGGTAGAGCGCGGCCGAGTAGGTGTTGCCCACCCGCACGCCGTAGGCCAGGGACGGCGCGACCCGGGCCGCGAAGTCGGCCTCGATCTCCCGCGCCCCCATGCCCTTGAGCTTGCGCAGCAACATCCGGTGCGCGCCCTTCACCATCCCGGCGAACGGCGTGTGCAGCGCCAGGTAGTCGAAGGTGTCCACGATGTCGGCCCCGGCCACCCGCCGCCCGTAGGCCGCGAAGCACTCCTCGGCGCAGCGCATGTACGCCAGCAGCGACAGGTCCGGATCGACCGCGTCGGTGTCGTGGCGCGGCCGGGCCGTGTCCATCACCTCGAAGGTGTGGTAGCCGCTGGCGCCGGGGTCGAGCCGCAGCACCCGCGCGTCCTCGCCGACCAGCATCGCCACCGCCCCGGCGCCCTCGGAGGGCTCCCAGTAGGTGGACTTGGCGGTGCCGCTGGCCGCGTCCGTGGCGATGGCCAGCGCCTTCACGCCGGGGATCGGGCTCGCGCCGACGACGGCGGCGGCGCACTGCAGCGCGGCCGTCCCGCCGTAGCAGGCGTGCTTGACCTCGAACGAGCGGCACGCCGGGTTCAGCCCGAGGTGGTGGTGGATGTAGGTGCTGATCGGCTTGCCGAAGTCGAGCCCCGACTCGGTGCCGACCACCAGCAGCTCGATCCGGTCCTTCTCCTCCGGGGCGAGCGCGTCCAGCAGCGGGCGGGCGGCGTTGACCGCGTTGGTGACCGGGTCCTCGCAGGGCAGGTTGACCGAGCGCTGCTCCATCATCAGGTTGCCGAAGCGGTTCACGTCCAGGCCGCGCGCGTCGAACAGCGCGCGGACGTCCGTGTACGCCCTGCCGACGTACGCGTTGATCGCCTCGATCCCGAGAGCCATGGCCTAGGGCACCATCAGGACGTCGTGGATGCTGGTCGGCACGAACAGCCGGTCCCACTGCCCGCCGCCGTGCCGTTCCGGGACCCGTTCCACGTCGTAGACCTCCTTGCGCATGCCCTCGCCGCGGTCCACCTCCTGCACGGCCTGGTAGTCGTCCAGCTCGCGCAGGTGGATGAGGGCGTGCAGGCGGTCCTGCCGGCCCCACGTCTGCTCGTAGATGAAGGCGGTGGCGCGGCCTTCGAGGTTGGCGTTGAGATAGCGGGACCAGTCGTAGAGGAACTGCCGTCCCTCCTCGCGCAGCTCGTAGCGCGCGTCGGCGGTGCGCAGCACGATCGCGCCGGCGGTCGCCGAGTTGAGCTGCTCCCGCTGCGTGGTCTGGTACGTCGCGGGCGGCACGAACGTGCCGGGCACGTCGTGCACGTCGTCGGTGAACCCGTGCTGCGGGCACATGACGGTCTCCTGGAGACTGCCGTGGACGAACATCTTCTCCCAGTTGCCGCCGCCCTTCTTGGGCAGCCGGTCCTTGAGCGAGATCTGCTGGAACGCCTCGTCGTGGTCCACCATCTCGATGAGCTTGCTGTACTTCTCGGGGGACTTCATGTGCACGAACCAGTGCAGCCGCTCGCGTACGCCGAAGACCTCCTCGTAGCAGAAGGTCGTGGCGACGCCGGCCTGGGCGCGGTTCATGTAGTCGAGCAGGTCCACGCTGAAGTCGCGGCCCTCGCGGGCCATGCCGTACTCCAGCATCCCCACGCGGTGGATGATCAGGCCCGCGTTGCCCGAGTGCAGCAACTGGTCGGGGGGCAGGGTGGTCTGATACTGCGCCGGCTTGGTCATGCCCCGAATGTCGCCCACGGGGGCGGGAAGCTCCGCTCAATATTGAGCAGGCCCCCGGCGTGCCCGTCGCGGGCGGGCTCAATATTGAGCAGCAGGACGGCGGCCCGATCGGCCTAGCCTCTCCTGTGCCTGACATGCCTCTGGGAGCCCACGAACTGCTGGTCTTCATGCTGCAGCTGGGCCTGCTCCTCGGTCTCGCCGTCCTGCTGGGCCGGCTGGCCGTGCGCCTGCGCATGCCCGCCATCGTCGGCGAGCTGACCGTGGGCGTGCTGCTCGGCCCGTCGCTGCTGGGCCATCTCGCCCCCGCCCTGAAGTTCACCCAGCTCCACCTGCTGGACGCGGTGGGCCAGGTCGGCGTCCTGCTGCTGGTCGCCATCACCGGCGTCCAGCTCGACTTCGGCCTGGTCCGCCGGCGCGGCGCGACGGCCGTCAAGGTGAGCGTCGCCGGTCTGGTGGTGCCGCTGGGGCTCGGCGTGGCCGCCGGTTTCCTGCTGCCCGCCTCGCTGCTCGTCGAGGGCACCAGCGTGACGGTCTTCGCGCTGTTCCTGGGCGTGGCGACGTGCGTCAGCGCCATCCCGGTGATCGCCAAGACGCTGACGGACATGAAGCTGCTGCACCGCGACGTCGGCCAGCTCTGCCTGACCGCGGGGATGGTGGACGACGCGTTCGGCTGGTTCATGCTCTCGGTCGTCTCGGCCATGGCGACCACCGGCGTGCGCACCGGGCAGATCGTGTTGTCGCTGGTCTACCTGGCCGCGCTGGTGCCGTTCGCGCTGTGGGTGGGCCGGCCGCTGGTCCGCTGGACGATGCGGGCGGCCACCCGCTCGGACGAGCCGGGCCCGGCCGTGGCCGCCGCCGTGGTGCTGGTGCTGCTGGCCGCCGCCGGCACGCACGCGCTCGGCCTGGAGGCCATCCTGGGCGCGTTCGTCTGCGGCGCGCTGATCGGGCGGTCCGGCCACGCCGACGCCGCGTGGCTGGCCCCGCTGCGCACGATCGTCCTCAGCGTGCTGGCTCCCCTGTTCTTCGCGACGGCCGGCCTGCGCATGGACCTCACGCTGCTGGCCAGGCCGGACGTGCTGGCGGCGGCCGGGGTCGTGCTGGGGGTGGCGATCGTCGGCAAGTTCCTGGGCGCGTACCTGGGGGCGCTGCTGAGCCGGATGGGCGCGTGGGAGGCGTTCGCGCTGGGGGCGGGCATGAACGCGCGCGGCGTCATCGAGGTGATCGTGGCGATGGTCGGGCTGCGCATCGGCATCATCGACACGGCGATGTACACGATCGTGATCGTCGTCGCTATCGTCACCTCGCTCATGGCGCCGCCGATCCTGCGCGTCGCGATGAGACGCGTCGAGCTCACCGCCGAGGAACGCCTGCGCCGGGCCGAGCACGAGCAGCTGGTCGAGCCCGGCCGCCGCGGCTGACCTATCGGGGGACGACGATCGCCGTGGCCAGCAGCCCGGGGGCGGCCGTCCAGCGGCCCGCGAACTCCGCCAGCGGCGCGTCCGGCGGCAGCAGCCTGGCGCGGAAGCGGCCGTCGAGGGAGAAGGCGAGTGAGCCGTCGTGGAAGCCCAGCCACTCGCCGGTCAGCGGGAACCACGCCTTGTAGACCGACTCCTTGGCGCTGAACAGCAGCCGGTCCCAGCAGGTGCCGGGCCGCAGGTCGCGCAGCTCGCGGACCATCGCGGCCTCCTCGGGCCGGGCCACCATGCGGAAGACGCCTTCGGGGAGCGGTTCGTGCGGTTCGGCGTCGATGCCGATGCTGCGCACGTCGCCGGCGGCGGCCACGGCCGCCGCGCGGAACCCGGCGCAGTGCGTCATGCTGCCCACCGCGCCCGCCGGCCAGCGCGGCGCGCCGCGCCGGCCGGGGACGATGGGCGCGGGTGGGATGCCGAGGGCCGCCAGCGCCTCGCGGGCGCAGTGGCGGACGGTGGCGAACTCGCGCCGGCGTTTGGCGACCGCCTTCCTGACGGCGTGCCGCTCCTCGGGGAACAGCCGCACGCCGGGCGGGTCGCCGTACGCGGTGGAGACGGCGACGTTGTCCGGGACGAGCGTCTCGATCATCGGCTGTCCCTCCTCCTGGGCCGGCGGGTGCCCTTCCGTCTACCCACGGGCCGCCGTCGTCACCGCTCGCCGGTGAGCGGTTCGAGGACGAGGACGGGGATCCGGCGCTCGGTCCTGGCCTGGTAGTCGGCGTAGTCGGGGTAGGCCGCCACCGCCCGCCGCCACCAGGCGTCCTTCTCCTCCCCCGACACCTCGCGCGCCCGGTACACGCCGGTCGCCGCGCCGTCCTGGAGCTCGACGACGGGCTCGGCGAGCACGCCGGCGTACCACTGCGGGTTGACCGGCGCGCCGCCCAGGGACGCGACGGCCGCGTAGCGCCCCTCGTGCTCGACCCGCATGACCGGCGTCCTGCGCAGTTTGCCGGTCTTCGCGCCCCGGTAGGTCATCAGCACGACGGGCCGGTCCTTGATCGTGACGCCGTCGGTCGTGCCGGTGCGCATGATCTGCTCGACGTGCTCGCGGACCCAGTCCGACGTGCTGGGCTCGTACTCGCCGGTCAGTGCTTGCCCGGCCCGCCGCGCCTCCGCCGGGCCGGGCCGCCGGCCGGGGCGTTTGTCGACGTTGTCGGTGAGGGTGTTGAGCAGGGCGGGCAGCCCGGCCACCGTCTCGGCCGGCAGCCCGGCCACGGTCTCCTCGGCCAGGTCGACCCAGAGCCGCTTCACCTGGTCGGCCAGGGCCCGGCCGCTGTCGGTGAGCTCGACCACGCTGGCCCGCTTGTCGGACGGCGCCGGCGTGCGGCGGATGTGGCCGGACGCCTCCAGCTTGCGGGTCATGAGCGTCACGCTGGGCGGCTCGCACCCGAGCGCCTCGCTGAGCTGCGCCTGGATCCTCGGCCCGGTGCGGGCGAGTTCGAGCAGGAGCGCCTCCTGCCCGGGATGCAGGCCGAGGGGGGCCAGCAGGGCGGCGGCCCTGGCCCGGTGGCGCAGGCTCAGCAGGCGGATCGCCTGGTTGACGGCGTCGGCTTGCGCGAAGTCCATGATCGCTCCTTGACGGAAATTAGTTATCTGCATAATAGTTATCCGCGTAACCAAATCCTACACGGCCGGGGCACGGCCCGCAGGAGCCGGGATCCTCCCTGACGCGGCGCACGCACGCCGCGCGTCCACGGCGAAGCAGACAAGAACGGAAGAACCCATGACGAGCATCGGCGCCGCCGCCCGGCGGGCCACCCCACGGACCGTCCCGTCCTGGCTGATCCTGGCGCTGGCCTGCGCCGGCCAGTTCATGGTCATCCTGGACGCCTCCATCGTGAACGTCGCCCTCCCCGCCGTCCGCGCGGAGCTCGGCTTCACCCCCACCGGGCTCGCCTGGGTGGTGAACGGCTACCTGCTCGCCTTCGCCGGCTTCATGCTGCTGGGCGGCCGGGCCGCCGACCTGTTCGGCCCGCGCCGGACGCTGGTCGCCGGGCTGCTGCTGTTCTCCGCCGCCAGCCTGGCCGCCGGCCTGGCCACCGCGGCGGAGGTCCTGGTCGCGGCGCGCGTGGCACAGGGCGCCGGAGCCGCCATGACGGCCCCCGCCACGCTGGCCGTGATCAACACGTACTTCACCGAGCCGGGCGCGCGTGCCAGGGCGTTCGGCGCCTGGTCGTCCGCGGGCGGCGTCGGCGGGCTGATCGGCGCGGTGGCCGGCGGCGCCATCACCACCGGCCTGTCGTGGCGCTGGGTCTTCCTGATCAACGTGCCGGTCGGCGCGCTGCTGATCGCCGTGGCCCTCGCGGCGCTGGTCCCCGTGCGCGGCGCGCGGCGCGAGCCGCTCGACCTGGCCGGCGCGGTCACCGGAACCGCCGGCCTGGCGGCGCTGGTGTACGGGGTCATGCAGAGCGCCGACCACGCCTGGTCGTCCGGCCGGGTGCTCGTGCCGGTGCTCGCCGGCCTGCTGCTGCTCGCCGTCTTCGTCGTGGTCGAGGCGCGCTTCGCCGGGCGGCCCATGCTGCCCCTGCGGCTGCTCCGGATCCGGGGCGTGGCCGTCGGGAACGGCATGCTGCTGCTGTTCGGCGGGATCACCATCGCGATGTGGTACTTCACGTCGCTGTTCCTGCAGAACGTCCTGGGCTTCAGCGCGCTGCTCGCGGGGCTCGGGCAGACGCCCGCGGCGGTGGCGTTCATGCTGGTCGCCCGGACGTCCGCCGCGCTGCTGCCGCGGGCCGGGGCGCGGGCGCTTACGCTCGGCGGCGGCGCGCTCTTCGCGGCCGGGTTCGGCTGGCTGTCCCTGGCCCAGGCCGGCAGCGGCTACCTCACCGGTGTCCTCGGGCCCACGCTGCTCGTCGCGGCCGGCATCGGGCTGACCTTCCCCACCCTCATGGCCGCGGCGACCGCCGAGGCGCCCGAAGGCGCGGCGGGCGTCGTCGGGGGCCTGGCCAACACCACCAGCCAGGTGGGCTCGTCGATCGGCCTGGCGGTCCTCGCGACGGCCGCCGGCACGGCGGGCTCCCCCGAAGCCCTCGCCGACGGCTACGGCCTGGTCTTCCTCATCGCGGCCGGGCTCGGCCTGGCCCTCGCGGCGGGCGGCTTCCTGCTGCCGCGCCGCGCCTGACCCACCCCTTCCACCAAGGAGATCTCCATGTCCATCGCCTTCGATCCGATCGCCGTGGGCGGCACGAAGCTGGCCAACCGGGTCGTCATGGCCCCGATGACCCGCAGCCGCGCCCGCGACGGGCTGGTGACGAGCCTGACGGCCCGGTACTACGCCCAGCGCGCCTCCGCCGGGCTGATCGTCACGGAGGGCGTCCAGCCGTCGGTGCTCGGCCAGGGCTATCCCTTCACGCCCGGCCTGCACAGCGCCGCGCAGGTCGCCGCCTGGCGCGAGGTCACCGGCGCGGTGCACGCGGCGGGCGGCAGGATCTTCGCCCAGCTCCTGCACACCGGCCGGATCGGCCATCCGGTGCTGCTGCCCGAGGGGGCGGTCCCGGTCGCGCCGTCGCCGGTGGCCGCGCGCGGGCGGCTGTTCACCCCCGACGGCGTCAAGGAGTTCGTCACCCCGCGCGAGCTGACGGAGCCCGAGATCGAGCGGACCGTCGCCGACTTCGCGAACGCCGCCCGCAACGCCGTCGAGGCCGGTTTCGACGGCGTGGAGCTGCACGGCGCCAACGGCTACCTGATCCACCAGTTCCTCGCCCCCGGCACCAACCGGCGCACCGACGGCTGGGGCGGCTCGGCGGCCGGGCACGCCCGGTTCGCCGTGGCGGTCGTCTCCGCCGTGGCCGGCGCGATCGGCGGCGACCGCACCGCGTTGCGGATCTCCCCCGGGATGCCGAACAACGACATGCACGAGCCCGACCCGCGGCCGGTCTACGAGGAGCTGCTGGGCCGGACGTCCGGGCTGGGGCTGGCGTACCTGCACGTCATGGAGGCCGCCGACCGGGAGCTGACGCGCGCCCTGCGGCGGCTCTTCCCCGGCCCGCTCGTCCTGAACCCGCACACCGGCGACCGCCCGACCGGCCCGGAGGAGCTCGCGCTGATCGAGGACGGCACCGCGGACCTGATCGCCTTCGGCCGGCTCTTCCTCGCCAACCCCGACCTGCCCCGCCGTCTGGCGACCGGCGCGCCGCTCAACGCCCCGGACCCGGCCACCTTCTACGGCGGCGACGCCGCGGGCTACACCGACTACCCGGCCCTGCCCTGACCGGCCGGCCGCGGGCCGCGGACCCGATCAGGCGACGCCATCCTTTTTGATCTTCAAGGATGCGGCCGGCCGGAATTTCGGTCGGCCGATAAAGCGGCCTCCTTGCGGAGAAGACGGTCGGAGGCGATGTCAAGGAAGGTCCGCGCGTCACGCCCCGGCGGCGATCGGCCCGGACCCGCGCGAACAGGACGCCACCAGCCCCGATGCCCGCCTCCGGCCGCCGTAGTCACCGAAATGTGATCAGCGCCCTTTTCCCGCGCATTCTTCGTCCCGTGCGTGATTCAGTGGAAAACAATTCCACGGCGAATTCAGGGCGGGCGGATCGCCGGAAATTCGCCTCCGACCGCCCGTCATTCGAATGCATCGGGAAAATCACATTGTCCGATCGATTGCGGCTCGGAATTCAGCAGATGGGGCCGCGGAACCGTCATGGAACGATCCATATGCGGGAGGCCGCCGGAGCTGCCGGCATCGGCGGATGACCCGAGAGGTGGAATCCATGAGCGAGCCCGCGATCCGGCCCAACGAGACGACGGTTCCGGTGCTGCCCTGTCCTTCCCCCGAGCAGACCCTGGAGTTCTTCGAGGCGCTGGGGTTCACCGTCACCCACCGGCAGACCCGGCCCTACGTCTATCTGGCGATGCGCTGGAGCGGGTTCGACCTGCATTTCGGCCCCGCGCCGCAGGACTTCGACCCCGCCCGGGAGGCGACCGGGGCGTGCCTGGTCCTGGTCGACGCCGTGGCGCCGTACCACGCCGCGCTGGTCGCGGCCATGCGCCGGGCCTACGGCAAGGTGCTGAGCTCGGGCCTGCCGCGGCGCCGAGCTCACCCCCGACGACCGGCGGCGCGTCGAGTCCGAGCTCGGCCACCTCGCCGGCCTGCGCGAATGGCTCGGGCCCAGCTGACGGCCGGAGGACCTGCGGCAAGCTCCCCGGGCCGGGGAGGGCGTCAGGAGGCGGGGGTGTTGTGCATGATCTTGACCATCCGCACCTTGCCGTTGGGCTCCGGGGTGATGCTGTCCACCGTGCGCGCGGTCACCTCGAAGTCCGTGGCGACGGCGGCCACGGCGTCGCGGACCCGCCCGGCCAGGTCGGCGGGGGCCGACGGCGAGGGCACCAGCAGGATCTCCACCGCGCCCGGCCGGTACTGGAGCACCTGCACGCCGCGCACCCCCGCCGTCGGCATCACGGCCGGGTTGGTGAGGAAGTTGGCGTGCACCGTACGCCCGTCGGCGGCCACGACGCGGTCCTCGGTCCGTCCCTGGATCCGGCGGATGATCGGGGTGTGGAAGGCGCGGCACGGGCAGTCGTCCGGCTCGATGAGCACGCGGTCGCCGAGCCGGTAGCGGATCAGCGGCATCGCCTCGGCGTGCAGCCGGGTCACCAGCACCTCGCCCTCGCCGTCGGCCAGCGACACGCTGCCGTCGTCGTGCAGCACCTCCACCACCACGTCGGCCGAGCGCAGGTGCATCGCGCCCTCGGGGCAGGTGCGGCCGATCGTGTACGCCTCCACCGAGGCGTACACCTCGTGACCGCGCGCCCCGAAGTAGTTCAGCACGTGCTCGCGGGCCTCGGGGGTGAGCGTCTCGCCGGCGAAGATGACGGTGTGCACGCGACGGTAGGCGATCTTCCTGCGGCGCAGCTCGTCCACCAGGGTGACGATGCAGCCGGGGAAGCCCCACAGGAACGTCGGCCGTCCGCGCAGGAACGCCTCGACCTGCTCGTCCAGGCTCCGGCTGGTGTTGACGTGGACCGTGCGGGCCAGGCCGAGCCGCTGCAGCCGGTGCGGCCGGAACTCGCCCACCCGGAAGTAGCCGATCCGGTCCCAGGGGCGCAGGCCCGAGGCCAGCAGGTCCTGGAGGTAGGTGGCGCGCAGGTAGCCGAGGTCGCCCTCGGAGTAGAAGGGACGGATGGGCACGCCGGAGGAGCCGCTGGTGGGCGCCTCGCGGGTGTTGTCGGGGGTGAACCCGGTGGCCATCAGCTCGGCGGGCGGCAGGTCCCGCAGCGTCGTCCGGTTCAGCATCGGCAGGGCGGCCAGGTCGGCGGCGGTGGACAGCGCCGCCACGGCGTCGGCCGGGAACACGCGGCGGTAGTACGGCACGTTGGCGTGCGCGTGGCGGACGAGCCCCGTCAGCAGCCGGTCCTGCACGACCTGGAGCCGGGCCGGGTCCATCCGGTCCCGCGAGCGCGCCAGGTACAGGTTCCGCACCACCGGCACCACCGGGATCGTGCTGGGCAAGCCCTTCATGAGGTCTCCTTCTTCAGCGTGGCCAGCATGACGCCGCCCTTGACCACCTCGCCCGCGCAGTACGCCAGCAGCGCGCCGAACGCCGCCGCGGCGGGCACCAGGAACCATCCGGCGGCGGCGACCACCGCGAACTGCAGGCACGCGGCCACCGCGGCCAGCCGCCGTCCCCGGTCGTCGGTGTTCTCCACCAGCAGGAACGCGGGCAGCACGGCCACCGTCAGGGCCGCCTCGGCCAGCAGCGCCGCGCCGGTCGCCACCATGCCCCGCTGGCCGCCCGCCAGCACCACCCCGAGCACGACCACCGCCAGGGCGCCGGCCGGCACGGCGGGCGCGAGGATGCGCCGCGCCATCCGGCGGGCGCCGGCCTCGCCCGTGCCCTCGATCCAGACCGCCACCCGCGGCTGGAGGATGCGCAGCAGGTACGACACGCCCATCACGACCACCGACAGCGCCACCGACCACACGTAGAAGACGCTGGTCTTGTGCGCGTCGTCCAGGTGCGCGAAGTACGCGAACGTCACCGAGGTGGCCGCGACCGCGGTCACCTCGCCGACGCTGAGCAGCGCCGCCGCGCGTACGGCCGGCCGGTAGGCGCCCTTGTCCGCCTTGCCGGAGCGCCCGCGGATCAGCCCAGCCGCCAGCACGGCGTTCAGCACGGCCAGCACGCCGACGTGCAGGGCCAGCAGCGCATTGGCCCGCATCCCGGTCAGGGCCACCAGCCCCACGCCGGACGCCTGCGCGACGGCGAGCGTCAGGTAGGCGAACACGTCGGCCCGCGCTCGCCCGCGCAGCCGGTTCAGCGCCGCCATGACCGCGCAGCAGCCCAGCCCGCAGGCGTAGGCGGCGGCGGCCGCGTACCGGGCGGGCGCGCCGCCGGGGTCGGCCGCCACCAAAGCCAGCCACACGGGCACGGCCAGCGCGAACGGCGTGGCCGCCAGCAGCATGAACAGCGGCCGCAGCGTCTGCCCGCCGCGCCGCGGCACCAGCGCGAGCGCCGCCTTCTCGATGCCGCTGGACGTCAGCGCCAGCAGCCAGCCGGACACGCCGTTGGCGGTGGCGTACAGGGCGAACTCCTCGGCGCCCCAGAGGCCGAGCAGCACCAGGTTGGCGGTCCACAGGGCGGCGCGGAACGCGCCGCGCCCGGCGAACAGGGCCGCCGTCACCGCCACGAGGCGTGGCGGGGGCCTGCGGCGCAGGCTCACGGTCACGGGCCGGCCTGTGCCGACTCGACGAACCTGCCCTTGCCGCCGGGGGTGAGCGTGACCCGTTCGGCCTGCTCGAAGCGCACCTCGACCGGGCCGCCCACCTGCTTGGCCAGCCCGTCCCGGTAGGCCGCGGCCACCTCGTCGAAGTCCCGGCCCGCCTCGGGGACCAGGTGGACGGTGACGTTGCCGTCGGCGTCCTGGCGGACCATGCTCTCGGCCACGCCCGGCGTCCACATGGCCAGCGACAGGAACGTGGCCGTGTAGACGCGGTGGCCGCCGGGGAAGGTGATGTAGTCGTCGGACCGGCCGCCGGTCACCCGCATGCGCATGAACCGGTTGCCGCAGCCGCACTCCCCCGGCACGATCATGCCGCGGTCGCCCAGGCGGTAGCGGATCAGCGGCATCGCCCGTTCCCTGAAGTGGGTCACCACGACCGCGCCGTCCTGGCCGTCGGGCACCGGCCTGCCGTCGTCGCCCACGATCTCCAGGCGGACGCGGTCCTCGTCCACGTGCATCGCGCCCCGGTCGCACTGGGTGGAGACGGTCAGCACCTCGTAGGCCGAGTACTCGTCGAACACCGGGACGCCGAAGCCGTTCTGCAGCAGCTCGCGCACCTCGTCGGTGAGCAGTTCGGAGTCGGTCATGACCATGCGCAGCGTGCGCCGCAGCCGGGCCACGTCGGCGGGGGAGGCGGCGCGCAGCAGCCCGCGCAGCACCACCGGGTAGCCCATGATCAGGTGCGGGCGCACCTTCAGCACGTCGGCCAGGATCTTCGCGTCGCCCTGCCCGGCGCCGATGACCGTGCGCGGGAACAGGCCGAGCCGCTGGAACCAGCGCAGCGGGCGGGGGAACGGCTTGATGTGCGCGATCCGCCACCACGGCCGGTAGCCCGACAGCAGGAAGCGGCGGAAGATGGTCGCGCCGTGGTAGCCGTAGGCGGCCACGTCGTGCCGCACCTCCAGGACGCGGCCCGTGGTCCCGCTCGTACGGTCCAGCCGGTAGTCCTTGGTGCTCAGGCCGGGCGTGTGGAAGCGGGACAGGTCGCCGTCCAGCACGGTGGCCTTGTCCAGGATCGGCAGTTTCGCCAGGTCGGCCAGGCTGTGCAGGGGCACGTCGTAGCGCGGGTCGGCGTAGTGCGGCACGTGCGCGCGGGCGAAGGCCAGCAGGTCGCGCAGGCCGTCGAGGGTGAGCCGGTCGGTCTCGGCGCGCGGGCGGCGGATGGCGCGGAAGGCGTCCACGACGTGCCGCACCTCCCGCACGGCGACGCCCAGTCCATGGCTCACAGGCCGTCCCCGATCTCGAAGCGGAGCAGCCCGGTGGCCTCGGCCAGCACGCCGGCCAGGGCGTCCCGGCCGGAGGCGGCGACGGTCAGGTAGCCGAGCTTGGCGCCCGCCCGCGTGTAGCGCTCCACGTGGTCGCCGGGGGCGGCGGCCAGCACCAGGTCGACGACGCCGGGCAGCGCCCTGACCTGCTCCTCGCCGTCCACCCTGACCAGCTTCCCGTCGCGTTCGGCGTTGAGCACGCGGACCGCGCCGTACCGGGTCGCCGCCGGGGTCAGGGACGGCGTCTCGCCCATGGCCGACAGCACGTACTGCTCGACCACGTCCACGCCGTGCACCAGGCCCAGCAGCTCGGCCAGGCCGTTGCCGCCCAGGCGGGCGCCCATCTCGACGAGCACGACCTCGCCCGTCCCGGTGACCAGCACGTCGGCGCTGAGCGGTCCTTCGCGCAGCCCGGTCTCGGCGCAGATCGCGTCGAGCATCGGGCGCACGGCGTCGGTGACGTGGCCGGGGCCCGGCATGGTGTGCTGGACGGTGATGAACAGCGGCGGCGGGGTCAGCTCCCGTTCGGCCAGGCCGATCAGCGCCACCTTGCCGCCGATCACGAACGCCTCGGCCGTGTAGTGGGCGCCCTCCAGGAACTCCTCGGCCACGACGCGGCCGGACAGCGACCACTCCCTGGCCAGCCCCACGGCCTCGGGCAGCTCGTCCGGCGCGCGGCACAGCGACACGCCGCGGCTGCCGGAGGAGTCCACCGGCTTGACCATGAGCGGGAAGCCCAGGTCGGGGGCGTCGCGCAGCACCTCCTCCGCGGCGCCGCTGACGTGGCGGGGGCCGGGCAGGCCGAGCCGGGCGCACATCGCGCGGAACCAGCCCTTGTCGACCGAGCCGCGCACCGCGCCCTCCGACAGCCCGCACGGCAGGCCCAGCCGGGCGGCCAGGGCGAGCTGCGAGGGCAGGTTGACGTCGCTGGCCGGGGAGACCACGCCGGCCAGGTCGTCGCGCTCGGCCAGGGCCCGCGCGACCCGCGGCACGTCGCGGGTGCTGAGGTCGAGGAACTCGTCGGCGTGCGCGACGCCGGGGGCGTCGGCCCGCATGTCCACGCAGATCGTGCGCACGCCGAGGCGGGCCGCGGCGCGGATGGTGCTGATGGCGCCGTCCGCGCCGCCGAGGACCGCGATGGTGCGGCGGGCGCGGGTCACGTGAGCCTCCCGGCGAGCAGGTCAGCGGAATCGACCGGCACGTTGGCCTCCCGTACGAGGAACAGCGGCGGACGGGCCTGACCGCGAGAGATGTGCAGAAGCGTGCGGGCCATCATGCTCAGCCCGAACAGGGCGGCGGCCAGCGCCAGCCCGAACAGCATTGCGCTGCCGGTGATCCCGGCCAGCAGCGCCACGGGCAGGCCGATCAGGCCCGCCCACACCGCGGCCGAGATGGGCCGCGACGAGAAGCCGAAGAACAGGTCCAGCGAGTGCCTGGCCAGCCCGCGCACGGTCACCTTGGACGAGCCGTGCACCCGCGGCCGGTGCGCGGTGGGCACGGTCGTCCAGGCGCGCGTCAGGCGCGGCAGCGTGGCCAGGAAGTACGGCGTGCCGAGCCGCAGGTCCACGATCCGGCGTGCGATCTCCGTGCGGACCAGGCGGAACGTCGTGGCGCGCGGCGGGATCTCGATGCCCAGCAGCCGCCGCGCCAGCCAGTCGTGCACGATCGACGCGGTCCGCCGCGGCCAGGGGTCCTTGCGGTCCACCCGGATGCCGAACACCGCGTCGTACCCGTCGGCCGCCCGCTCGATCAGCCGCTTGGCCTCGGTGGGCGGGAACTGCAGGTCGGCGTCCAGGTGCAGCACCCATGGGTTTCGGGCGTACCGATAACCGGCCGAGAAGGCGGCCTCCACGCCGAAATTCTTCGACAACGATATGAACGACACGCGATTGTCACTCTCGGCGAGCAGGCGAATGCGCGCGAGCGTGTCGTCCGTACTGCCGTCATCGACGAAGAGAATTTCGAGTTCGCCCTGGTCACCCAGCGCGTCTGCGATTTCGCGATAGGTGTCAGGGATGTTGTCGGCCTCGTTCAGGCACGGAACGACCACGGTGAGTGCCAGGCCGTCCGGCGGAACCGGAAGCGGATGTTCATTCATGGAACGGTCTTCACCACGTGTATCAACCCCGGTTCACCCTGTGACAGGGCCCGGGCATTCCCACCCGGCTACGACCCCGGTTGCGGAATATATCCATACGCGTCAGACAAAAGCTAGGTATTGATTTCTTTCCGGACGGTTTGTTAGGAAGATCTCCGACGCGGGGCCGCTGGGTCATGCGCATTGTCAGGGGGCATTCATGTATGTGCTCGGCATCAGCCAGGTCCACGACTCGGCGGCGGCCCTGGTGGCCGACGGGAAGATCGTGGCCTTCGCCGAGGAGGAGCGGTTCACCAGGGTCAAGCACGACGGCCGGTTTCCCGCGCAGGCCGTGCGCTACTGCCTGGAGGAGGCCGGCATCACGCTGGCCGACGTCGACCACGTCGCCTACTACTGGCAGGCGCCCCGCGAGACGTTGCACGCGCTCGGCCACTTCGCCCGGCACCTGCCCCACACGCTGGCCGTCTTCCGCAACGACGCCGGCGACTACGGCGACAAGGCCAGCGGCCTGCTGGAGACGCTGTCCGACCAGAAGGGCCAGGCCCACCCGGACGACTACAACGTCGGCGGCGCGCTGCTGCTGCACCTGCGGCGCGGGTTCACGCTGGAGAAGATCCTGCGCGAGTCGCAGAACTTCCGGGGCCCGACGAAGTTCAAGGTCCACCTGATGGACCACCACCGCGCCCACGCCGCCAGCGCCTTCTTCATCTCGCCGTACCAGGAGTCGGCGATCATCACCTGGGACGGCATCGGCAGCGACGGCACCTCCACCTACCTCGGGCTGGGCAAGGGCGGCCGGATCCACGACATCCGCCGGGTCAAGTTCCCGCACTCGCTGGGCGCCATGTACGCCGGCGTCACCGGCTACCTCGGCTTCAACCCGACCCGGGACGAGGGCAAGGTCATGGGCCTGGCCGCGTACGGCACCGACCGCTACGTGGACGACTTCGCCGACCTGGTCCGCCTGGGCCCCGACGGCCACTTCGAGCTGGACCTGAGCTGGTTCCGGCACCACGCCACCGGCAAGCACCAGATGTCGGCCAAGTTCCTGGAGCGCTTCGGCCCGGCCAGGCCGCGCGAGCGCGCCATCCCCAACCAGCACTACGCCGACGTCGCGTACGCGCTGCAGGCCACGCTGGAGCGCACCGGCCTGCACGTGGCGCGCTGGCTGCAGGCCAAGACCGGGCAGACCCGCCTGGTCACCGCCGGCGGCGTCGCGCTGAACAGCGTCATGAACGGCCGCATCCTGCTGGAGACGCCGTTCGAGGACTTCTTCGCCCAGCCCGCCGCCGCCGACGACGGCTCGGCGCTGGGTGCGGCGCTGCTGCTGGGCGTGGAGAAGTACGGCATGCGCCGCCCGCGCGACGAGGAGTACATCTTCCTCGGCCCGCAGTTCGGCGAGGAGGAGATGGAGCGGGCGCTCCAGGACGCCGGCCTCGACTACCGGCGCACCGACGACATCAACGACACGACGGCGCGGGCGCTGGCCGACGGCAAGATCGTCGGCTGGTTCCAGGGCCGCATGGAGTGCGGGCCGCGCGCGCTCGGCAACCGCTCGATCCTGGCCGACCCGCGCCGCGCCGACGCCAAGGACCGGCTCAACGAGAAGGTCAAGCACCGCGAGCCGTTCCGCCCCTTCGCGCCCTCCTGCCTGGCCGAGCACGCCGGCGAGTACTTCGCCAGCGGCTACCCCTCGCCCGTCATGCTGCTCGTGTTCGACGTGCTGGAGCACCAGCGGGACAAGGTGCCGGCGATCACGCACGAGGACGGCACCGCCCGCGTCCAGACGGTCTCGGCGGCCGACAACCCGCGCTACCACGCGATGATCTCCCGCTTCGCGGAGCTGACCGGCGTGCCCATGGTGGTCAACACCTCGTTCAACGACAACGAGGAGCCCATCGTGTGCACCCCCGAGGACGCCGTGCGCTGCTACCTCAAGACCGACATGGACGCCCTGGCCCTGGGACCGTTCTTCACCGAGAAGGACGTTCGTTGAGGCGTTGGTTGTGGCTGGCGCCCGCCGTCCTGGGCGCCGGGGCGGCCACCATGATCATGGTGATCCTGCCGCCCGACCGTACTCTGGACAACCCGCTCGAAGCGCTGTGGAAGGTCAGCCCGCTGGTGTTCGCGGTGCTGGCCGTGGCCGGGTTCCCGCGGCGTCCTGGGCTGGGCATGGCGCTGATGTGCGCGCTGGTCGTCGGCTACATGGGCGTGCTCGACACGGTCAACGTGCTGCACATCTTCTCCTACGCCGAGTCCGCCGACCAGAAGGCCGCCTTCCCCGAGCTCTACCAGTTCATGCTCTTCATGAACTCCTTCACCGTGCTGGCCGTGCTGTTCGCCTACCGGCTGGGCGGGGCGCGCTCCGACCGCGTGGTGAAGGTCGGGCTCGCCGGCGTCCTGGTGGTGATCTCCGGGCTGAACGACCTGTCGATGTGGCTGCTCGGCGACTGGCCGCAGGGCCGGCCCGGCACGCTGACGTGGGCCTCGCACATCGCGGTGTTCGTCGGCGGGCCGCCGAGCGTCGCCGTGGCAGTGATCTTCTTCCTCGTCCACCTCGTCCTGGCCGGGGTCGTGCTGGCGCTGCCCGTGCGGCGGTGGCTGGACCGGCTCGTCCCCGCAGCCGCATGAACGCCGACTTAGTCGTCGTCGGCTCCGGTCTGTTCGGGCTGACCGTGGCCGAGCGGTGCGCGTCCGAGCTGGGGATGCGCGTGCTGGTGCTGGAGCGCAGGGATCACGTCGGCGGCAACTCCTACAGCGAGCGCGAGCCGCAGACCGGCATCGAGGTCCACCGGTACGGGTCGCACCTGTTCCACACGTCCAACGCTCGTGTGTGGGAGTACGCCCAGAGGTTCACGTCGTTCACGCCGTACGAACACCGGGTCTTTTCGGTGCACAAGGGGCAGGTCTACCCGATGCCCATCAACCTGGGCACGATCTGCGCCTTCTTCGGCCGCCACCTCAGCCCCGACGAGGCCCGCGACCTGGTCGCCCGGCAGGCCGCCGAGGTGACCAGCGCCGGCAACCTCGAGGAGAAGGCGATCTCGCTGATCGGCCGGCCGCTGTACGAGGCGTTCATCCGCGGCTACACCGCCAAGCAGTGGCAGACGGCCCCGGCCGAGCTGCCCGCCGAGATCATCGGCCGGCTGCCGGTGCGCTACACCTTCGACGGGCGCTACTTCGACGACCTCTACCAGGGCCTGCCCACCGACGGGTACGCCGCCTGGCTGGAACGCATGGCCGACCATCCCCACATCGAGATCCGGCTCGGCGCCGACTTCTTCGACCTGCGGGAGAGCCTGGCCGGCGCGGTGCCCGTCGTCTACACCGGGCCGCTGGACCGCTACTTCGGCTACGCCGAGGGCGAGCTGGGCTGGCGGACGCTCGACTTCGAGACGTCCGTGCTGCCGACCGGCGACTTCCAGGGCACGTCGGTGATCAACTACGCCGACGAGGACCTGCCGTGGACGCGCGTCCACGAGTTCCGCCACCTGCATCCCGAACGCACCTGGTACCCGTCGGACGCCACCGTGATCATGCGGGAGTACTCGCGCTTCGCCGGCCGGGCCGACGAGCCGTACTACCCGATCAACACGCCCCAGGACCGTGCCCGGCTGCGCCGGTACCGCGACCTGACCAAGGGCGAGCAGGACGTCTGGTTCGGCGGACGCCTGGGCACCTACCAGTACCTCGACATGCACATGGCCATCGCCGCCGCCCTCACCCTGTACGAAAACCGCCTCCGCCCCCGCTTCACCCCCCACACCTCCGAATAGGACGCCCCCTCCCCGGGAGCGGGCCGCCCGTGGGGCGGGCGGCCCGGTCCCCGCATTTCAGGGGGTGGCCTGCCAGGAGGTGCGGACGAGGGCGCGTTCGGTGGCGGCCAGGTGGGTCGCCGCCGCGAGCCAGGCCCGCGCGTACCCGTCCGGGTCGGCCTCGGCCAGCCTGCCGAACACGTCACGTTCACGCCGGTCGGCCTCGTCGGCGAGCGCGACGGCCAGGTCGGCGGCCGTGCGGAACCCGGCGCGGCGCAGGGACGCGGCCTGCCCGCGGGCGTCCCCGCCGCGCGCGGACTCGGCGACCGCCCGGCGTCCGCCGGAGACGGCCAGCTCGACCAGCCGGCGCACCCGCCACAGCGGCGCGCCGTCCAGCGGGTCCACCTCGGCGTACGCGCCCTGGCCGGGCGAGGGGCCGGCGTCGGCGGGCGGGAGGCAGACGTCGGCGGGGGGCAGGTGCGAGCCCTGGAGGCGGTCGTAGCCGAGGTCGGCCCGGCCCTGCCACTCGGGGGGCAGCCTGAGCGTCGCCTCCTCCCCCGCGACCGGCCCCACGGCGAGCGGGACGAGCGTCGCCGCCCGGCCGGGCTCGACCCTGGCGACCACGCGCACCCGCAGGCCGGGCCGCGAGGCGAGCCGCCGCAGGTTCTCGACGTACGCGAGATCGGGATGCCGGTTCGCCGGAACCAGCCGAACCACCGGCCCCTCACCCCCCACCACCGCTCCCGCCGCTGCTGCGCGGGCCAGGATGTGGTCGCCTGCCGCGCCGACGATCACCAGGTCGCAGCCGACCGGCTCCCGTACCTGCTCGGCCGACTCCTCCTCGCTCCACGCCCCCGCCGACAGCCGGGCCCCCACCGCTTCGGACAGCGGCCGGGTGAACAGCGCGCCGAGCGGCCCGTCCGTCCAGGCCAGGCCGGCGACCGGGGTGGCCCGTACGCCCTTGCCCGCGCCGAGGCGGCCGTCCGGGGAGACGGTGGCCCCGGCGATCAGCAGTCCGCCGCGGGCCAGTTGCGCGTGGCTCATCATGGCCGCCCCGATGGCGACGGTCGCGGTGGCCGCGCCACGGGCACGGGCGGAACCGCCGGGCTTGACGTCGGCCACCGAGAACCAGCGTCCGTCCTCGGTGACGAGGTGGGTGACCACCCCGCCGTAGCCGGTGCTGCTGATCACGGGCTCGCGGAAGACGCCGTACACCTTCAGGCCGCCGTTCGGACGGTAGCCGCGTCGTACGGTGCCGACCAGCGCCGGGTCGGGATCGGACGCGGCCAGCCGGCCCACGGTGAGCAGCAGCTCCCGCAGGGCGGAGACCAGGTCGGCGAGGCGGTGGCTGTCGTACCGGGCACGGGCGGCGCGCAGCCCGCGCACCACCCGCAGCGTGGCGGCCTCGGCCCTGGGCAGCCCGGCCAGGCGGGCGGTGTGGGCGGCTCTGAGCAGCTCGGCCTGCGGCACCGCGCCCGCGCCCGGCACACCCGCCGACAGCACGGCCGCCGCCGCCCGCCACAACCCCACGGCCGCCGCCACCTGCGCCGCCCCGGGCATCACCGCAGCCGGAACGACCGCCTCCCTCGAGCCCGCTCCGGACGCGGCACCCGCCTGCCCGGACCGGGCACCCAACCCGGATTCGCCACCCGCCTGGCCGGCTCCTGGATCGGGCCCTGGCTCGGCACCCGTCTGGTCGGTGTCCGGTCGTCGGCCGGGGTCTGTGGCTGCCTGGGCGGGGCGTCCGTCGGTGGAGGGCGGGGCCGGTTGGCCGGGGGGTGACGGGGGTGTGTCCGTCCCGTCGTCCAGAGGCAGGGTGTCGGCCAGGGGGCAGGCGGTGAGGAGGGCGGCGCGGTGGAGGCAGCGGGGGGCGAGGAGGCAGGAGCAGCGGGCCTGCCCCTCCTCCGCGATCACCCCCGACGGCCCCGGCGACAGCGTGACCACCGCGTCCTCACCGCACGTGACCACCACGTCGGCGCCGTCGGCCACCCGGTCGAGAGCGGCGTACTGGTCGACGGCCGCGTCCAGCTTCTTGCGCAACCTGCTGGTCAGGCCGTCGACGGCGGCGGCCACCACGTGCGGCGCGGCGGACGGGAGCGTTGCAGAGGTGTTCACCGGACTTCTCCCCGGAGGCGGTCCCCCACCCAGCGGGCGAGGGCGAGCGGGCTGAGCGCCGCGACCGGCATGCCGGCCGCGACGAGCTGCTGGGCGATGGGCAGCGAGTAACGGGGCACGCCCTGGTCGTCGAGCGCCGCGCAGCCCATCAGGTGGACGCCGGACCCGGCCAGCGAGCGCACCTCCCCGAGCAGGCCACCCACCGGGTAGCCCTCCTCGAAGTCGCTGACGACGACCACGAGCGTACGGCTCGGCACGGTGACCAGCGTCCGGGCGTGCGCGAGCCCGGCGGCGATGTGCGTGCCGCCGCCGACCCGCACTTCGAGCAGCAGGGACAGCGGGTCCTCCACCCGGCCGGTCAGGTCGATCACCTGGGTGGAGAACGTCAGGAAGTGCGTCGAGAGCGTCGGCACGCCCGCGAGGACGGCGGCCGTCAGCGCGGACCACACGACCGACGCCTCCATCGACCCCGACACGTCGACCACGAGGATCAGCCGCCAGTCGGCCTCCTTCCTGGCCCGCGTGCTGAAAACGGGCCGTTCCGGCACCACCACGAGCCGTCCGTCGTCGAGGCGGCGGGTGTGGGCCAGGTTGGCGCGCAGCGTGCGCGGCAGGTCGAGCCGGCCGCCGGGCCTTCTGGTCGGACGCGGGTTGGCCAGGCCGGTCAGCGCGGGTCTCAGCCGGGTCGCCAGCTCGCGGGTCAGCTCGGCGACCAGGCGGCGGACGAGCGGCCTGAGCTTGGCGACCTGCTGCTCGGGCAGCCCGCCGGCCAGCGACAGCACGGACGTCAGCAGCTCGACGGACGGCCGCACGGCGGCGGGGTCCAGCTCGGCGAGCACGTCGTGCCGTCCGGCGTCGGCGGCCCTGGCCAGCACTTCCTCGCGTACGTCGCCGCCGAACAGGGACTCCAGCTCGTCGGCCCATTCGCGGGCCGTGGGGAACGGGTCGCCCTGGCCTCCGGTGTCGCCCTGCTGCTCGAAGTCGTCGGCGCCCTCGCCGCGGCCGGCGCCGTAAAGCTCGTCCAGGGCGCGGGCGTACGGGCGGGCGCCGGCGGGCAGCCGTTCGCGCTCCCGCCCGAGCAGCAGCCGCCACCGGTCGGCCGGGCCGATCCGCATCCCGCCCTCCACCCGCCGCCCGAACGCCGACGGCACCGGCTCCCCACCGCCCACCTGCTTCCCACCGTCCACCGGCGGGACCGGACCGTCATGCGAGGCCGGACCGAAGGCCTGGCCGTCCTGCGGGGCCGGATCGTTCTGCGAGGCCGAGTCGTCCTGCGGGGCCGGGGCGTCGCGCGGGGCCGGGGCGTCCTGCGGAGGCACATCGTCGTGCGGGGGGAGGAGGCCGAGGATGCGCAGGGCCGTCAGGCCGGCCAGGTCGGCGGTGGTCCAGGCGGCCAGCAGGTCGGGCGGCGCGTCCAGCGTCAGGTCCGGACGGTCCCCGAGCCGCTCGGACACCGCCGCCAGCAGCCGGCCGCGCGCCGCCGGGGCGAGCGTGTCGAACCCACCGCGCAGGGCGGGCAGCCGGTCGAGGAACTCCTTGTCCGCCAGCTCGTCCACCCGGTCCATCAGCGGGCCGAGCGCGGCGGGCGCCGCCTGGAGCAGCGGTCCGGCGGCCGTGAGCACGCCGGTCAGCAGCAGGCTCAGCCGGCGGCGGCCGTCCGGGGTGGTGGCGGTGTCGATCCAGCCGGCGGCCCGCGCGCCGAGGAGCTCGGGGCCGTCCAGGTCGAGCAGCACGCGGGCGGCCAGCGCGGCCCCCTGGACGAGCGGCGCGCCGGTGCTCGCCAGCGCGCCCAGCGCGTCGTCCAGCCGCAGGCCCAGCCGGTCCTCCCCGGCCCGCGTGGCGAGCGCGACCAGCGCGACCGCGTCCTCGGGCCGGTCGCTGCCGGCGAGTCCGGGCAGCGACCGGACCGCGGCCTCCAGCAGCGTGACGGCCAGCTCGCCCGCCTGCTCGCGCCCCTCCGGCGTGGTGCCGGGAAGGTGCTCGCGGCGCAGCGCCTCCAGCAGGTCGAGGGCGTCGAGCAGCTCGGGGAGGGTGGCCGTGGCGGGCAGCGTGCCGGCGGCGTCGGCCAGCCGCTGCGCGACCAGTTCCGGCAGGTCGCAGCGGGCGGCGGCGCGCAGCCCGTCGAGGATGGTGCGGCAGGTGGGGCCGCCGTCCGCGGACTCGCGCCGGTAGGTCTCCCGCAGTGTGCCCGCGGCGGCCTGGGCCGGGGTCACGCCCCGGACGCCGGCCAGGTCGAGCAGCGCGGGGGCGGCGGGCGTCCAGGACAGGCGCCATTTGGTGGTGAGCGCGGTGGCGTCGCCGGTGCCCGCCACCTGGATGGGCTCGCCGTAGCCGATGCCGCACACGTGCAGCCGGCGCAGCAGCACCTCGCGGCGCGCGTCCAGGTCGGAGCGGAGCGGGTCGAGGCGTACCTCGCGCGGGTCGGGGTCGTCCGGGCAGGGCAGCCTGAGCGCGGCCAGCTCCTGCTCGACGGCGGGGCCGAGTCCCGAGCGGGGGGTGCCGGGGGCGGTGCGGCCCCTGGCCGTCCCGACGAGCACGGTGTCGAGCGCCTTGGCCAGCGCGCGTCCGCGGCCCAGGGGCTCGCCCTGGCCGAGGACGGTCGTCACCGCCTCCAGCAGCTCGCCGCGGCCGGGGGCGGGCAGGCCGCGCAGGCGGGCGAGGTCGCAGGCCAGGCGCAGTGTCTCGACGGCCTCGCCGGTGCCCGCCGTGTGCCCGGCGGCCCGCAGCTCCCTGCACAGGTCGGTGATCGCGCGGGCGGCGCCGTCCCTGACCCGGTCCGGTACGCCGTCCGCCTCGAACACCGCCTGCTGCCAGCGCGGGTCGCGGATCCCGGCCGGGTAGCCCGACCGGGAGTCGAGCAGATCGAAGGCGTACGGAACCAGCGAGGTGACGGCCCGCGCCCCGCCGGGCCCAGACCCTTCGGGCGCGGACTCGGTGGAGGCGGTGGGAGCGGGGTTGGAGGGGGCGGGGGCGGGGGGCTCGTCGGTGGTGAGCAGGGCGGGGGCGTGGAAGGCGCCCACGACCGCGGCGACCCGGCGTCCACCGGCCGCGGCGGCGGACACCACGCGCCGCATGTACGCCTCCCGCGCCAGGTCCCTGGCCTCGACGCCGCCGCCCGCAGCCGCGTCGCGCCGCAGCGCCCAGCCCACGCCGAGCGCGGCCCGGCGGACGGCCTCCGGCTCGCAGCCCGGCGCCAGGACCTCGACGGCCCGGTCCCACATGTCGTCGCCCGCCCGCCCGGTGCCCGCGGCGGCCAGCGCGGCGGCGAAGCGGGGCCCACGGGCGGCCTCGGCCTCAGGCCCGGTGGCCTGCCGGCCGTCGCTGGCCTCGGCCTCGGGCCCGGCGGCCTGCCGGCCCGGGTCCGACAGCGGGAGGTCGCAGCACAGCACCTCCACGCCGCGCTTGGCCGCCCACCGGATCGCCACCAGCTCAGGGGAGAAGTCGGCGAACGGGTAGAAGCCGAGCCCGTCCGCGCCGTTCCCGGCCAGGGCGACCGGGGCGACGGTGGCCGGGTCGGCCAGGTGGGGCAGCCACTGCTGGAAGTCGGCGGGCAGCTCGACGCACACCGTCTCCGGGTCGGCCGCCTCCAGCAGCTCGGGCAGCACGACGGCCAGGGCCGGACTGTGGTGCCGCACCCCCACCAGGTACGGCCGGGTCGCGGCGGCCAGCCCGGCCACCACCACCCGCGGATCCGCCGGGTCGAGCAGATCCGCCGGGTCGAAGGGGCCGGCCGGGTCGGTCAGGTCGGCTGGCGTTTGGGGCGTCAACGGAGGTTCTCCCGCAGGTCCCAGAGGCGGCGCCACATGGCCGAGCCGTCCTCGGCGCGCCGCCGCACCGGCCCGTCCCAGTAGCCGAGCAGCCGTCCGTGGTCGGCGGGGTCGTCCTTGCGCACGACGCCCAGCAGGTGGCCGGGCACCAGGTCGAGGACGTCGCCGCCCGGCAGGTACGCGGCCGCGACGCCGAGCGAGGCCGCCACCTGCACCGCCTCGGCGGTGGACATCACGGTGCCCGGCCGCTCGACGTCCCAGCCCTCGCCGGACCGTCCGGTGCGCAGGTCGCGGAAGACCGTGACCAGCGCCTCCAGCACCGCGTCGTCCACGGCGAACCCGGCGCCGGCGCGCTGGACGACCGCCGTGGCCTGCCGCCGCACCAGGGACGTCTCGGCCGCGGCGTCGGAGATGGGATCGACGGTCTCGAAGTTGAAGCGCCGCTTGAGCGCGGCCGACATCTCCGACACACCGCGGTCGCGGAGGTTGGCCGTGGCGATCACCGTGAACCCGGGGACGGCGGCCACCTGCGCGTCGTCGGTCCCGGCCAGCTCGGGGACGCTGACCCGCCGGTCGGACAGGATGGACACCAGCGCGTCCTGCACCTCGGGCAGGCAGCGGGTGATCTCCTCGACCCTGGCCACCCGCCCCGATCGCATGGCGGTCAGCACCGGGGAGTCCACCAGCGCGCCCTTGCTCGGCCCCTGGGCCAGCAGCAGCGCGTAGTTCCAGCCGTAGCGGAAGGCGTCCTCGGTGGTGCCGGCGGTGCCCTGGACGGTGAGCGCGCTGGTGCCGCAGACCGCCGCGGCCAGCAGCTCCGACAACATCGACTTGGCCGTGCCGGGCTCGCCGACCAGCAGCAGCCCGCGTTCGCCGGCCAGCGTCACAACGCAGCGCTCGACCAGCGCGCGTTCGCCGACGAACTTGGGCGCCACCTTGAGCTTGGCCGGCAGGCCGTCGCGGGCGGGCAGGCCGTCGCGGGCGGGCAGGGAGAGGGTCTCCTCGCCGCTGCCGCAGATGAAGGTCACGACGGCGCGCGGCGTCAGCAGCCAGCCGGGCGGGCGGGGGCCGTCGTCGTGGGCGGCGAGGAAGGCCAGTTCGGTGGCGTACCGCTGCTCGGCGGAGACCACCTGCGTGGCGGGGGTCGCCTCGTCGGTGAGGGTCATGGGGTTTGGTGTCCTTCGTGTGGTGATGACAGGGTCAGCGGCGGCGGCCGCGTTTGACGTCGAGCTGCTCGAACCGGGGCACGTCGCCGTCCTGGACGCGCCGCCAGGCCCTGGCGTACAGGTCGGCCACGGGTTCGCCGGGCACGAGGAGGCCGCCGAGGCCCGCGTCCGGGGTGAACATCGGGAGCTTCCACTGCTCCAGCGGGAGCCGTGGCGTGCGCTCCTCCGACCAGCCGCCGGTCAGGAACAACGAGCGTCCTGCGCGGGCGCGCACGGCCTGGACGACCAGGTCGGTGCGGGCCAGCTCGGCCCGCGCGGCCTTGAGCCGGGCCGGCTTCCAGCCGGTCCACCGGGCGGTGTTGCGGTCGGTGGGGTCGGGCATGGCCAGCAGCATCAGGTAGACGGCGGCGGCGTCCTCGCCGAGGCCGTGCGCCTTGGCGACGTCCACCACCAGGTCGGGCACCGAGCGGGTGGGGTCCTGCGGCCACCAGGTGCCGTCGGCGTCCCGGTCGCCCTGCGCGGGGTCGCCGGGGTCGGCCAGCAGCGCCGCGAAACGCGGGTCGAGGGCGGTGCGCAGCGCGGACACGGCGGGGAACGAGCCGTTGAGCCCGATCAGGGCCCGCAGGTAGGGGTCCTCGCCGGCCGGGTCGAGCAGGTGTGGGCGGAGCGCGGGCGAGGGCTGGCTGTCGTAGGTGGCCATGACGAGCGCGCCGTACCGTTCGTAGCCGTCGCCGACCTCGGTCGGCGTGCCCGCGACCTTCTTGAACGCGGGCAGGCCGACGTACTCGTCGAGGTCGATCAGCAGCCCGGGGTGGGCGAGCCGGTCGCGGACCGCCGACAGGGCGGCGGGCAGCCCGGCGCGCAGCGGATCCCCGGCCGGCAGCCGGTGGGCCAGCCAGGCGGCCGTGGCGACAGCCGTGACCAGCGACCCACCGCCGAATCCGGTGCCCTGGCCGACGGGGTGGACGCGGTCGCCGCGCACCTCCCACTCCAGATCCACGCTCAGCTCGGGAGCGGCGGCGGGGTCGAGCACCGCGCGCAGGGCGTGCGCCGGGTCGCCCTCGACGGTGCGCAGCGCGCGGGCGGCCTCGCCGAGCAGCCATTCGGGCAGGGCGAGCCGCTGCCCGAGGTGCTCGTTCCACACCCGCGCGGCGGCGGCCACGTCGGGGCCGTCGGTCCACAGGCGGGCCGGGTCGGCGGGCAGCAGCGCCGCGGTGACGGCCTGCCGCACCCTGGCGCCGAGGGCGCGCAGCTCGTCCTTGGCGACGGCGGCCTCGGCCACCTTCACGCCGATCGTCGCGCGGGCCTCCTTGTCGAGGAAGGTCCGCTCGTAGGTGTCCACCTGCGGGAACCCGGCCACGACCAGCCGCGCGGCGGTCCTGGAGACCCCGGTGAGCCGGGCGAACTCCTCGGCGGCGGCGTCGTGCCAGGGGGCCGGGCCGCGCGCGGCCAGCTCGGCGAGGAACGCCGCGAGCCAACTCGCCTCCCGGTCCCCGCCGACGGGCGAGGTGTCGCGGACGGTGTAGGGCGCGGGCACCTCGAACACCCCGGCGGGGTCGTGGCACAGCGCCGTCCATTCGAGCCCGTCGACGTCCGTCTCGCGCAGGTCGAGGAAGGCGACGAACGCGCCGCCGCCCAGCGGCAGCACGCCCGAGAGCGAGCCGTCCGCCGGGGCGCCGTCCGCGCCCACCAGGTGCTCGCGCCTGAGCGTCACCGTCATGCGGCGCCAGCGGGACGAGCCGGCCGCGACCGGCAGGCCGCCGTCGCCCAGCTCGCCGAGCAGCAGGCCCAGCGCGTCCCGGTGCCCGGCCGGGGTGGTCGGCGCCGCGCACCGGTACGCCACGGCGGCGCAGTGGTCGAGCAGACGCTCCCACCGCAGGCCGGAGACCGGCATTCCGGGCAGGCGGAGATGGTTGGCCACCTGCGGGCGGTCCTGCCCGGCGGTCACGGCCCGGCCCACCGCGCGGATCTGCTGGACGGCGGCGTCGATGTTGTGACGGTGGTGGCCGCGGCCGTCGCCGATGCCGTTGAGCGCCTCGTCCAGCAGCAGGTCGGTGGGCCCGGACGGGCCCCGCTCGGCGGCCGGGTCGCCGGCCAGCGCGCGATTGAGGTTGGCCACGACGGTGCGCACCGCGTCCTGCTGGGTGGCGGCGAAGCCGACGATCCCGGCCACGCCCTTGACCAGCGCCTCGTGGGTGATGCCCGGCAGCAGCGCGCGGACGGCCGCCGTCAGGTCGGCGCCGTGCGGCGTGGCCGCTTCGAGCAGGGCCGCGGCGGTCTCGCGGTCCGCGCGGCGCAGCGCCGCCGAGCCTTCGAGGTCGCGGGGGCGCAGGCAGTACCAGTAGCGCTCGGGCGGCAGGATGGGCGTGCCCGCGCCGAAGGCGCCCGGCTTGGCGTCGGTCCGGTACTCGGCCAGGACGACGCCGTCGGCGTCCACGAGGCTGATCCGGTAGCTGCTGCGCACGACGGCGCAGGCCCGCTCCGCGCCCGGGAACGTCAGCACGCGCACCGGCACGCCGGCGTCCGGCGGCAGCGTCACCGAGACGCCGGACAGGTCCTCGGCGCGGTGGGAGCCGTCGGGCAGCCTGACCACGCTCAGGCCGTACAGGCCGTCCACGGGGGCGCCGACCGGGGTGGGCTCGTCGGAGGGCGCGGGCAGCAGCCAGCCCTCGGTGGGGTGGACGTCCGGGGTGCCGGCCAGGAAGCCGGGCAGCGACTTCCTGCCGACGCCGCCGCCGGCGGGGTCGAACTCGTACCAGCCGCTGTCGTGTTCCGCCCGGATCCACGTCCAGAACGACGTGCCGTCGGTGAGCAGGTGCCGCTCGTCGGGGACGGCCGTGTCGCCGGCGTGCAGCACGCCGTACCCGGTGGTGCGGCCGCCGCCGGGCACGGCCAGGCTGACCGGGTCGTCGCCCTGGTAGTAGTCCAGCCGCGTGCCCCGGCTCCGGTCGGTCCCGTCCAGGTCGCGCACCTGGTCGGCGGAGGTGTGCCAGTAGCCGCGCAGGCCGTTGGCGCGGTCGCGGGAGTCCCAGTAGACGAGCAGCTCGCCGTCCACGTAGTGGAAGCCGGGATCGCTCCAGGTGTCGTCCCTGGGGACGCGCAGGTCGTGGGTGAGCAGGACGCCGTCGGCCGAGAGCACCCGGGCCTGCGCGGTGCCCGCGACGACCAGATTCGGCCAGGCGTCGCTGACGACGAGGTCGTCGATGTCCTTCTCCGGCACGAGCTGGGTGGCGGCCTGCTCGAAGGCGGGCCAGCCCAGCTCGTCGATGACGCCGGAGCGCAGGGCGCGGGCCAGCACCCCGGCCACGTCGGCGTCGGTCACCGCCTGGCGCACCTCGTCCTCGGCCAGGGCCAGGGCCTCGCCGGGCAGCCAGGACAGGCAGCAAAGGGCGTCGGGCAGGTTGGACAGGCCGGCGGCGGCCGACCGGCGGGCGACCAGGCGTACCCACTCGGCCAGCAGCGGACGCCCGCCCGGCGAGGCGGCCAGGGCGCGGACGGTGGCCCTGCCCTCGTCGTCGGCGTCGAGGTGGTCGGCGCCGCGCCGGAAGGCGGTGTGGAAGCGGCCGTCGGCGGCCAGGGCGAGCAGGTCGCGCCGGTCGTCGTGCCCCGCCCAGTGCGTCAGCCGGAGCCGGGCGCCGTCGCCGGGGTCGGCCAGCGGGATGCCGAGGGCCAGCAGCAGGTCGATCAGGTCGGCTTCGTCGTCGACCGCGATCGTCGTGCCGGTCGCGGTCAGCTCGGCGCGCAGCCGGTCGGCCATGCGCTCGATCAGGGCGTGCAGCGCGGGCAGGTGCGGCGCGACGCCCCAGGCCCGCCGCCGCGCGGCGAGGAACCTGCGCAGCCAGCCGGCGGCGCCGTCGGCCGAGCGTTCCGCCTCGGGCACGTCGGTGTGCAGGCCGGCGGTCGCGCCCGCGCTCTCCAGGATGTCGAGCCAGATGCCCGGCAGCTCCCGGTCGTGGCTGTCGGGGATGACGTTCAGCAGCGTGCCGCGCAGCTCCGGCCGCTGCCTGGCCAGCGCCGCGACGGCCGGGGCGTGGGACTTCCACCAGCCGGTCGGGGCCTGCATGGCGGCCGGCAGCGCCAGCACCTCGGCCAGGTAGTCCTGCTCGGCCGCCGCGGCGTCCACGCCGGCGGCCTTGGCGAGCCTGCGGATGTCGGCGGCCATCTGCGCCGCGGGTGCCAGCCCGCCGGCGGTCCTGCGCACGCACAGCCGCGCGTACCTGTTCAGGGCCTCCGCGGCGGGCAGGCGCGCGGTCAGCTCCTTGGCGTACCCGGACAGCACCTTGACCGGCAGCGCCCCGGCCAGCGCGAACTCCAGGAACACCGCGTCGAGCCGGTCGTCGTCCACGGGGAGGCCGTGCTGGGCCTCGGCCCGGCGGGCGGCGGAGAAGAGCTGCCCGGCGTACTGGGCGTTGTCGGCCGCGGCGAACACGCGGGCGGCCTGCTCGTAGAAGGTCGGCAGGAAGTGCGGGACGGACGCGGCGAGCTGCCCGGCCAGGCGCTGGTAGGCGTCGAGCGCCATCTTGGGCTTGGTCCTGGCCTGCCGGGCGACGCGCTCCAGCTCCGGCACGACGGCCAGGGCGTGGTGCCCGTCCTGCGGGTGGTGGACCAGCACCCATTCGGGGAAGCCGAGCGAGCGCCGCAGGCCCAGGCCGACCACCGCGGCCTCGCCCTCGGGCACCAGGCCGAGGAAGCCGCCCACCGCGTCCTCGGCGCCGCTCAGCTCCTCGGTGACCAGGCGCACGATCACCCGGTCGTCGAGGCCGGGGTGCCGGTAGGCGCGGGCGACCAGCGGCACGGCCCGCTCCCCCGCGCCCTCGGTGCCGGCCGGCAGCACCGCGCCGGCGTCGAGCAGCTCCCGCGCCTCGGCGTTCTGCGAGATGTCCCCGGTCATGCGCTCTTCCCCTCTTCGACCTGCCGGCCGGCGTGCAGCGCGGCGGCCATCCTCATGCCTTCCGACCAGGCGACCGGGCCGACCTCGCGCAGCGTGAGCGTCCGGCCGTCCTGGTCACGCCAGGTGAGATCGCCCGTGGACGTCTCGCTGTCCCAGTAGGGCTCGCCGATCCAGACGGCGGCCTCGGTGAGCCGGCCGGCGTCGCGCACCTGGCAGGTGGCGAAGCCGCCGGAGACGCGGTAGCCGAGCTGGGTGGCGCGGGCCGCCACGCCGAACCTGGAGGCGTACGTGCCGCCCGCGAAGTCCTTCACCTGGCGCACCCCTTCGCCCTGGTCGGCGGGCTTGCGCCAGATGGCCCGGTGGATCTGCTCGACCTTCTGCGTGATGCCCAGCTCGGCGGCGAACTCGCGCAGGTCGTCGAGGTCGGGCAGGAGCACCGGGTGCGGCAGCGTCACCGTGCGCGGGGCCAGCCTGACGGTCTCGCCGTCGAGGTTGACCATGCGCAGCTCGCCGGAGGCGGTCGCGTCGCGCAGGAAGCCCACCTCGTCGGGGTCGTCGCCGACGACGGCCACGTCACGCAGCGCCGTCTGCCAGGCCTCGTCCGGCCACACCCGGGCGATCAGCTCGGTCGGCACGGGCAGCGAGGACACCATCCAGGCGTCCACGTGCGCCACGCAGGACGCGGCGTGCCGGTCGAGCCATTCGGCGAAGCGGCGCAGCCGGTCCGCCTCGGGGTGCTCGCGCACCGCCTTCGGCAGCGTCTTCAGCTGCCGTCCGGCCGAGCGGCCGGACGTGGACCTGGCCGTGACCCGGCCCTCTATCAGGGCGACCTCGTACGCGTCGCCCGCCGCCAGCCAACCCAATTGCCGCCGCCTCTCCTCGTGCAGCCATGGCATGCAGCCATGCCGTCAGGCCATGGGGATGTGTCGCGGCGCGGATCTCCCGCCGCCACGTTGCGCGGAACGTTATCGGCGATCACTGACAAATGCCTACCGACTGCCCGACGGGCCGGTTACGGCGCCGGGTCCCCTCGGCGAGCGGGGGCCGGTCCGGGACGGCGTGAGTTCCGTGCGTACCGCCCAAAGACCGCGCGTACCGCCTACGAACCGTCCGTACCGCCTAAAGAGCAGGGCAGGATCGGCGCGCGCAGGCTACGGGCGCGGACGGCGGGGGTAGGCCATTCCGGGCCGGGCGCGCCGACCGGGGAACGGGCGCGCGGCTCGCTCGACGGGGGGATGGCCGGTGAAAGTCGTCGTCGATCTGACGCGTTGCCAGGGGTACGGGCAGTGTGCCTTCCTCGCGCCCGACGTCTTCACCATGCGTGAGGAGTCCCTCCTGTACGACCTCGACCCCGGCGACGAGCGGCGCGAGCACGTGCTGCGCGCGGCGGCGGCCTGCCCCGTCCAGGCCATCCACCTCGACTGGACGGCCACCCGGCTCACCCCCGAGCCGCCCGGCCCGCCGGCGCGCGGGATGACCGACGGGCGCATCGTCATCGTCGGCGCGTCCTTGGCCGGAGCGCGGGCCGCCGGCGTGCTCAGGCGGGAGGGCTTCACCGGGTCGCTGACCGTGATCGGCGACGAGCCCGCCGAGCCGTACGACCGGCCGCCGCTGTCCAAGCAGGTGCTCATGGGGCAGGTGGCGCCCGACCACGTCATGCTGCCCCACCTGCGCGAGGTCGAGGCCGACTGGTTGTGGGGCACCCGGGCGACGGGCCTGGACGTGGCCGGCAAGCGCGTCCTGCTGGCCGACGGCCGCGAGGTCGGCTTCGACCGGGTGCTGCTGGCCACCGGCACCCGCGCCCGGCCCTGGCCGCACGAGGAGCAGGCCCGGCTGGCGGGCGTGCACACGCTGCGCTCGATGCGGGACGCCGCCGGCCTGCGGGAGGCGCTGGCCGCCCGCCCCAACCGGGTGCTCATCCTGGGCGCCGGGTTCACCGGCAGCGAGATCGCCTCGGTCTGCCGCGAGCTGGACCTGCCCGTGACGGTCGTCGAACGCGGCCCGGCCCCGCTCGTCAACGCCCTCGGCGGCGTGATCGGCGACGTCGCCGCCCAGCTCCACCGCGAGCACGGCGTGGACCTGCGGTGCGGCACCACGGTCACCGCGCTGGAGGGCGACGCGCAGGGGCGGCTGCGCGGCGCCCAGCTGTCGGACGGCAGCACGGTCGAGGCCGAGGTCGCCGTCGTCGCGCTCGGCTCGGTGCGCAATGTCGAGTGGCTGCTGGACTCGGGGCTGGCCGCCGGCGTGTGGGGCGTGGCCTGCGACGCCGGCTGCCGCGCCGTGGACACCAACGGCCTGGTGACCGACGACGTCTTCGTCGCCGGCGACATCGCCCGCTTCCCGCACCCGCTGTACCAGTACCAGTTCATGACGCTGGAGCACTGGGGGAACGCCGTCACCCAGGCCGAGATCGCGGCCCACAACATGGTCAGCGACCAGACCCACCGCTGGCCGCACCTGTCGGTGCCGGTGTTCTGGTCCAGCCAGTTCGGGGTCAACATCAAGTCGGTGGGCGTGCCCACGTTCGCCGACGAGCTCGTCGTCACCCAGGGCTCGACGGACGAGCGCCGCTTCGTCGCCGTCTACGGCTACAAGGGCCGGGTCACCGCCGCGGTCACCTTCGACCAGGGCATGTGGCTGGAGTTCTACCAGCGGCTGATCGAGCGGGCCACGCCCTTCCCGCCCGCCTTCCGGCACGTGGACATGCGGGGGGACGCGCGGCCCGTACCGGCCCGGGTGCCCGAGCGGCTGGTCGCGGCCGAGGGGGCGACGGTCGTGGTGACCGGCCACGACCCGGCCGAGCGGCGCGCCTCGCTGCTGCACACGCCGCAGAGCTGACCCGGCAGGAACTCAAGGACAGGAGTGCAGGACATGACCTCGGACGCCGCCATGCAGCGCATCCTCGACCCGGCCGGCCGCGCCGACCCCTACCCGTCCCTCGGGGAGCTGCGCCGCAACCCGGTGACGCGCCTCGCGGACGGCTCGTACGTGGTCAGCACGTACCGGGAGATCGTCGAGCTGCTGCACGACCCGCGGGTCAGCTCCGACCGCCGCAACCTGGCCGACGCGCCCGAGGAGCCGGAGCACGCGCCCGCCTTCATCAGGCTCGACCCGCCCGAGCACGACCGGCTGCGCCGCCTGACCATGCGCCACTTCGGCCCGCCGCACTCGCCAGGCGTGGTGGACGGGCTGCGCCCGATGATGCTGGCCACCACCACCGAGCTGATCGACGCCCTGGCCGGCAAGAACCGGGCCGACGTCGTGGACGAGGTCGCCTACCCGCTGCCGATCGCCGTCATCTGCCGGCTGCTCGGCGTGCCGGCCGAGGACGAGCAGCAGTTCCACGCCTGGGCCGACCAGATCGTCGAGACGCTCGGGCCGGGCGAGGAGAACCGGGCCGAGCGGGCCCGCGAGCGCCAGGCGGTGTCGCAGAACCTGGAACGTTACCTCGCCGGGCTGGCCGAGGCGCGGCGGCGGGAGCCGGGCGACGACATGTTGTCCGGGTTCGTCACCTACGAGGGCCCGGACGGCCGCATGACGCCCGAGGAGGTCGTCGCCACCTCCCTGCTGCTGCTCATCGCCGGGCACGAGACCACGATCAACCTCATCGCCAACGGCATGCTCACCGTGCTGCGCGACCCCATGCTGCTGGAACGCCTGCGCGCCGACCCCGACCTGGTCATCACCACGGTCGAGGAGCTGCTGCGCTTCGAGCCGCCCGTGCAGCTCGTCTCCTCCCGCGTCACCCTCGACGACGTGGTCGTCGGCGGCGTGACCATCCCGGCCGGCTCACCCGTCGTGCTGGCGCTGGCGGCGGGCAGCCGCGACCCGGCCCACGTGCGCGAGCCCGACCGGTTCGACCCGTGCCGCCGGCCGAACGAGCACCTGGGGTTCGGGGGCGGCGTCCACTACTGCTTCGGCGCGCCGCTGGCCCGGCTGGAGGCGCAGGTCGTGCTGGGTGAGCTGGTGCGCCGGGTGCGCAATCCGCGGCTGGTCGCCGACCCGCCGCCGTACCGGCCCAGCCCGGTGCTCCGCGGCCCTCGCCACCTCCTGATCGACTACGACGGCATCGACCCGGCCTGACCCGGCCACCCTGGAGCGGGAGCCGGGGGCCGCTGTCACTTCCTCCCGGTTAGGGCGTTTCGCGGGGTTGTGACGTTGATCTGTGACTTCGGGTGCAGTTGAATGAGCGGGTGCGTGCTGGGCGGGTGGTGTCTCCTGTTCTGGTTGGGCGGGAGAAGGAGCTCGCCCGGCTTGTCGCGCTGGTCGCCGGGGCGCCCGCCGTGGCCGTCGTCGAGGGCGAGGCCGGCATCGGCAAGTCCAGGCTGACGGCCGAGCTGCTCGGCGGTCCCGCGGTGGCGGGCCTGCGGGTGCTGAGCGGGGCCTGCGTGCAGATCAGGGAGCCGTTCCCGCTGGGCCCCGTCGTCGAGGCGTTACGCGGACGGGCGGCCGAGCTGGCCGGCGCGGCGCTGTCACCGGTCGCCGGGGCGCTGCGCGAGCTGCTGCCCGAGCTGGCCGGGGTGCTGCCGGAGACGCCGCCGCCGCTCGACGACCGGGCGGCCGAGCGCCACCGGGTCTTCCGCGGGCTCGCCGAGGTGCTGACCGCGCTCGGCCCCGCCGTCCTGGCGGTGGAGGACCTGCACTGGGCCGACGGGCAGACGGTCGAGTTCCTGACGTACCTGATGTCCGTGCTGCCCGGCACGTTGCGGGTGGTGCTGACGTACCGGAGCGAGGAGGCGTCCGGGGCGGTGCGGGCGATCACGGCCCGCGCCCCCGACACGATCACGGCCGAGCACCTGGTGCTGCCGCCGCTCGACGCCGCCCAGACCCGGGTGATGGCCTCGGCGATCCTCGGGGCCGAGGAGGTGACGGCCGAGTTCGCCGAGCACCTGTGCGGGCGGGCCTCCGGCCTGCCGCTGGCCGTGCAGGAGCTGCTGGCGCTGCTGCGCGACCGCGGCACGCTGATCCGGTGGGAGGGCGGCTGGGCACGGCGGGCCCTGGAGGAGCTCGACGTGCCGAGCGGCGTGCGCGCCTCGGTGCAGGAACGGGTGGCCCGGCTCTCCCCCGGCGCCAAGGAGGTGGCCGAGCGCGCCGCCGTGCTGCAGCTCCCGGTGCCCGTCGCCCTGTTGTCGGGGCCCGACGTCAGGGCGATCGACGAGGTGCTCGGCTCCGGGCTGTTCGCCGACACCGGCGGCCTGGTCGGGTTCCGTCACGTGCTGGCCGCCCAGGCGGTCTACGAGGCGATCCCGCTCGGCCGCCGGCAGGCCCTGCACGCCGCCGCCGCCGACACCGTACGCGAGCTGCGCCCGGTGCCGCTGGGCCGGCTGGCCCACCACCTGCGCCAGGCCGGCCGGGCCGGGCAGTGGGTGGCGGCCGCGATCGAGGCGGCCGAGCAGGCGTCCCGGCTGGGCGACGACGCCGAGGCCGCCCGCCTGCTGGAGGACGTCCTGCGCGGCGCCGACCTGCCCGCCGCCCGGCGGGCCGAGCTGACGGTGAAGCTGGGCTGGGCCGCGCTGGAGCTGCTGCGCCCGCCGCCGGTCGCCGACCTGGTCACCGGCGCGCTGGAGCAGGACGTGCCGCCCCCGCTCCGCGGCCACCTGCGCCTGCTGCTCGCGCTGCACCTGGAGCGCACCCGCACCGACGGCGCCCGCATCGGCGAGGCCTTCGCGCGGGCCGCCGACGACCTGGCCGGCGAGCCGGGGCTGGCGGCGTGGGCCATGGCCGGGGTCGGCCGCCCGCCCAGCGGCCTGCCGCCGGAGGAGAGCAGGTCGTGGCTGGAGCGGGCGCTCGCGACCCTGCCCGCGGTCGCCGACCCGGCCATGCGGATGCTGGTGCTCGGCAAGATCGCGATGATCTTCGTGGTGCTGGGCGACCCGCGCTGGGCCGTGCTCGCCGACGACCTGCTGCGGGAGACCGGCGGACGGCGGCTGCTGCGCCGCGAGGTCAACGCTTACCGCTCCATCGGGGGCGCGGCCCTGTTCAGCGGGCACCACCGGCGGGGCCGCCGCCTGCTGACCGCGGCGGTCGAGGAGGGCGCCGAGCCCGACCTGCGCGCGCGGCTGGAGCTGCGCTGCCTGGTGAACCTGGCCGCGGCCGACTACTTCGAGGGCTCCTGGCAGGGCCTGCCGGCCAGGCTCCAGGAGCTGCGCGACCAGTTCGGCGACGAGCCGCACGAGCGCATCCTCCTCGACATCGTGACCGCCTGCCTGGCCGTGGTGCAGGGCCGTCAGGAGGCCGCGCTGCCGTCGCTGCTCGACGCCGCCGCCGAGGCCCGTACCCGGGGGCAGTACGACGACCTGGTGCTGCCGCTGACGATGTCGCTGCGGCTGAGCGCCGCGCGGGGCGAGCCGGAGGCGGCGATCGAGGCGGCCGTCGAGGCGGGCCGCCACTGGGAGGCGAGCGAGCTGTGGCCGGTGGCGGTCCGCGCGCTGCCCGCGCTGACCGAGGCGCTGCTCGTGGCGGGCCGTCCCGAGGAGGCCGCCGACGTCGTCGCGCGGCACGCCGCGCGGCTGGCCGGGCGCGACGCGCCGCTGGCCGGGCC
>NZ_JBEOZT010000041.1:0-71402 GCF_040298265.1 Nonomuraea sp. NPDC001636
GCCTATCCGGGCCGCCCCGCGCACGGTGGGGGGCTTCCCCGCCCCCCCCATGACCGCGCCCTCACCCGCCGCGGGGGGGCGCCCCCCTTCGAAGGGGGGCGCCCGCCGTCGTGTTGCGCGTGCTACCGCACGGTGACGCGCTTGATGATGATCGGGTTCTTCGGCGCGGTCGAGCCGCCGTCGCCCACGATGTCGTCGCCGTTGACGATGACGCCGTCCTTGGCGACCTTCTCGATGATCTCCAGGCCCGAGCGGACCATGCCGAGCACCGAGTACTGCGGCTCCAGCTGGCCGTTCTCGTCCGACAGCGAGATGGCGAACTGGCTGCTGTTCTGCCCCGCCGCGCCGTCGGGCTGGGTCAGGAACACCACGCCCTTGGTGTAGGGCATGCCGACGGCCTCGTCGCCGTACACGTAGCCGGCCGTGCCCTGCCCGTCGGTCGGGTTCCTGCCGTCGGCCTTGGCCTGCGGGTCGCCGCACTGCAGCAGGAACAGGCCGGCCGTCTCCGGCGTCACCAGCCGGTGGCACTTGGTGTTGTTGTAGAAGCCCTTCCTGGCCAGGAACGCCATCGAGTTGACCGAGCACGGGGTCGCGTTCGCGTCGACGTCGATCACGATGTCGCCGTGGTTGGTGCTCACGGTCATCGTCTTGAGCTTGAGGTTGGGCCGCTTGCCCGGCAGGCCGACGAACTTGTTGGGCGCGGAGTCGTCCCGCTTGTAGGTGCACGACACCTTGCCCGCCTGCTTCGGCGGCGTGGTGCTCGGCAGCGCCGTCGGCGCGGGGGAGCTGGTGCTGGCGGAGGGGGAGGGCGTGCTCGCCGCCGCGGCCGTCTTCTTGTCGTCGCCCATCAGGGTGGTCGCGGCGAAGATGCCGCCCGCCACCACGACGACGGCCACGCCCGCGCCGATGAAGGTGTTCCGCCTGGCTTTGGCGGTCTGCTCGGCCGCGCGCCTCGCCTGCCGCTCCTTGTGCTCCCGGGCCAGCTCGCTCTGGCGGTCGTCGCCGCTCACCGGTTGTCTCCTTCATCTTTGCCGACACATGACCAAACAACTCCGCGAATGCTACCGGCCTCCGATATGTGCCGGGCGTAAGTGGCGGAAGCCGCAGAGTGGGGCAAGTGAGGAGAGGACCATTATTCGGGCAGATACGTAGTCCAGGTGAGCCCCTCCAAGGAGTGACCGTGTTCGACCAGATCCTCGGCCTGCCGGCCCATCCGCTGATCGTGCACCTCGCCGTGGTGCTGACGCCGCTGCTCGTCCTCGTGGGCGGGGCGTACGCGCTGGCGCCTCGCGTGCGGGCCGTGACGGCGTGGGCGGTGGTGCTGCTGGCCGTGGCCACCCCCGTGGCGGTCCTGGCGGCCAAGGAGAGCGGGGAGAGCCTCAAGCGGGCCCGCTTCACCGGCGTGGACGGCCCGCTCGGCGCGCGCGTCGCCGTCCACGAAGGCTTCGCGACCCCGCTGCTGCTGTCGGCGGCCGGGCTCGCCGCCGCCTGCCTGGCCCTGGTGTACGCCACCACCCCCGCACGCGGCTCGCTCACCTCCGACCGGTTCGGCAGGCCCGTCACGCTGGCGCTGTCGGGGCTGACGGTCGTCCTGGCCGCCGTGGCGGGCTACTTCTGCTTCCGGGCGGGCGACTCCGGGGCCAGGGCCGTGTGGGCCGCGGCGGGTCTGACCGGCGTGTAATCTCGCGTTGTGGATAGCCTGTTCGATTCGGCGGCTGAGGAGGCCACCCCGCAACCCCTCGCGGTGCGGATGCGCCCGCGCACCCTCGACGAGGTGATCGGCCAGCGGCATCTGCTGGGCTCCGGCACCCCGCTGCGGCGGCTGGTCGAGAGCGAGGCCCCCATGTCGCTGTTCCTGTGGGGCCCGCCCGGCACCGGCAAGACGACCCTGGCCTACGTCGTCTCCAACGTCACCAAGCGCCGCTTCGTCGAGATCTCCGCCGTCTCGGCCGGCGTCAAGGACGTCCGCGCCGCCATCGACAACGCCCGCCGCGAGCTGGGCATGAGCGGCCGGCAGACCGTGCTGTTCGTCGACGAGGTCCACCGCTTCAACAAGGCACAGCAGGACGCGCTGCTGCCGGCGGTGGAGAACCGCTGGGTCACCTTCATCGGCGCCACCACCGAAAACCCGTACTTCTCGGTCATCTCGCCGCTGTTGTCGCGCTCGCTGCTGCTCACGCTGGAGTCGCTGTCCGACGACGACGTGCGCGCGGTCCTGGAGCGCGCGGTGGCCGAGCCGCGCGGCCTGGGCGGGCGGGCCCGGCTCGCGCCCGAGGCCCTCGACCATCTGGTGCGCCTGGCCGGCGGCGACGCGCGCAGGTCGCTGACCTACCTGGAGGCCGCCGCCCTGCTGGCCGACGACATCACCGTCGAGGTGGTGGAGAAGGCCGCCGACAAGGCGGCCGTGCGCTACGACCGCCAGGGCGACCAGCACTACGACGTGATCAGCGCGTTCATCAAGTCGATGCGCGGCTCCGACGCCGACGCGGCCCTCCACTACCTCGCCCGCATGATCGAGGCCGGCGAGGACCCGCGCTTCATCGCCCGCCGCATCGTCATCTTCGCCTCCGAGGACGTCGGCATGGCCGACCCCACCTGCCTGCAGACGGCCGTCGCGGCGGCCCAGGCCGTGCAGCTCATCGGGCTGCCCGAGGGGCAGATCAACCTGGCCCACGCCGTCATCCACTGCGCGACGGCGCCCAAGTCCAACGCGGTCGTCAAGGCCATCGGCGCGGCGGTCGGCGACGTCCGCAAGGGCCTGATCGGCCAGGTCCCCGGCCACCTGCGCGACGCCCACTACCCGGGCGCGGCCAAGCTCGGCCACGGCGGCGGCTACAAGTACCCCCACGACTTCGACCACGGCCTGGTGCGCCAGGACTACGCGCCCGAGCAGGTGCGCGACCGCCGCTACTACGAGCCCACCAGGCACGGCGCCGAGGCCCCGGTGGCCGACCGCTGGGCCCGGATCCGCGACTTCCTGCGCGGCTCCTGAGCCCTGCCCGCGCGCTAGATTGAGCGCCATCATGACCGACCACCGCGCCAGCTTCGACGCCCGCATCACCTTCGCCAACGGCGGCGACCTCGCCGTCCACGGCTTCCGCGTCGACCTGCCCGGCCCCGACGCCGCCGAGGACGAGATCGCCGCGCTGTTCGTGGCCTCGCTCGGCCTGCTGATGACCGACGGCGTCGAGCTGGACAACGTCGAGATCTTCGCCGAGCCGCACAAGGGCACCAGGGGAGGGCCCTCCGACCGCGCCGCGCAGGCCGCGCCGGCGGCCGGGGGAGCGCTGGTCGAGCTGGCCCGCCCGCCAGCCGACGGCGGCACGTGCCTGGTGGCGCCCGGCGGCGACCTGACCGGCCTGCCCCTGGCCCGCACCGCCGAACTGCCCGCCGTCGTGGTGCGCGTGGCGGGGGCCGAGGCGCGGGAGATCGGCGTGGGCGCGCTGGCCGCCTTCGACGTGCGCGGCAGGGCGGTGCTGCTGCACACCGGCGCGCCCGGCGGGAGGCGGCTCACCCCGGAGGCCGCCGCGTGGCTGGCCGGGCGCGGCGCGTCCCTGGTCGGCACCGACGCCGACGGTCTCGACGGTCTCGACGGCGTCGGGGGGTCGGCGGCTCTCGACGTGCTGCTGGCGGCGGGCGTGCCGGTCGTGGAGCGGCTGGCCGGGCTCGACCGGCTGCCGCCCACCGGCGCCCTGTTCACGGCCGCGGCGCCGCTCCTGGAGGGCGTCGGGCGGGTTCCCGTACGCGCCTTCGCCCGCGTCCCCGAGGCGTGACAGGAGGCGTGACAGGAAGTGGGCCGGGCGGCGGAACGCCTGGTCGGAGCGGCATGTGATCGGTCACGGAAGTGTCCACAGGTGGCCTCGCCGCCGGGTCCGGCCCGTTTTCCTCACCAACCTTGTCGCCGGGACGCGATAGGGTTCATGCCGTTCCGGCCCAGCGTACGAGGGAGATGAGCGGATGCTTACCGCTGGAGAGGTCGCCGGGCTGATCGCGGCAACGGGCTGGATTGTCCTGGTCTGCGTTCTCGCCATGGTGCTCGTCAAGCTCGCCAGGCTGCTCACCGAGACCACCAAGGCGGTCTCCGACCTGAACAACCGCCTGGTGCCGCTGCTCGACGACGTGAGCGTCACGGTCAACGAGACCAACAGGCAACTCGTCGCCGTCGAGGCCATCGCCCAGGACGTCAAGCAGGTCAGCGCGCACGCCGCCAAGCTCAGCGCGGTGACGCAGACCATCTTCACCGGCCCGTTGATCAAGGTGTCGTCGCTCGGCTACGGCGTGCGGCGCGCCATCGAGGCCCGCAGGCCCGCCCGGGTGAGGCGGTCCCAGTGATCAGACGGCTGTTCTACCTCTCGCTCGGCGCGTTCCTCGCCTTCTGGGTGATGCGCAGGCTGCAGGCGCTGCACCCGACCCACGTCGTACGGCGCACCGCCGACGGCGCGGCGGGGATGCTCGCGCGGGTGAGAGACTTTACCTCTGACGCGCTCGGCGAGGCCGCCGAGCGCGAAACCCAGTTGCGGGCGCGCTTCGGGCTCGACAACGCTGAAATCGACAACTGACTACCAGCAAAGGATGGCCACAATGGAGTCGGCAGAGATAGCCCGCCGCTTCCTGCGCTTCTTCGAGGAGCGTGGGCACAAGGTCGTGCCCTCGGCCAGCCTGATCGCTGAGGACCCCACGCTACTCCTGGTTCCTGCCGGTATGGTGCCGTTCAAGCCGTACTTCCTGGGGCAGCGCAAGCCTCCGGCGTCACGGCTGGCCACCGCGCAGAAGTGTGTGCGCACGCCCGACATCGAAGAGGTCGGCAAGACCACCCGGCACGCCACCTTCTTCCAGATGCTCGGCAACTTCTCCTTCGGCGACTACTTCAAGGCCGAAGTGATCCCGTTCGCGTGGGAGCTGCTCACCAGGTCCGAGTCCGACGGCGGCTTCGGCTTCCCCGAGGAGCGCCTGTGGGCCACCGTCTACCTCGAGGACGACGAGGCCTACGACATCTGGCGCAACAAGGTCGGCGTGCCCGAGAGCCGCATCCAGCGCCGCGGCCTGGAGGACAACTACTGGCACATGGGCGTGCCCGGCCCCGGCGGCCCCTGCTCGGAGATCTACTACGACCGCGGCCCCGAGTACGGCAAGGAGGGCGGCCCCGTCGCCGACGAGGACCGCTACCTCGAGGTCTGGAACCTCGTCTTCATGCAGTACCAGCTCAGCCAGGTCCGCACCAAGGTCGACTTCGACATCTCCGGCGAGCTGCCGGCCAAGAACATCGACACCGGCATGGGCCTGGAGCGCATGGCGACGATCCTGCAGGGCGTCGACAACCTCTACGAGATCGACACCACCTACAAGATCCTCGACAAGGCGGCCGAGCTCACCAAGACCCGCTACGGCCGCGACCACCGCGCCGACGTGAGCCTGCGCGTGATCGCCGACCACGTGCGCACCGGCACCATGCTGGTCGCCGACGGCGTCATGCCCGGCAACGAGGGCCGCGGCTACGTGCTGCGCCGCATCCTGCGCCGCTCGGTGCGCAACCTGCGCCTGCTCGGCTCCGGTGACGAGCGCTACATGCACGAGCTGACCGACGTCGCGATCAACGTGATGGGCGAGCAGTACCCCGAGCTCAAGGCCGACGCGCCGCAGATCCACGGGATCATCGACGCGGAGGAGGCGTCCTTCCTGGGCACGCTCCGCACCGGCACCGCGATCTTCGACGTGGCCGTCGAGGAGACCAAGCGCAAGTCGGGCTCGACGCTCTCGGGGGACCAGGCGTTCAAGCTGCACGACACCTACGGCTTCCCGATCGACCTGACCCTGGAGATGGCGGCCGAGCAGGGGCTGAAGGTCGACGAAGAGGGCTTCCGCCGCCTCATGAAGGAGCAGCGGCAGAACGCCAAGGCCGACGCGGCGGCGAAGAAGACGGGCAACGCCGACATCTCCGTCTTCGGCCACCTGCTGGAGAAGGCCGGCAAGATCGACTTCCTGGGCTACGACGAGACCGAGGCCGAGACCACCGTCGTCGGCATCCTGGTCGACGGCGTCAGCGTGCCGGCGGCCGGCGCGGGCACGACCGTCGAGATCGTGCTCGGCCGCACCCCGTTCTACGCCGAGGGCGGCGGCCAGCTCGCCGACCAGGGCGTCATCCGCACGGCGGGCGCCGAGGTCGAGATCCTCGACGTGCAGTCGCCGCTCAAGGGCCTGATCGTGCACCGCGGCAAGATCCGCAGCGGTGAACTGAAGGCGGGCGACGAGGCGCAGGCCGAGATCGACGTCGAGCGCCGCCGGGCCATCTCGCGCAGCCACAGCGCCACCCACCTGGTCCACCGCGGCTTCAAGAACGCGCTGGGCGAGACGGCCGCGCAGGCGGGCTCGGAGAACTCCCCGGGGCGCTTCCGCTTCGACTTCACCGCTGCGGGCGCCGTCCCGGCCAGCGTGCTGCGCGACGTCGAGGACGAGGTCAACGCGGTGCTGATCAACGACCTCAAGGTCAACGCGTTCTACACCTCCCAGGCCGAGGCCAGGGCGATGGGCGCGCTGGCGATGTTCGGCGAGAAGTACGGCGACGAGGTCCGCGTGGTCGAGATCGGCGACTACTCGCGCGAGCTGTGCGGCGGCACCCACGTCCACAGCTCCGGGCAGCTCGGCCTGGTCAAGGTGCTGGGCGAGCAGTCGGTGGGCGCGGGCGTGCGCCGGGTCGAGGCGCTGGTCGGCATCGACGCCTTCCGCTTCCTGGCCCGCGAGAGCGTGCTGGTGGCCCAGCTGTCCGAGCAGCTCAAGGCGCGCCGCGAGGAGCTGCCCGAGCGCATCGAGGGCATCGTCACCCGCCTGCGCACCGCCGAGAAGGAGCTGGAGAAGGTGCGCTCGGCGCAGGTGCTCCAGGTGGCCGGCGAACTGGCGTCCCAGGCCCGTGACCTGCACGGAGTCTCCGTGGTGACACACCGCGCGCCTGATGGCACCGGCGCCGACGACCTGCGTAAGCTCGCGCTTGATGTGCGTGGCAGATTCCCGGCCGACCGGCCGGCGGTCGTGGTGATCGCCGGCGTCCCCTCCGACCGGCCCGTGGTGGTCGCCGCGGTCAACGAGGCGGGGCGCGAGCGGGGGCTCAAGGCCGGAAGGCTGGTCGGCGTCGCCGCCAAGGCTCTTGGGGGTGGCGGTGGCGGCAAGGACGATGTCGCGCAGGGCGGCGGTACGCGGCCCGAGGCGATCGGCGACGCGCTCGGCCTGGTCGAACAGGCCATCGGCGAGCAGATCGGATGACATGAGGTTCGGTTCGCGGATCGGCGTCGACGTCGGTTCCGTTCGCATCGGCGTGGCGCGCAGCGATCCCAGCGGGACGCTGGCCACGCCGGTCGAGACCGTCCGCCGCGGCAAGGGCGACCTCGACCGCCTCGCCGAGATCGTCGCCGAGCACGAGGCGATCGAGGTGATCGTGGGGTTGCCCACGTCGCTGTCCGGGCGTGAGGGGCAGGCGGCCGGGCTGGCCCGCGCGTTCGCCGCCGAGCTGGCCGGCCGGCTGGCGCCCACGCCCGTGCGGCTGTTCGACGAGCGGCTCACCACGGTCGCGGCCCAGCACGGACTGCGGGCCAGCGGCGTACGCGCCAAGAAGCAGCGCGGGGTCGTCGACCAGGCGGCGGCCGTCGTGCTGCTCCAGGACGCCCTCGACTCCGAACGCGCCACCGACAGACCACCAGGCAGGCCCGTCGAACCGCCCCCCGCGGCGGCCGACGGACCTGCCTCATGACCGGGCGGCACCCCGAGGCCCGTCACGAGGCTTGTTGTGAGGGCATGGTCTCTGCGCAGGCCCCGATGCCGCCCGCCGGGCGTCCGACCGGCGAGGTGGCCGCGTGAACACCACCCCCGACGACGACGGCGAGGTCATCCCGTTCCTGCGGGCGGACTCCGACCAGGAGACGCCCCCGGCGGCCGAGAAGCACCCTGGAGACAGCCCGCGACCGGCGGGCGAGAACCCTGCCGGGAGCGGCCCACGGCCGGCGGATGGGGATCCTGCCAGGAGCATGCCGCACCCAGTGGGCGAGGGGTCTGCCGCGAGCATGTCGCACCTGGTGGGCGAGAACTCTGCCGGCAGTGGCCCGCACCCGGTGGACGAGGGGTCTGCCGGGAGCACGCCGCACCCGGTGGGCGAGGGGTCGGCCGGGAGCATGTCGCAGTCGGCAGGTGAGGAGTCTGCCGGTAGTGGCCCGCACGCGGTGGCTGAGAAGGCTGCCGGGGGCGGTCGGTCGTCGCGTCGTGGCCGGGCCCTGGGCAAGGCGGGGCTGGTCTCCGCCGCGCTGGTCGCCGCCCTGGTCGCGGCGGGCGCGGGCGTGCTCACGGTGGTCAGGCCGTACCTGAGCCCCGAGGACTTCGAGGGCATGGGCAGCGGGACGGTCACCGTCCGCATCCCGCCCGGGGCGAACGCCGAGGAGATCGGCACGGCGCTGGCCGACGCCGGCGTGGTGGCCAGCTCGCGTTCGTTCGTGAACGCGGCCCAGGAGCGGGCCGTGGCCAACCGGCTGCGTCCCGGCCACTACCGGCTGCGCAAGGGCATGGCCGCGGGCGCGGCGCTCGACCTGCTGCTCGCGCCCGCCTCCCGGCTGGTCAGGCGGGTGGCGGTACCGGAGGGGCTGCGCGCGGGCGAGGTGCTGCAGCGCGTCGCCCAGCTGGCCGCGCTGCCGCTGAAGGAGCTGCAGAGCGTGGACAAGAGCCTGCTCGGGCTGCCCTCGTACGCGCCCGGGATCGAGGGTTTCCTGTTCCCCGCCACGTACGACGTCGAGCCCGGCGACAAGGCGGTGGACGTGCTGGCCGCCATGGTGGAGCGGTGGGGCGTGGCCGCCCGGCAGATCCACCTGGCGGAGGGGGCCCGGCGGCTCGGCCTGACCCCGCTGGAGGCGCTCACGGTCGCCAGTCTCGTGCAGGCGGAGGGCGGCACCGACGCCGATTACCCCAAGATCGCCAGAGTGATCTACAACAGACTCAAGAGCAACACGCCGCTGGAGCTCGACACCACGGTCCTGTACGCGCAGAACCGCCGGTCACTGAAGGTCACGGAGAGCGACACCAAGGTGAACTCGCCCTACAACACCTACCACCGCCGCGGGCTGCCGCCGGGGCCCATCGCCAATCCGGGGGAGAAGGCGCTGCTGGCGGCCCTGAACCCGGCCGCGGGTGATTGGCACTGGTTTGTGACGACGGATCCGGCGCATAGAATCACCAAATTCACCAACAAAGAGAGCGAGTTCGTGAGATACCGGGAAGAGTTGAACAAGAACCTCGGGACGGACTGATGTTCGGCGGGACCCCCCCTGTGCCCGCGCAAAAGCCCCATACCGGGTCATGCGCCCTCTTCCCATCCCCTAGCATGGCTACCCAGAGTGATCTCCGCTGGTCGTGGGAGCATGCCCGGCGGATCCCCCCGTTTCGCCCGGTGAGCTCCGCCGGTTCGGCACAACCGCTTGACGCCGAACGGGCCGTACCGGGAGATTGGCCAGCGCATCTATGAGCGATCTCGACCTGAACTCCCTGCTCGGCACCGAGGACGACGAGGGCCGGTCCCGGCGCCGTGCCCGCGGCTCCGGCAAGCGCGGCGGCAACCGCCGGCGGCGCAGACGTCGTAACCGGGGCGGCTTCATCGCGCCGTTGCTGGCCTTCGTCGTGCTGGCGGGCATCATCGGCGGCGGCGGCTACTACGGCTACCTGTGGGTCAGCGACGCCCTCGTGCCCGACGACTACACCGGCCAGGGCACCGGCGAGGTGATCGTCGAGATCAAGGACGGCCAGAGCGCGTCGGAGGTGGCCGAGGAGCTGGTGCGCCTCGGCGTCGTGGCCAGCGCCAGGGCGTTCAGCACCGCCATCGGCAACGCCGGCAAGAGCGGGTCGCTGCAGCCCGGCCAGTACAAGATGCGCAAGAAGATGTCGGCGGCCGGCGCGGTGGCGATGCTGAGCCCCGAGAACAAGCTGCTGGCCAAGGTGGGCGTCAAGGAGGGCCTGCGGCTGTCCGACACGCTGACCACGCTGGCCAAGGCGACGGGCAAGCCGGCCAAGGGCTTCGCGGCCGCGGCCAAGGACACCGCCGACCTCGACCTGCCGTCGTACGCCAAGGGCAAGCTGGAGGGCTACGCCTTCCCGGCCACCTACGAGTTCCCGCCCAACGCCACCCCGGCCCAGATCCTGGGCGCGATGGTCAAGCGGTTCAACCAGACGGCCGACGAGGTCGACCTCGAAGGCGGCGCCAAGGCCCTGGGCCGCAAGCCCCAGGACATCGTGGTCATCGCCAGCATCATCCAGGCCGAGGCCGGCCGGTTCGAGGACATGCCCAAGATCGCCCGCGTCATCTACAACCGGCTCGACCGCGACCCGGAGATGAAGCTGGAGATGGACAGCACGGTCATGTACGCGCTCAACAAGTACCGCACCGCCGCCACCATCGCCGAGACGAAGACCAAGAGCCGGTACAACACGTACATGTACCTCGGCCTGCCGCCGGGCCCGATCTCGAACCCGGGCCAGCACGCCATCGAGGCGGCGCTCAACCCGGCCAAGGGCGACTGGCTCTACTTCGTCGCCACCGACCCCAACAGCCGCGTCACCAAGTTCGCCACCACCGAGGCCGAACGCCAGGCGCTGCTGGCCGAGTACAAGCGGAACGGCGGCTGACCTCCGCCGCGGGAGCCGCCCGCCGACCGGCGGCCCCCGCGGCGTGGTAGGAGTAGGGACCGTGTTTCCGGAAGGAGTGTCGATGCGGGCTGCGGTCATGGGCTCGCCGATCGGGCATTCGCTCTCGCCCCACCTGCACAGGGCCGCCTACGCGGCGATGGGGCTCGACGGGTGGAGCTACGAGGCGATCGAGTGCGACGAGGCGCGGCTGCCCGGCCTGCTCGCCGGGCTGACCCCCGTGCGCGGGCAGCACGACGGTGAGCCGGGCGGTGAGCGCGACGGTGAGCCGGGCGGTGAGCGCGTCTGGGCGGGGCTGTCGCTGACGATGCCGCTCAAGCGTGCCGTGCTGCCGCTCCTCGACACCGTCTCCGACCTGGCCGTCGAGGTGGGCGGGGCCAACACCGTGGTCTTCGCCGACGGCCTGCGCCACGGGCACAACACCGACGTTCACGGCATCGAGCAGGCGCTGGCCGAGGCGGGGGTGCCCGCGCCGCGGTCGGCGACCGTGCTGGGCGGCGGCGCCACGGCCGCCTCGGCGCTGGCGGCCCTGCGCAACCTGGGGCTGTTCGCGGCCACGCTGCTGGTCCGCGACCCGGCCAGGGCGGGGGAGACCGCCGAGGTGGCCGAACGGCTGGGCGTGGCGCTGGCGGTGGAGACGTTCGACAAGCTCGACGCGTACACCGGGGTGGACCTGGTGGTCTCCACGCTGCCCGCGGGGGCCGCCGACGCCTTCGCCGGGCGGCTGGCCCGCGTGCCGGCGCTGTTCGACGTGGTCTACGCCCCCTGGCCCACCAGGGCGGCCACGGCCGTCCGCGACGCGGGCGGCACGGTGGTCGGCGGCTTCGCGATGCTCCTGCACCAGGCGGCGCGCCAGGTGGAGCTGATGACCGGCCGCCCGGACGTGCCGGTCGAGGCCATGCGCGCGGCGGGCGAGGCCGAGATCGCCCGGCGGGCCGCGGCCCGTCCGCAGTGATCTTCCCGGCGATTACCCGCGCCGGGCGGGATGATTCGAGGCGCCTGCGTGGTTGTGGTAATGTAGCTCTCTGATCGGTCCGGCATGCCTTGCTGGACGCGCAAGCGGAGGTCTCCCTCCCACCCGAGTCGCCGAAAGGTGGCCGGGTCCAGGATCACGCCGGACTCTCCGGGGAGCTCGAGGCCACGAAGCCACAGAGCTCAGTGGCCCCGCATGCGCGACGTGCGGGGCTTTTCGCGTCTTCGGCGCGGAAGGCCCCCGCCACGACGAGCACGTAGGGATCGCAAACCTAGGAGGCCCCATCAGCACTGAGCCCCGCATCAACGAGCGTATCCGAGTTCCCGAGGTTCGCCTCGTGGGCCCGAACGGCGAGCAGGTCGGCATCGTCAGCATTCACGACGCGCTGAAGCTCGCCCAGGAGGCCGACCTCGACCTCGTCGAGGTCGCGGCCACGGCTCGACCGCCCGTGTGCAAGCTCATGGACTACGGCAAGTTCAAGTACGAGTCCGCGATGAAGGCGCGCGAGGCGCGCAAGAATCAGGCGCACACGATCATCAAGGAGATCAAGCTCCGGCCGAAGATCGACCCGCACGACTACGAGACCAAGAAGGGTCACGTGGTGCGGTTCCTCAAGGCGGGGGACAAGGTCAAAGTCACGATCATGTTCCGTGGACGTGAGCAGTCCCGGCCGGAGCTCGGCTTCCGGCTGCTGCAGCGGCTGGCGGAGGACGTCCAGGAGCTCGGGTTCGTGGAGTCCCAGCCCAAGCAGGACGGCCGTAACATGATCATGGTGATCGGTCCGCACAAGAAGAAGGCCGAGGCGAAGGCCGAAAAGGCTGCCGCCAAGGCGCAGCGTGGCGAGGAGCCTTCCGCGTCGGAAGAGGAGTCTTCCGTGCAGGAAGCGGAACCTTCCGTACAGGAAGCGTGACCTGCGGCTGGGGTCAGCCTTGCAGCACGCGCCCCGGCAGCCACCGGCAGACGAACAAGCCGCGACCGGGCCGGCCAGCACCGGCCCGGCCACCGGCACGACCGAATTGAGGAGAGACGGCGACATGCCGAAGATGAAGACGCACAGCGGTGCGAAGAAGCGGTTCCGGCTCACCGGCACCGGCAAGCTCAAGCGCCGCCGCGCCAGCCGCGCGCACTACAACGAGTGGAAGTCGTCCACGCTGACGCGTCGTCTCAAGGGTGAAGTCGTCGTTTCGCCGGCAGACACCAAGAAGATCAAGAAGCTGCTCGCCAAGTAGCGCGAACCCCCGGGGAGAAGAAACATGGCACGCGTGAAGCGGGCGCTCAACGCCAAGAAGAAGCGCAAGGTCGTCCTCGACCGGGCGAGCGGTTACCGTGGCCAGCGGTCGCGGCTGTACCGCAAGGCCAAGGAGCAGATGCTCCACTCGATGACGTACGCCTACCGGGACCGCAAGGACCGTAAGGGTGCGTTCCGCCGTCTGTGGATCCAGCGGATCAACGCCGCTGCCCGCGCCAACGGCATCACCTACAACCGCCTGATCCAGGGCCTGCGTCTGGCCAACATCGAGGTCGACCGCAAGATCCTCGCTGACCTCGCGGTCAACGACAGCGCGACCTTCGCCACGCTCGTCGAGGCCGCCAAGAAGGCGCTCCCGGCGAACGTGAACGCTCCGGCCGCCGCGAGCTGAGGTCGCCTTCAGACACAGAGGGCCCACCGTCACGGTGGGCCCTTTTGCTGTATCCACGCACGATCAGGGGGAGAGCATGGCCGGGTCCGAGCTGACCAACGTGAAGTCGCCGAGGGTGAAGGCCGCACGCAGGCTCACCAAGCGCGCCTTCAGGGAGCAGGACCGCAGGTTCCTGGCCGAAGGGCCGCAGGCGGTGCGCGAGGCGCTCAAGCTCGACGGGGTGACGCTGGAGCTGTTCACCACGGCCGAGGCCGAGCTGCGGCACGCCGAGCTCGTCACCCAGGCCACGCTGCAGGGGGTGCCCGTCCACCGGGCCAGCGGCGAGGTCATGTCGGAGCTGTCCCAGACGGTGACCCCGCAGGGGCTGCTGGCGGTGTGCCGGCTCGTGCACGTGCCGCTGGAGGAGGCGCTGGCCGGGGAGCCGAAGCTGGTCGCGATGCTGGCGCACGTACGCGACCCGGGCAACGCCGGCACCGTCATGCGGGCGGCCGACGCCGCCGGGGCGGACGCGGTGATCTTCACCGACGCCTCCGTCGACCCCTACAACGGCAAGTGTGTACGCGCCAGCGCGGGCAGCCTGTTTCATCTGCCGGTCGTCATCGGTGCACCGGTCGCCGCCGCCGTGCGTCAACTGAGGGAGCGGGGCATGCGCGTGCTGGCGGCCGACGGCGCGGGCAAGCACACGCTCGACGACGTGGATCTTTCCGGACCGACTGCGTGGATCTTCGGGAACGAGGCCTGGGGACTGCCGGAGGAGATACGCGCCGAGGCGGACGATGTGGTCAGAGTGCCCATCTACGGACAGGCTGAAAGTCTCAACCTGGCCACCGCCGCGGCGGTGTGCCTTTACTCCTCCGCCAGGGCTCAGCGAGTGCCCTAGGCGGCCGGAAACCCGCTATTGTCGGCGTTGTAGGCGGAGGAGGCGAGGTCGTGCACGGCGCAGAAACCGACGGGCGAGTCGTGGCCGCCGCGTGCACGATCTCCATCGACGACCTCCCCGACGGTCTTATCGTGACCGACCGATATGGGTGCGTGCTGGCCGTCAACCGGGCCGCCGCCCGGCTCACCCGGGTCGCCATGGAGCGCGCCGTGGGCCGGGAGATGAACGAGGTCTTCCCCTTCCGCGACCACGACGGGCGCGAGTGGTGGAAGGCGCTCGACCCCGAGGGCGGGCTGCGTACCAGGACCAGGGTCCCCGAGCGGCCGCTGCACCTGCCGGGCGGCCAGGAGCTCTACGTCGCGGCCCGGCTGGTGCGCGAGCCCGAGCGCGGCGGCGAGGTCGAGCGGGTCACGATCACCCTGCGCGACGGCGGCGCCCGCGCCCGGCTGGAGCGCAGCCGCGCCGACCTGGTCTCCACCGTGGCCCACGAGCTGCGCTCGCCGCTGACCAGCGTCAAGGGCTTCACCGCCACCCTGCTGGCCAAGTGGACGCGCTTCACCGACGAGCAGAAGCGCGTCATGCTGGAGACCGTCAACAACGACGCCGACCGCGTCACCCGGCTCATCACCGAGCTGCTCGACGTCTCGCGCATCGAGTCCGGGCGGCTGGAGGTGCGCCGTCAGGTCGTCGACGTGCCGGCCAGGGCGCGCCGGCTGGTCGCCGGCCGGGTCGCGGCGGGCGACTCCGAAGACCGCTACCGCCTGATCGTCGGCGACCGTTTGCCGGAGATGTGGCTCGACCAGGACAAGATCGACCAGATTCTGGGTAATCTGGTGGAGAACGCGGTGCGCCACGGGCGTGGCACCGTGACGATCGAGATCGAGTCCGTCGGATGGGGAGTGGCCGTGTCGGTGCGCGACGAGGGCGAGGGCATCGAGCCCGAGCTGGCTCCGCGCGTCTTCCGGCAGTTCTGGCGGGGCGGCAACAGCCGCAGGCGCGGCGGCACCGGGCTCGGCCTGTTCATCGTGAAGGGCCTGGTCGAGGCGCACGGTGGCACGATCACCGTGCAGCGTGCGCCCGAGGGCGGCGCGGAGTTCCGATTTACCGTGCCCACCGGCACACCCGACTTCGCCACGGTCTGAAGCCCCGAGCGGCTCGACCCCCGTCGAAGTCGGTCCGGTGGGCGGGCCCCACTAGACTCATTTCCGCTCAAGCCCTGGATACGGAGCTCACTCTTGTCTGACTACGACCCCGTCGAGGTGACGCCGTTGCATGCCGACGAGCTGTCCCGCATGGAGGCCGACGCCCTCACGGCGATCAAGGCGGCCGACAGCCTCGACGCACTCAAGCAGGCCAGGCTGGCGCACGCGGGCGACCGCTCGCCCATCGCCCTGGCCAACCGCGAGATCGGCGCCCTGCCGCCGGCCGCCCGCGCCGAGGCCGGCAAGCGCGTCGGCGGCGCCCGCAGAGCGATCAACGAGGCGCTGGCCGCCCGCCAGGCCGAGCTGGAGGCCGAGCGCGACGCCCGGGTGCTCGTCGAGGAGACCGTCGACGTCACCCTGCCCTGGGACCGGCGGCCGCGCGGTGCCCGTCACCCGCTGACCACGCTGCAGGAGCGCGTCGCCGACGCGTTCGTCGCCATGGGCTACGAGGTCGCCGAGGGCCCCGAGCTCGAAGGCGAGTGGTTCAACTTCGACGCGCTCAACATCGCCACCGACCACCCCGCCCGCTCCGAGCACGACACGTTCTTCGTGGACTCCACCGAGTCGGGCATGGTGCTGCGCACCCAGACCTCGCCGGTGCAGATCCGCGCGCTGCTCCAGCGCGAGCTGCCGGTCTACGTCATCTCGCCGGGCAAGACGTTCCGCACCGACGAGCTCGACGCCACCCACACCCCGGTCTTCCACCAGACCGAGGGGCTGGCCGTCGACGAGGGCCTGACCATGGCCCACCTCAAGGGCACGCTCGACAGGTTCGCCGAGGTCATGTTCGGCGAGGGCATCACCACCCGGTTCCGGCCGAACTACTTCCCCTTCACCGAGCCGTCCGCCGAGATGGACCTGAAGTGCTTCGTCTGCCGCGGCGCCTCGGCGATCCCCGGCAACCCGCCGTGCCGCACCTGCAAGTCCGAGGGCTGGATCGAGTGGGGCGGCTGCGGCATGGTCAACCCGCGGGTGCTCATCGCCTGCGGCGTCGACCCCTCGCGCTACTCCGGGTTCGCGTTCGGCATGGGGATCGAGCGCACGCTGATGTTCCGCCACAACGCCGAAGACATGCGAGACATGATCGAGGGGGACGTGCGCTTCACGCTCCCGTTCGGAATGGAGATCTGATGAAGGTCCCGCTCTCCTGGCTGCGGGAGTACGTCGATCTACCGGCGGCCACCGCGCACGAGGTGGCCGACAGGCTCACCATGGCCGGGCTCAAGCTGGAATCCATCACCTCCTACGGCCACGACGTCAAGAACGTCGTCGTCGGCGAGGTGCTGGAGATCGAGGAGCTCACCGGCTTCAAGAAGCCGATCAGGCACTGCAAGGTCGAGGTGGGCGAGGCGACGCCGCGCGAGATCGTCTGCGGCGCCACGAACTTCGTCGCCGGCGACCGCGTCCCCGTCGTGCTGCCTGGCGGCGTGCTGCCGGGCGGGTTCGAGGTGGGCGCGCGCAAGACGTACGGGCGCATGTCCGAGGGCATGATCTGCTCCGAGCGCGAGCTGGGCCTCGGCGACGACCACAACGGCATCATGGTGCTGCCCGCCGGCACGCCCATCGGCACCGACGTGGTCGAGCTGCTCGGCCTGCGCGACGACGTGATCGAGCTGGAGATCACGCCCGACATCGGCTACGCGCTGTCCGTCCGCGGCGTGGCCCGCGAGGTGGCCACCGCGTTCGGCGTGGCCTTCCGCGACCCGGCCGACGTCGAGGTGCCCGCCGAGACCGAGCCGTCCTGGCCGGCCTCCATCGGCGACCCGACGGCCTGCGACCGGTTCGTGCTGCGCGAGGTGCGCGGCTTCGACCCGGCCGCCCAGAGCCCGCTGTGGATGCGGGTGCGGCTGAGCCGGTCCGGCATGCGCCCGGTGTCGCTGGCCGTCGACATCACCAACTACCTGATGCTGGAGCTGGGCCAGCCGCTGCACGCCTTCGACCGGTCGAAGCTGACCGGCGAGATCGTCGTCCGGCGGGCCCGGGAGGGCGAGCGGCTGGAAACGCTCGACCACGTCGTGCGCGAGCTCGACCCCGACGACATCCTCATCACCGACCAGTCGGGCCCGATCTCCATGGCGGGCACGATGGGCGGCCTGGAGACCGAGATCTCCGACGGCTCGACCGACATCGTCATCGAGGCCGCCCACTTCTCGGCCACCGGCATCTCGCGCGAGTCGCGCCGGCACGGGCTGGTCTCGGAGGCGTCCAAGCGGTTCGAGCGCGGCGTCGACCGCGAGCTGCCGCTGGTCGCCTCGTGGCGGGCGGTGCGCATGCTGGCCGAGCTGGGCGGCGCTACCGTGCAGCCCGGCGTGACGCACGCCGAGGTCGACGTCACGCCGGCGCGCATCGCGATCCCGGCCGGTCATCCGTCGGCGGTGGCGGGCGTCCCGTACTCCAAGGAGGTCGTCGTCGGCCGCCTGGAGCAGGTGGGCTGCCTCGTGACCGACGGCGACGACCCGGCCGTGCGCCAGGGCGGCGTCGACCCGACCGGCGTCGTGACCGGCGGCGAGCTGGCCGCCAGGCTGGCCGTCACCGGCCCCGACATGATCACGGTCACCCCGCCGTCGTGGCGGCCCGACCTCACCGACCCCAACGACCTGGCCGAAGAGGTCATCCGGCTCGAAGGCTACGACCGGCTGCCGTCGGTGCTGCCCAGCGCCCCGGCGGGCGCCGGGCTGACCGAGGGGCAGCGGCTGCGCCGGCGGGTCGGCCGGGCGCTGGCCGAGGGCGGCTACGTCGAGGTGCTCAGCTACCCGTTCATCGGGGCCGACGACTTCGACCGGCTGCAGCTGCCCGCCGACGACGCGCGGCGCCGGGCCATGCGCCTGGCCAACCCGCTGTCGGAGGACGAGCCGCTGATGCGCACGACGCTGCTGCCCGGCCTGCTCAAGACGCTGGTCCGCAACGTCGGGCGCGGCTTCGGCGACGTGGCGCTGTTCGAGACGGGCGCGGTCTACCGGCCCCGGGAGAACGCCCCCGCCGCCGCTCCGGTGCTCGGCGTCTCGCGCCGTCCCACCGAGGAGGAGCTGGCCTCGATCGAGGCGGCGCTGCCCGACCAGCCGCTGCGGGTCGCGGTCGTGCTGGCCGGGGAGTTCGAGCGGTCCGGCTGGTGGGGCTCCGGCCGGCCGGCCTCCTGGGCCGACGCCGTGCAGGCCGCCCGGCTCATCGCCGCCGAGTCGCGGGTCGAGCTGTCCATCAGCGCCGACCAGCACGAGCCGTGGCACCCGGGCCGGTGCGCCGCCCTCTATGTGGGCGACACGCTGGTGGGGCACGCCGGTGAGCTGCACCCGCGGGTCATCGAGGCGTACGGGCTGCCGCCGCGCACCGCCGCCATGGAGCTGGAGCTGTCGCGGCTGGAGTCGGCCATGCCGGGGCCGGTGCAGGCGCCGTCGGTGTCCCCGTACCCGGTGGCGACGCAGGACGTGGCGCTGATCGTGCCCGACTTCACGCCGGTGGCCGACGTGGAGGCGGCGTTGCGCGACGGGGCCGGCGAGCTGCTGGAGTCGGTGCGGCTGTTCGACGTCTACGCGGGTGAGCAGGTGGGCGAGGGGAACAAGTCGCTCGCCTACACGATGCGGTTCCGGGCGGCGGGCCGTACGTTGACGGTCGAGGAGACGACGGCGGCCAGGGACGCGGCGGTGGCGATGGCGGCCGACCGCGTGGGCGCCCAGCTCCGCAGCGCCTGAGGCAACACGAGGGGGCCGGTACGGATCGCCGTACCGGCCCCTTTGTCATGTGTTCAACGTGGTGAGGTCGATGTCGACGTCGAACGGGACGGTCAGCTTGAGCCGGTCGTGGTGGATGCCGGTGCAGACGTAGGCGCCGGTGGCGGGGTTGAGCTCGTAGACGTAGACCACCGGCAGCGCGCCGGCCCTCTCGACGCGCCAGAAGTGGTGGATGCCCGCCTCGGCGTAGAGGGTGGGCTTGCGCTTCCTGTCGCGCACTACGGAGACGGGCGAGACCACCTCGACGACCAGGACGACATCCTTGGCCTGGTAGCAGGTCAGCGCTTCGTCGGCAGGCGCTTGCGGCCCAAGGACAATCAGGTTGGGCTCGGGCCGCTGTTCGGGCGCCAGCTTCACGGCCATCCCCTGGCAGACCTGGAGGTGGTCGGGGGCGGCCTCGGCGAGCGCTCGGTGCAGACCGAAGACCGTGTCGTGGTGGAAGCGTGGCCGGGGTCCCACGAAGACCAGGCTTCCGTCGATCAGCTCTGTGTGCGAAGGAAGATCCGGAATGTGATCGAGGTCTTCGGCGACGTAGCCCTGCGGCGGGGGAAAGGCCCAGTCGGGGAGGATCGCTTCGGCAGCCATCGTCCAACGCTAATCAATGCACTCCGCTCACGCTGGGTGAACGAACGTACACGTGTGCAAGTGGCGGGAGAATGTGGGGCATGAGGCAGTTGCTGGTGTTCGGCGAGCGTGAGGATGCCGAGGAGGTCGCCGAGACGCTGGGGGAGTGGTTCCCGGGGCTCGGGGTGCCGCGGGTGGTGCGGGAGACGCTCGCCGGTGAGGACGACGCCGAGGACGCCCAGTGGCTCGTCGTCGTGGAGGGGCTCCACGAGCAGGCCCTCGGTCAGGTGGATGAGCTGGTGGAGCGGTACGACGGCTGGCGGGAGCCGGAGTAGGGTCGCCCCGGCCGGTGGAGCCGGTCAGGCCCAGGGTGGGTTGGTCAGGCCGGGGTGGGCTGGTCGGAGGACTGCTGGATGCGGCGGGCGTGTTCGGCGATCGCGTGTTCGTCGGTTCTGGCGTCGTAGCGGCGGAATTTCGGCAGGGCGGCGGCCAGGCCCAGGACGGCGCCCACGCACAGCAGGCCGCCCGCGCCCAGCGAGAACCGGGTGCCGCCGATGTTGGCCATCAGGCTCGCGCGGGCGTTGCCCAGCATCGGGCCGCTGGCGTACGACAGCAGCTCGATGCCCGCCAGCCGCCCGCGCAGCTCCTGCGGGATGGTCTGGTTCCACATCGTCGTACGGAAGATGCCGCTGATCATGTCGGCCGCGCCGGCCAGCGCGATGCACAGGAAGACCAGCCACACGCTGGGAGCCAGCGCGGTCAGCGTCATCGCCACGCCCCACAGCGCCGCCGCGACGATCACGCCGAGGCCCTGCCGCTGGACGCGGGCCGTCCAGCGGCCGGTCACCGAGGCGGCCAGGGCGCCCACGGCGGCGGCGGAGTACAGCAGGCCGAGCGACTCGGGCGAGCGCAGCTCGTCGGCCAGGAACGGGAACAGCGCGTTGGACATGGCGAACACCATGGCCGCGATGTCCACCAGGTACGTGCCCATGAGGTCGCCGCGGCCGGTGGCGTACCGCACGCCCTCGACCAGAGATCTGAGGGAGGCGGGCGCGGCGTCCTCGACGGGCGGCAGCGACCTGATGCGCCACAGCAGCGCCAGGGAGAGCACGAAGGTCGCCGTGTCGATGGCGTAGGCGACGTGCGTGCCGAGGTGCACCAGCAGCAGGCCGCCCAGCGCCGGGGCGACGATCGCGCCGACGTTCCAGCGCAGGCTGTTCAGCACCGCCGCCGCGGCCTGCTGGTCGTGCCGGACCACCTGCTGCATCACCGCCTCCAGGCTCGGACGCTGCAGGCAGGCGATGCCGGTGGACAGGGCGCCCATCACGTACAGAACCCAGACCTGCGGGTGGGGGAGCATCGCGTTGACCACGAGGGCGGCGGTGGTGACCAGCAGGCCCAGCTCGCTCAGCACGATGATCCGGCGGCGGTCGAGCGCGTCGGCGATCGCGCCGCCCCACAGCCCGCACACCACCATCGGCACGAACTCCGCCAGGCTCATCATCCCGACCGCGACGTAGGAACCGGTCAGCTCCTTCATCTGGTACGGCAGCGCCACCATGGTGATCATCGTGCCGAACATGGTGACGACGCCGGCGCCGAACAGCAGGCGGTAGTCGCGGGAGTCGCGCAGCGGGCTCAGGTCGGGGGAGAGGTGACGGAGCAGGCGCATGAGTGGTGCGGGCACGAAGTCTGATTGTCGGACCACGTCCGCGATGAGGGCAAATCATTTAGGGACGGCGAAGGCCCCCGGGGGGAACCGGGGGCCTTCGCGGGAGGGACCTCAGGCGGCGGGCACCTTGTCGAGGAAGCCGAGGACCCTGCGGATCCGGCCGTCCTCGGCCAGCTCGACCACGTCGAAGCCGACGGCCAGGGGCTCCTCGCCGGCCGGGCCGAGGTGCCAGGTGAAGCGGGCGATGTGGTGGTGGGCGTCGAACACCTCGCCGGGCGAGAACACCAGGCCGGGGAACATGCCCTGCGCGCCCTCGATCACGGCGGCGATCCCGGCGTGCCCGGCCACGTCGGCCATGGGGTCGGTGTAGGTCGCGTCCTCGGTCCACAGCTCGGCGACGGCCTTGGCACGGGCGTCGGCGTCGGTCTCGTTCCAGGCGGCGATGTAGCGCTCGACGAGTTCGGCGGTCATGATGATCTCACTTTCTGTCAGGAGTTCTTTCAACGGTTCTCAGGAGATGGTTCTCAGGATTGGTGCTGGCGGCGGGCCCGGCGCAGACCGGTGATCTGCAGCTCGGCGAACAGCCCCACGACCAGGGCCTGGGCGATGGCCCAGACGGCGCCGAGGGTGCTGAAGTCGAGCGCGCCGGTCACGACGGCGGCCACGCTGCCCAGCGTCCAGGCGATGTTCAGGCCGATGACGGCCTTGACGGCGGCCGGGCTGATCGCGGGGCGGGAGGCCAGCAGGCCGACGGCGGCGCCGTACACGAGCAGGAAGATCCCGATCTCGCGCAGCAGGCCCGCGCCCGGACCGAGCAGGTCGCTCGCCGGGCCGGCCAGGGCCAGGTAGACCAGCCCGTTGACGCCGGTGACGACGGCGTCCGCGGCGAGTGCGAGGCGCAGGAACCTGGTCCGGTCGGCGGTGACGGTGAGGGCGGTCATCTTGGCTCCTTCAAGTGCTGGTTGCGACACTTGAACGATGTCAGCCGGGGCGTAGGGGCCGCGATTACGCGCCAGGTAATGAAGTCCGCGAACCGGCCGCCGACCTGCGGGTTCTCCGGGGAAAAAGAACGGGGCGCCCCCTTGCGGAGGCGCCCCGGAGGGGTTTCAGGCGGGTGTGGGGTCCCGGAAGCGGGTCCGGGAGGTGGGTCGCGTCATAGGAGCGGGGGTCGGGAGGTGGGTCGCGTCATGGGAGCGGGGTCGGGAGTCGGGCCGCGTCATGGGAGCGGGGACCTGGAGTGGGCCGCGTCCCGGAAGCGGGGGCCGGGAGTGGCGTTCCGATCGTGCGGCGGCTTCCGAGGGGTCAGGAGCCGAGGACCTCGCGGCGCAGGTGGGTCTTGAGGATCTTGCCGCCGGGGTTGCGGGGCAGCTCGCCCTCGCGGAACCACACGTGCGCCGGGATCTTGAACTTGGCGATCCGGTCCGCCAGGAACGAGCGCAGCTCCTCGGCCGTGACCGATCGGCCCGCCGCCGGCCGGATCACCGCGCCGACCTCCTCGCCCAGCTCGTCGTGCGGGACGCCGATCACCGCCACGTCGTCCACCGCCGGGTGCTCGAACAGGGCGGCCTCGACCTCGGCGCAGTAGACGTTCTCGCCGCCTCTGATCACCATGTCCTTGGCGCGGTCCACGATGTAGACGAAGCCCTCCTCGTCGATCCTGGCCAGGTCGCCGGTGTGCAGCCAGCCGTTCACGAACGTCTGCGCCGTGGCCTCGGGCTGGTTCCAGTAGCCCATGATCACGTTCGGGCCGCGCACGCACAGCTCGCCCACCTCGCCCGCGGGCAGCTCGGCGCCCATGGGGTCCACCACCCGCACGTCCACGACGGCCGAGGGCATGCCGATGCTGTCGGGCCTGGCGTGGTACTCGGCGCCGCCGTTGCCGATGGCCAGGGCGGTCGTCTCGGTCATGCCGTAGCCGTTGGAGGGGGCGCGGTCGGGCAGGTTCGTGGTGATGCGCTCCAGCAGCTTGGGCGGGGCGGGGGCGCCGCCGTAGCCGAGGGTGGTCAGCGACGACAGGTCGTACTTGCCGAAGTCGGGGTGCGACATGAGCTGCCAGGCGTTGGTCGGCACGCCGATCATCGTGGTGACGCGTTCCCGCTCGATCAGCCGCAGCGCCTGCTCGGGGTCCCACTTGTACATGAGCACCACGCCGCCGCCGGTGAACATCGAGGTGATCATGGCGGAGAAGCAGCCGGTGACGTGGAACAGCGGCACGGTCAGCAGCGTCACCCGGCGCACGCTCGCCGCCGCGCCCGCGTCCTTGCCGGCCATGGTGACCGAGCGGACGAGGCCGTAGGCCACGGTCATGGGGGACTGGCCGAGGTTGCGGTGGCTGCCCAGCGCGCCCTTGGGCCGGCCGGTGGTGCCGGAGGTGTAGAAGATCGTCGCCGGGTCCTCGGGGGACAGCTCGACGTCGGGCAGCCGCACGTCGGCGGTGACCTCGCCCAGCACGTCGCCGAACGACCGCGCGCCCTCGGGCGCCTCGCCCCTGGTCACGATCATCGGCACGCCCGTGGCGGCCAGCCGGACCGCCCGCTCGCCGTCGGCGATCAGCACCTTGGCCCCCGAGTCGCGCACGCCGTAGGCCAGCTCGGCCTCCGTCCACCAGGCGTTCAGCGGTACGGCGATGGCTCCGGCGGCCAGCGCGGCCGAGAACGAGACCACCCATTCCGGGTAGTTGCGCATGGCGATGGCGACGCGGTCGCCCTTGGTGACGCCGTACTCCTCGACCAGGCGGCGGGAGAGGGTGGCGGCGCGGCGGAAGTGCTCCTCGAAGGTGATGTGCTCGTCCTCGTAGGCCAGGAAGACCTGCTCGCCGTGGAACCTGCTGGTCTCCAGCAGGGCGCGGAAGTGTGCCGGCGCGTGCTTCCACGTGCGTACCCCGGTGTCGCCGATCTCCTCGGTCTCGAAAAGCTGGCCGGGGCCGGTGAGCTGGGCTTGGACCTGGGCGTGCGAAAGGGACATGCGCAGAACTCCCGCATCAGACGATTCTTCTGGACTTTCACAGTACCGACCGGTAGGTACGTCGCGCTAGAGCAGCCAAAACCCTGGAGGCAGGTGCTTGTGAAAGTTTCATGTTGAAGCCGATATTTTTCGCTCGCCAACTGCTCTTTTGAGGGGGACGCGCGATCGGCATTGACCGCTTCCCTGCATGTCAATACCGTCTGCGATGCGATCCGTCGCGGATCGAAATGTTTCGGAATCGAGTGCCTGCCCCCGGAGGTAGATGCCCGTGCTCTCATCACTGTCCGTCAGAGTCCTCGCCCTGCTGGGGATTCTCGCAGCATTCCTCCTCCCCGCCACCTCGGCCGACGCCTCGGCGCCCCTGCGCGCGCACGCGTCCGCCAAGGGCAAGTTCATCGGCACGGCGCTCGCCACCGGCCAGCTGTCCGGCGACACCTCCTACCGCACCATCGCGGCGACCGAGTTCAGCCAGGTCACCGCCGAGAACGCGATGAAGTGGGACGCCACCGAGCCCAGCCAGGGCCAGTTCAACTACTCCGGCGCCGACGCGATCGTCGCCTTCGCCGCCCAGAACGACCAGCAGGTGCACGGCCACACCCTCGTGTGGCACAACCAGACGCCGGGCTGGGTGCAGGGCCTGAGCGCGACCGCGATGCGCGCGGCCATGCAGAACCACATCGCCAACGTCGTCGGCCACTTCGCCGACAACCCGGCCGTCGTCTCCTGGGACGTGGTCAACGAGGTCTTCGAGGACAACGGCAACCTGCGCACGTCGTTCTGGTACAACACGCTGGGCTCGGGCTACATCGCCGACGCCTTCCGCGCCGCCCGCGCCGCCGACCCCGACGCCAAGCTGTGCATCAACGACTACAACACCGAGGGCATCAACGCCAAGAGCACGGCGATCTACAACCTGGTCTCCTCGCTGCGCCAGCAGGGCGTGCCGATCGACTGCGTCGGCTTCCAGTCCCACCTGGCCATCCAGTACGGCTTCCCCAGCGACTTCCAGCAGAACCTGCAGCGCTTCGCCGCCCTCGGCGTCCAGGTCCGGATCACCGAGCTGGACGTGCGCATGCAGACCCCCAGGGACGCCACCAAGGACGCCACCCAGGCCACCTACTATCGCAACGTCGTCAACGCCTGCCTCGCGGTGACCGCCTGCCAGGGCGTGACGATCTGGGGCTTCACCGACAAGTACTCCTGGGTGCCCGACACCTTCCCCGGCCAGGGCGCCGCGCTGATCTACAACGAGAGCTACCAGCAGAAGCCGTCGTACACCGCCGTGCACGACGCCCTGGCCGGCGGCGCCGGCACCGACACCACCCCGCCCAGCACGCCGGGCACGCCCACGGCGGGCAACGTCACCGCGAGCTCGGCCACCCTCACCTGGGCCGCCTCCACCGACACCGGCGGCAGCGGCCTGGCCGGCTACGACGTCTACCGCGAGCAGGGCAGCACCGACACCCAGCTCGGCCAGTCCACGGGCAACAGCATCAACCTGACCGGCCTGACCGCGGGCACCCAGTACCAGGTCTACGTGCGGGCGCGCGACGGCGCGGGCAACGTGTCCGGCGACTCCCCGCCGGTCACCTTCACCACCCTGACCGGGGGCGGCGGAGGCGGCTGCACCGCCGCGGGCACCGTGCAGACCCAGTGGAGCGGCGGGTACGTCATCCAGCCCGTGACCGTCACCAACACCCGCACGTCCACGATCAACGGCTGGACGGTCACCTTCACCCTTCCCGCCGGGCACGCCCTGACCGGCTCCTGGAACGCCGCCGTCACCGTCAGCGGGCAGAGTGTCACGGCCAGGAACGCCGGGTACAACGGCACGCTCGCGCCCGGCGCGAGCACCAGTTTCGGGTTCCAGGTCAGCAGGCCGGGCGGCGACACCGCGACGCCGTCCGCCTACACCTGCTCCTGACCCGCGCGACCCCCCGGGCGGACATGGCCACCGCCCGGGGACCCGCGCGCCGGGTGCGGCGGGGCACGGGAGGGTGCCCGAACGGGGCCCTTGGTGGGGCCTGCGCGCGGTGGTACACAGTGCACATGGCAGAGATCATCCTGTTGCACTCCGCACAGGGCCTGCGACCGGGGGTAAGAGGGGCCGCGGAGGCGCTTCGCGCGGGCGGGCACGTCGTGCGCACGCCCGACTACTACGACGGCGAGGTCTTCGACGACCTCGAATCCGGGCTGCGCAAACGGGACGCGATCGGCTTCGACGAGCTCGCGCGCCGCTGGCGGGAGATCGCCGCGCAGGTGCGCGGGCCGGTCGTGTTCGCCGGGTTCTCGCTGGGCGGGTTCGGGGCCCAGCTCCTGGCCGCCGCCCACCCGCTGGCCCGGGGGCTGCTGCTCTACCACGGCTGCGCGGCCGTGGCCGAGGTGAGCGCGGAGGGGTGGCCGGTCTCGGTGCCGGTGCAGCTCCACTACGCGGAGGGCGACCCGTGGGTGGACGCCGGTGACGTCCGCAGTCTGCGGACGGAGCTCGGGCCGTTATTCGAGTGCTTCATTTATCCGGGAAATGTGCACTTGTTCGCCGATCCCGATCTTCCCGGATACTCCGAAGAGTCGGCGGCGCTTATGTGGAAACGATCCCGCGACTTTATTGCGCGGATATAAGCCGATTTCACGAATATTTCGTACTTGGGTCTATCAAAAGGGGTGATCTTTACTTTATGATCTCATCGGCCCATCAAGATCGACGGAAGGATCGCTCATGACGATCGAGATCAAGAAGGTCGAAGAAGTCGAGACCACCGGTAACAGCAACAGCTGCTGACCTCTTCGGGCCTCCCGCGACGCGGCCCGACCCCGCGGGAGGCCCTCACTCGCCCGGGAGCCGCCTTCATGCCCAGGATTCAGGTGAATCCGGTCTTCCCCCTGTTCATCGACGACGCCCGCGGGCGCGTACGGCTCGGCGACTTCCCCCCGACCGGCCAGATCCTCGACCCGGCGCCGCCACCCCTGCGCCGCCTGCTGCGCCTGTGCGCCGAGACCCCCATCGAGCAGTCCGACCTGTACGACCTCCTCGACGACCTCACCCCCGCCGAGATCGACTCGGCCGTCGAACAGCTGCGCGCGGCCCGCTTCCTGGTCACCGACGCCGAGCTGGTCACACTCGCCGCCGACGCCCGTCTGTCCAGGTTCGCGCTGTTCATGGCCATGTTCCAGCCGGCCGACCGGGCCGTGGCCGCGCTCGGCGACCTCGCCGGCCGGCACGTGGCGGTGCTCGGCGCCGGCGCGATCGGCGGCCAGGTCGCCCTGCACCTCGCCACCTCCGGCGTCGGCCGCCTGACCCTGCTCGACGACGACCGCGTCGAGATCGGCAACCTGCACCGCCAGCACCTCTACACCGTCCGCGACCTCGGCGAGCCCAAGACGGCCGCGGCCGCCCGCAGGCTGCGCGAGCACTGCCCGGACGTCCGCGTCACCCGCGTCGAGCGGCGCATCACCGGGCCCTCCGACGTCGTCACCGACGCCGACCTCGTGGTCAACACCGTCGACACCCCGCAGCCGCACATCCGCCGCTGGGTCAACGAGGCCTGCGTGCGGGCCGGCACGCCGTTCGTCACCGGCGGCTTCAACCAGCACGTCGGCCTGCTCGGCCCGCTGGTCGTGCCCGGCAAGACCGGCTGCCTGACCTGCCAGGAGGCCGCCCTGGCCGCGCGGTACGGCTCCACCGTCCTGCCGGCCAACGACAACCCCGGACGGGCCATCCCGTCGTTCGGGCCGTTGTGCGGGATCGTGTCGGGCATGCTCGCCTCCGAGGTGATCCGCTTCCTGACCGGCACCGGCGACCCCGCCGTCGAGGGCCGCAGCCTCTGGCTCGACCTGCTCACGCTGACCACCACGGCCTACGACTTCGACCGCCGCGACGGCTGCGAGGTGTGCGGGTGAAGGCCGAGCCGCTGACGGACCTGTCGTTCCTCAGCGTGGTGGCCGACGGCCCGGACGACTACGTCATCGGCAACGGCGAGACGTTCGTCAACGTGCCCGGCGTGGCGGCGGCCGTGGTCGAGGCGCTCGACGGCACCAGGACGGCCGCCGAGGCCCGCGCCCTGGTACTGGCCGAACGCGGCCTGGACGTGGACGTCGCCGAGTTCGTGACCGGGCTCGGCGCGGCCGGGCTGCTCAGCCGGCCCCGGCGTCCGCCCAACGTGTGGGACCGGATCAGGCCCGGCCACGTGGCCTGGCTGTTCTCCCGCCCGGCGCACGCCGTGCTGGCCGCGCTGACCGTGTGCGCCCTGGCCGCGGCGGTCGCCAGGCCCGGCGTGCTGCCGTCGTTCTCCTCGCTGGTCTGGTCGGACAGCCTCACCTTCACCGTCGCCTTCGCCGCGGGCTCCTGGCTGCTGGTGCTGGTGCACGAGCTCGGCCACATCGCCGCGGCCCGGTCGCTCGGCGTGCGGGCCGAGCTGTCGCTCGGCACCCGCCTGCAGTTCCTCGTCGTGCAGACCAGGATCACCGGCATCTGGGGCGTGCCCAGGCGCGCCCGCTACCGCGCCCACCTGGCGGGCATGCGGGTGGACTGGTTCCTCGCCTGCGCCGGGACCTGCCTCCTGTACGCCGCCGACCTGCCCGTGGTGCGGCTGGTCGTGGTCATCTGCCTGTCGCAGATCGCCTGGCAGTTCCTGTTCTTCATGCGCACCGACGTCTACTACGCCATCGCCAACGCCGGCGGCAACAAGAACCTCATGGCCGACGCGCAGGCCTACCTGCGGGCGCGGCGCACCCGTACGGCGCCGCGCGGCGTCCGGGTGTACGCCTGGTTCCTCGTGGCAGGGCGGGTGCTCGGGCTGGCCTTCTTCGCCCTCTACACGGTCCCGGTGACGGTCGCCGTGTGCCGCCGGGCCGTCGAGGAGCTGCCGGGCTGGCAGCCGGTGGCCGCCCTGGCCGTGGTCGGCGCCGGCTGGGCGCTCTACCTGGCCGTCCTGGGCCGCCGCCTGCTGGCCTCGGCCCGCCGCCCGGGCCGCCCGGACTCCTGAGGCAGCCGACGCAGGTCGGCGCGGTCCCGGCCGCCCCCTCCGCGGCCGGGACCGTGCCGATCAGGCGCCCCCGCGGCTCCTGGCGACGACCTCCTCCGTGGTGAGCGGCGCCTTCGGGTGGTGCGTCAGGCACATGGGCACGCGCGCCTTGGCGAACCCGCCGCCCTCACCGGCCACGTAGAACTCGCCCGCGCCCAGCCGGGAGATGTCCGGCACGTCGCCGCCGCCCTTGAACTGGGCCATCTCCCTGGCCGCGCTGATCTGGATCGGCGCGTTCAGCAGGCCGAAGAACTGCGTGGCGCAGTTGCCGGGGATCTGGTTGTGCAGCCCCTTGGGCGCCTGCGTGGCGAAGACCAGGCCCAGGCCGTACTTGCGGGCCTGGGAGGCGAGCAGCACCGTGCTGCGGGTGGAGACCGACGCGCCGCCCGCCGCGGGGGCGAACGTCTGCGCCTCGTCCATGACGAACAGCGCGCCCAGCGGACGGTCCTGGGCGGGGTGCCGCTTGAACCAGACGAACAGCTCCATCTGCAGCCGGCTGACGAAGCTCTGCCGCTGCTCCAGGCCCGGCAGCCCGGCCAGGCTGATCACCGAGACGCGGGCCCGCCGGCCCGGCGGCGGCGTCACCAGCAACCCGGGATCGACCGGCTCGCCGGCCCCGCCGAACAGCGGGTCGTTGTCCATCGCCGCGGTCAGCGACTGGGACAGGTCGGCCGCGATGCGCCGGGCGCTGGCCAGCTCGCTCACCCCGTCCGGCAGGTCGGCCAGGTACGCCGCGAACCCTCTCAGACTGGTCGCGCCGCCGCCTCCGTAGGCGGCCAGGGCCCGCCTGAGCACGGCCTGCCCGCGCAGCGCCTTGTCGGTGTTGGCGTCCAGCCTGACCCGCGGCACGATGAACGCGACCGCGGCCTCGACCGCCTCGGCGAACTCGTCGGGGTCGCCGGCCAGGCTCGCCAGGTCGGGCAGCGGCTGGAAGCTCAGCGGACGCCCGCCCGTGCGTCCCGGCGTCCAGACGGTCACGTCGGTGGCCGCCAGGTACTCCGCGGCGCGGCGGGCGTCGCCCTCCGCCCACGTGCGCGGCGGCTCGGGCCACGGCTCGTCCAGCCGGGCCAGGTCGTTGTTCGGGTCCAGCACGATCGAGGAGACCCCGCGCAACGCGCACTCCTCGACCAGCCGCCTGATCAGCACGGTCTTGCCCGAGCCGGAACCGGCGAAGATCGCCGTGTGCTTGCGCAGCGACTCCAGCGCGATCCGCACCGGCTCGCCGTCCGCGATCCGCCGTCCGATCGTCAGGGAGTGGTCCTGGTCGCCGCCGTCCTGGCTGCGCGCCGCGACGGAGCTCTCGGGGGCCTCTACGGCGGGAACGCTCCACGCGTCGGCCAGCGCCTCGGTGAGGAAGCCGATCCCGGACGTCGGCCGCCGCGCGGCGAGCCAGGCGGCCAGCTCCGGCGGGCCCTCCGCGACCAGGGCCCGCAGCGCGGCGAGGACCAGCAGGTCCTGGCGGCTCATCCGCAGCGTCCGGCCGCCCGCCCGCTCGAACGCCGCGATCGCCTCCCGCGTCGCCGGCCCGGACGACCACGGGGTGTCGCGCAGCAGGAACAACCGCCGTTTGGGCACCTCCGCGTCCAGTCCGGCCGCCACGCACGCCTTGCGGAGGCGGTTCAGCGCCGCGTTGCCGTGCGTCGCGCTGACCGCGCGGAAGGCCCAGTGGACCTCGTCCTCCCTGCTCTCGTCGAGCGTGCGGCGCAGCCGGGCGTGCAGCGGGGGCTTGGCGCTCGGCGGCGGGTCCAGGCTGAAGGCCCGGCCGGCCGCCCCCTGCTCGGCGATCCACGCGGACAGCCCGGCGGCCAGCAGCGCGGGCATCGCGGTGTCCTCACTCGCCTGGTCGATCATCGGAGCCTGCGTGGCCTCCAGCAGCTCGGCGAAGCGGGCGTCGAGCGCGGCGAGATCGGCGGCGCCGGCCGGCGCGCCAGGGCCGGCGTGGTCGGCGGGGCGCGCGGGCGGCTGCGGACGCGGCGCCGTCTCCGCCGCGAACCCGGTCAGCTCCCTGACCTCGCCGTCCGTGAGGCAGGCGTGGACGTGCCGGTCGATCCGGATGAGCAGCTCGCGCGGGGTGAACCCGGGCGCCTGCTCGAACGCCTCCGGCCGGACCGGCCACGTCGGGTACGGCGGCTTGACGCCCGCCTCGCCGTACTGCACCTCGAAGCGGGTGGCGACCAGGGCGCGGGCGGTGGCCGCGTCGGGGATGGTCATGAGCGGGACCGCCTGGCGGAAGCGGTCGCGCACGGTGTCGACCGCCACCTGCTCGATGAGCGCCCACGTGGCGGGGATGCAGGTCACCACCGTCAACGTCCGGCGGGTGACCTCGCGCAGCGCCATCAGGCCGCCCGCGATGCGCTCGATCATGAGCTGCTCGGCCGGGTCGTGCCCGGCGCGGCCGGAGGTGGTGACCCGGGACTGGGCGACCAGCGGGTCGATCTGGTCCACCGCGACGATCGTGGGGCCGGTGAGCGCCATCAGCCGCGAGAGGTCCCTGACGATCTCCTGCGGCGTGCGCCCGAGCTGCCGGATGCCCCAGCGGGCCCGCTCGCCCGGCTCGCCCTCGGGCGCCGACGACAGGTACGACTCCCCGAGGTCCTGCAGCCCTGGATCGTCGCCGGCCAGCAGGACCAGGGCGCGCGCGGCGTCCTGGCTGTCGCGGCCGACCTGGCCCCCGACGCGGCGGAACGCGGTGACGAAGGCGTCCAGCTCGTCCCGGGTGAGGCCGCGCTTGCCGGTGATCGAGCGGCGGGCCATGCGGGACAGCCCCGCCATGATGGCCAGGCGGTCCAGGAGCACGGTGAGCTGCGTCTGCCCGTCGTGGCGGGGCCGGGAGAGGCTGTCCAGCAGGGAGACCACGATGCTCTCCCAGAACCCCTTGGCGTCCAGCAGGCCGACCAGGACGAAGTAGCCGTCCGCGCGCTGGGCGCGTTCGCGCAGCCAGCCGAGCAGGTGGGTCTTGCCGGTGCCGCGCTGGCCCTGCACGACAACGCCGATGGGGCTGCTCTCGGGACGGTGGGCGGCCTCGGCCAGCCCGTCGAGGAGGATCTTCGTCGACGCGCCGTGCAGGCCCTCGACGTGGAAGGGGGAGCGGCGCCACACGTCGTCGGCGCCCTCGGTGTAGTTGAACGTCAGCGCGGCCAGGTCCGCGATGCCGCCGCCGCTCACAGCTCGCCGATCCACAGCAGATGCTTGTCCTGCCCGCCTATGATCACCGCCGCTTCGCGGTCCTCGGGCGTGAGCGTCTTCTGGTTCGACTCCGGGACCAGGTTCACGTCCGGGAGACGTTCCATCAGGACGAGCGTCTCGTCCACCTCGTGCTTCGGCACGGCGGGGAGCAGCCGCCGGAGCGCTGTCAGGCTCACCCATGAGCCGGGCGCGGCGGCCAGTTCGGCGTACGCGGCACGGATGCGCGACTCCAGACCCGCGGGGAGGACGTCCGGTTCGGGCTGGAAGATCTCCGACAGCCGCTGGTCGGTGCGCCGCATGAACCGGGGCAGCCATTCGAGCAGGGCCCGCGCGATGGCCCCCGACGAGCCGGTCTGCGGCGGGATCGCCCCGGCCCGCAGGTCCTCGGCCAGCCTGGCCCACCCGGAGTCGGTGAGCACGTGCACGAAGGCGCGTCCGCGCCTGGGCTGCCGGCTCTCGACCAGCTTCAGCTCGTTGAGCTTCAGCCGCCTCGGACGGTCGATGGTCAGCCTGTAGTGCTCCTTGAGCTCGCTGCTAGACACCTCGCGGGCTTCGACGGCCAACACCAGCAGGGCAGTGAACTCGGGCAGGGTCAGCCCTTTGTCCGGCATATCTCATCCTTCCGCTCTGCGGCGGTTCCGCAGAAACTGGCCGATCTGACGGACGACGGTGTCCATGTCAGTCATCACCTGAGCATCGGGAAAGCGCAGCACGGCGTAACCGTCGAGTTGCAGGAGCACGTCCCGCTGCCGGTCCGCGGCGAACTTCGCCGGCGCCCGGTGGTCGGGACCGTCGATCTCCACGACGCACCGCTCCCGCTCCCAGAGCAGGTCCACCCGGATCGGCACGTCCAGCGGACCCGGCCGGTACGTCTGGTTCCAGGCCCGGCCCCCGGCCCACGCCCGCGCCGACAGGGCGGCCTCCAGCGCCCGCTCGCTCGCGCTGCCCGGATGCGGCCTGCCCGCCACCGGCGGATACGCGACGGCGGGCGCCCGATCGGCGGTCGCGGGAAGCGGGACGGCCTCCCGGGCGCCAACGGCAGCCGCCGGGAGCGGGTTCGTGGGGAGCGGGGTGGCGATCGTCCGCACGCGGTCGTCGTGCAGGGGCGGGCCCGCCAGCCAGACGCCGGCCCGGCCCCGGTGCGCCAGCCACTCGCACCCGGCGACCAGCACTTCCCGGGACGCCGCGCCGAGCCCGTCCGGCACCCGCACCAGGACCGCCAGCCGGGCCCGGCCGAAGCTGTCGGCCAGCACCCTGACCAGCCCCGCCGCCCGGACCTCCGGCGCCAGAGCGCTGGGCCCGCCGGTGAGCGCCCGCCGGGCCAGCTCGGCGAGGAACGGCCCGAAGTGTCCGGTCACCGAGGCCCTGCGCAGGGCCAGCGCCTGGACCGCGGCCACGTTCACCCCGGACGCGCCCTCGACGCCCTCGGCCCCCGGTAACCAGGCCGGGAACAGCGCGATGGCCGCCTTGTCCAGCTCACGCAGGACGGAGGCGGCCAGGTCGGCGACGGAACGTTCCTCGGCGGCGAAGTAGGTGACGACGGCCGGGGCGTCGTCCGGCAGGGGATCGAGGGCCAGTGCCACGGCGTCGGGGTCGGCGTCGAGCCGTACCACCTGGCCGATCGGCAGCTCTGCCCACGACGGCACGGCTTCCTGCCCTCACAAGATCGGAAACTTCGGCACTTGGGAGGGTAACCCCGTCCCTAGCGGGCTGTCACCCAGACCGGGGACGCACTCTCCACGGACGGGACGTGCGCGCGGGTCAGCAGGGCCTGGGACACGCTCGCCTTCACCAGGGCCGCCGTCCGCACCACCGGGACGAGCGTGAGCGCGAACAGCAGGCCCACCGCCGTGTTGAACACCACGAACGGCACGGTCCCGGTGCCGAGGCCGAGCAGGGCGGGCAGGCCGCCGTCCACGCCGGGGATCGCGGCGATCGCCCAGCCGTAGACCGGGAAGGTCAGGCCGAGCAGCGCGCCCGCCCACCACACCGCGCTCACGACGGCGGCGGCCAGCGAGACCGGGAAGGTGATGATCGCGTGCAGCAGGTCCATCGCCGCCTGGCCGGAGGCCAGCGGGTTCATCATGCGGCGGAAGGAACCCGCCCCCGCGGGGGTCTGCGCGTAGCGGGGGCGGGCGATCGGGTGGCCGAGCACTCCGGGGAGCGCGGCGCGCTCCAGGTCGGCGAAGTGGCGGGCCATGGCGGCGGTGGCGGCCAGGACGGGCAGCCCGACGACCACGACCGCCGAGCCGAGACCGGCCGAGACTCCGGCGACGGCGAGGGTGAAGGAGGCGGCGGCCATGGGGAGGCCGAGCAGGGTGTAACGGGTGTCGGTGGCGACGCGGTGCCGGAGGGTTGTCATGGCTACGACGCTACGGGCCCGGCGGGGGAGCGATCGATCCTGACGGCGGGCCATTGCGTGGTAGGGCAGGCCCTACCACGACCCCTACCACGACCCCCGGCGGACCCCTGGGAAAACGGTCCCCGCTACTGCGGCTGGTCCACCCGGATCACGGTCAGCTCCTGCGGGCGCACCGGCTCCCGGCAGTGCGCGCACACCGTGAGCGGCTCCAGGGGCTCGCCGCACGAGTGGCGCCACACGGTGGGCGGCTCGCCCTCGGTGACGTACCGGTCGCCCCAGTCCATGAGGGCGAGCAGGACCGTGTGCAGGGCCTGGCCCGACTCGGTGAGGACGTACTCGTGGCGCGGCGGGTGCCGCTCGTACGGCACCCGCTCCAGCAGGCCCACCTCGACCAGCTTGCGCAGCCGGGCGGTGAGGATGTCGCGGCTGGCGCCGGTGTTGCGGGCGATCTGGTCGAAGCGGCGCACCCCGAGCATGATCTCGCGCATCGCCAGCAGGCTCCACCGCTCGCCCACGACGGCCAGCGCGTTGGCGATCGAGCACTCTCTCGGGCGGGACAAGACCCCTCCGCTCAGGTAGGTCCGGATTTCCAACTTACCATCAGGCGGCCCGTCCAGGGATGGCGGCGAGCAGCTCGCGGGTGTAGTCGGCCCGCGGCGAGCCGAAGATCTCGGCCGCCGTGCCGCTCTCCACGATCCGGCCCGCCTGCATCACGTGCACCCGGTGCGAGATCATCCGGACGACGGCCAGGTCGTGGCTGATGAACAGGTAACTGAGCCCGAGGTCGCGTTGCAGCTCGGCGAGCAGCTCCAGGATCTGGGCCTGGACCAGCACGTCGAGAGCGGAGACGGCCTCGTCGAGCACGACCAGCTCGGGGGAGAGCGCCAGCGCCCGCGCGATCGCCACCCGCTGCCGCTGGCCGCCGGACAGCTCGTGCGGCAGCCGCTCGGCCACCGACGCCGGCAGCGACACCTTCTCCAGCAGCTCGGCGACGGTCCGCGCACGCTCGGCCGGGGTGCCCACGCGGTGCACGCGCAGCGGCTCGGCGATCGACTTCTCGACCGTGTAGCGGGGATCGAGCGAGGCGTACGGGTTCTGGAAGACCGGCTGCACCCGGCGGCGGAAGGCGAACAGCTCCCGGCGGCCGAGCGAGGTCAGGTCGGTGCCGTCGAACAGGATCCGGCCGGAGGTGATGCCGTCCAGGCCGAGCAGCAGGTTGGCGGTGGTCGACTTGCCCGAGCCCGACTCGCCCACGACCGAGACGGTACGGCCGCGCGGGATCGTGAAGGAGACCCCGTCCACCGCCGTGAACTCCCCGGCGCCGCCCCGCAGCGGGAACACCTTGCGCAGGTCCTCCACCACGACCAGGTCCTCGGCGCTCTCCTCGGGACCGGGCTCGGCCACCCGCACCGACGACAGGCTCGGCACGGCCTTCAGCAGCCGCCGGGTGTACTCGTGCCGCGGGTCGGCCAGCAGCTCGGCCGCCGGGCCGGTCTCCACGATCTCGCCCCGGTACATGACGGCCACCACGTCGGCCCGTTCGGCGGCCAGCGCCAGGTCGTGCGTGATGAGGAAGACGGCGGTGCCCATCTCGGCGGTGAGCTGCCCGAGCTGGTCGAGGATGCGCCGCTGCACGGTCACGTCGAGGGCCGAGGTCGGCTCGTCGGCGATGAGCAGCTTGGGCCGGCAGGCCAGGCCCATGGCGATGAGCGCCCGCTGCCGCATGCCGCCGGAGAACTCGTGCGGGTACTGCCCGGCCCGCCGCTCCGGCTCGGGGATGCCGACCATCTCCAGCAGCTCGGTCACCCGCCCGCGCGCCGCCCGGCCCGCGGCCAGGCCGTGCACCTCAAGGGCCTCGGCGATCTGGTCGCCGATGCGCATGAGCGGGTTGAGGTTGGACATCGGGTCCTGGGGCACCAGGCCGATGCCCGCGCCCCGGACGGCGGTCATCTCGCGCTCGCTCACCCCGGCCAGGTCGCGGCCGTCGAACAGCACCTGGCCGGTCGTGATGCGGCCGCCCGCGGGCAGCAGCCGGTTGACCGCGGCGGCCGTGGTGGACTTGCCCGACCCCGACTCGCCGACCACGGCCACGGTCTGTCTCGGCAGGATCTCCATCGAGACGTTCTTGACGACGGTGACGTCCTGCTTGCGGGTGCGGAAGGCGACGGAGAGGTCGCGGATCTCCAGGAGCGGGGTCATGCGGTCCTCGATCGGTGGGTGATGGCCTGCAGCAGGCCGGTCCAGAGGGCGTCGGTGGGCGTCGGCGCGGCCGTCGTCAGCAGGCGGTTGCTCGCCAGCGCGATCGCGACGTCCCGGCCGGGGACGAACCCGACGGCGCACCCGACGTAGCCGGGGTGGCCGAGCACGGTGACGGTCTCCTCCCGCAGGTCGAGCCGGTAGGTGCGGAAGCCGAGCGCCTGGCCGGGGTCGGGGCCGGGGGTGAAGAACTCGCGGGCGACCTCGGGCCGCCACAGCCGGTCGTGCTCCTCGTAGCGGGACAGCGCGGCGGCGTACCGCAGCAGGTCCGGGACGGTGGCGAACAGCCCGGCGTGGCCGGCCACGCCGCCGAAGGCGTGGTAGGCGTTGCCGTCGGCGACCTGGCCGAGCACCGGCTCGTGCCGCCAGCCGGCGAAGTCCGCGCTGCGGAAGGGCACCGGGTACGGCTCGGAGGTGTCGAGCATGCGCATCTCGACCCGGTCGTCCAGGGCGCTCATGGCCACCTCGGGCCCCGCCGGCTGCGCGTACGTGGTGTCGGCCAGCCCGAGCGGGCCGGTGACCAGCTCGGCCACCGCCCGCTCCAGCGACGTGCCGGTGACGGTCTCGACCACCCGGCCGAGCAGGATGAAACCCAGGTCGGAGTAGTGCCGTTCGCGGCCGGGCGCGTAGCGCGGGGCGGGCATCCGGGCGTCGAGGTACAGCGGCCACCACTCCCACAGCCCGGCCCGGTGCAGCAGCAGGTCCCGCACGGTGACCTGGTCGGGGCAGCCCTCCGGCAGGTACGCGGCCGCCCGCTCGTCCAGGTCCACCAGGCGGTCGGAGACCAGGCGGAGGAGGGCCGTCGTGGTGGCGACGACCTTGGTGACCGAGGCCAGGTCGTGGTACGTGCCAAGGGTCATGGGGGCCTCGCCGGCGAGCGCGCCGCCGTCCGTCCGGCGCACGGTGCGGTGGCCGGTGCACTCGGTCAGGTCGAACCACGGCGTGCGGGCCGCCCGGACCAGGCCCGCGGGCGGGCCGGGCTCGGGGCTCGCCGGCCCCCCTGGCCGGTTCGAAGGTCCGGGCGGCGCGGCGGGGGCCGGGGTCATCGGCGCAGCACCAGCGAGCGCGGCGGCGTGGGCAGCGGGGCGGGCAGGACGAGCGGGCCCGCGCCCGGCGTCAGCGTGCCGAGCACCCGGGCGGCCTTCGCGCCCGTGCCGCCGGGGACGGTGCCCGGCAGGCCGTGGGCGGTCAGCCAGCCGATGAGCGCGAAGGCGATGGCCTCCTTGTCGTCGGCCGGGGCGCCGAGCTCGTCGGACAGCGACACCCGCACGCCCGGCAGGGCAGCGCGCAGGCCGTCCATGATGACCGGGTTGCGGCAGCCGCCGCCGGAGACGACCAGCACGTCCACGCCCGCCGCGGCGACGTCGGCCGCCACCGTGCGGACCGTCAGCTCGGTCAGCGTCGCCACCAGGTCGGGGCCGGACGGCTCGCGGCCCGCCCTGGCGATCGCCGCCTCGACGTAGGCCAGGTGGAACAGCTCCTTGCCGGTGCTCTTCGGCGCGGCCAGCCGGTAGTACGGCTCGTCGAGCAGCACGTCGAGCAGGCGTTCGTCCACGTGGCCGGAGGCGGCGATCCGGCCGTCCTCGTCGTAGCCGCGCGGGTTCAGGCCGCGGCCGGCCACCACGGCGTCCACGAGGGCGTTGGCCGGGCCGATGTCGTAGGCGCTCAGGCCGCCGTCGCGCACGACGGTCATGTTGGCGATGCCGCCCAGGTTGAGCGCCGCCGCGCCGCCAATGCTGCCCGTGCCGCCCGTGCCGCCCGTGGGCCCGTCCGACAGCAGGCCGCCGAGCAGCAGGTCGTCCAGCACGGAGACCAGCGGGGCGCCGTGGCCGCCCGCGGTGATGTCGCGGATGCGCACGTCCGACAGCACGGGCGCGCCGGTGCGCTCGGCGATCCAGGCGGGCTGGCCGATCTGCAGGGTGCCGCGCGCGTGCGCGCCCTCCACCCAGTGGAAGACCGTCTGGCCGTGGGAGACGATCAGGTCGGCCGGGCCGGCCTGCTCGGCCGCGGCCGCGGCGGCCTCGGCGAAGCACTGGCCGATGAGCGTGTCGAGCACGCACACCTCGGCCAGCGTGACGGGCGCGGGCGGCAGCGCGGCCACCAGCCGGGCGCGCAGCTCGCCGGGGTAGGGGGTGCTCGCGGTGTGCAGCACGCGGCCGGTCAGCACGTCGCCGTCGCGGGCGAAGTCGACCAGGGCCACGTCGATGCCGTCGTGCGAGGTGCCGGAGATCATGCCGAGGATCTTCATGCCGGCTCTCCCAGCGCCACGCGCAGCCGTCCCTCGCTGCGGTCCAGCAGCGCCGCCGCCTCCTGCGGCCCGAGCCCGAGCCGGGCGCCGAGCACCGCCTGCTTGACGTTGAAACCGTGCTGGTCGAGCACCCGTTCCGCCTCCTCGCGGTCCACACCGGCGATCGTGCGCACGATCCTGATCGCCCGTTCCCGTAGCTTGCCGTTGCTGGCCTTGACGTCGACCATCAGGCTCCCGTACGTCTTGCCGAGCCGGACCATGACGATGGTCGAGAACATGTTGAGCACGAGCTTCTGCGCCGTGCCCGCCTTGAGCCGGGTCGAGCCGCTGACCACCTCGGGCCCGACCAGCACCTCGATCGCGTGCTCGGCCGCGCCGCTGAGCGGGGTGCCCGGGTTGCAGGACAGGCCGACGGTCAGCGCGCCGCGCTCGCGGGCCCGCCGCACCGCGCCCAGCACGTACGGCGTGCGCCCGCTGGAGGCGATGCCCACCACCGTGTCCAGCGGCCCGACGCCGGCCGCGTCGATCGCCGCCGCGCCGGCCCCCGCGTCGTCCTCGGCGCCCTCGCACGGGTGCACGATCGCCCGCTCGCCGCCGGCGATGACGGCGAAGACCTGCTCGGGCGGGGTGCTGAAGGTGGGCGGGCATTCGGAGGCGTCCAGGACGCCGAGCCGGCCCGGCGTGCCCGCGCCCACGTAGACCAGCCGGCCGCCGGCCCGTACCAGCTCGGCGGCGGCCTCGATGGCCGGGGTGATCTGCGGCAGCGCCGCGGCGACCGCGGCGGGGACGGTGGCGTCGGCCGCGTTCATGGTCGCGGCGAGCTCGGCCACGCTCATGGTGTCGATGTCCGCGAAGCGCGGGTCGGCCGATTCCGTGGTCAGTTCTGAGAGGTTCACCGCTTGCCTCGGGTTCTGGGGTCGAGAGTGTCACGCAGGCCGTCGCCGAGCAGGTTCAGGCCCACCACCAGCAGCACGACGACCGCGCCCGGCGCGATCAGCGTCCAGGGGGCGACGAACACCAGGCTGCGCGCCTCGAAGATCATCGAGCCCAGCGAGGGGGCGGGCGGCGGCGTGCCCAGGCCGAGGAAGCTCAGCGACGCCTCGGTCAGCACGGCCCACGACAGCGACAGCGCCACCTGGATGACGATGATCGAGGTGATGTTGGGCAGCACGTGCCTGAGCATGATCTGCCAGCGGCTCTGGCCGGTGGAGACCGCGGCCTTGACGTACTCGATCTCCCGGAGGGACAGCACGGGGCCGCGCGTGACACGGATGAAGATGGGGACGTACACGATCGCGATGGCGACGGCGACCGTGAACCAGTTGCGGTCCAGCACCGAGGCCAGCGAGAGCGCGAGCAGCAGCGGCGGGAACGCGAACAGCACGTTCGTCACGCCGCCGATGGCGCCGTCGGCGAAGCCGCGGTAGAAGCCGGACACCAGGCCGCCCAGCGTGCCGACCACGGTGGCGAAGGCCACCGCGACCACCGCGATGAGCGCCGAGTTGCCGACCCCGGCCGCCACCCGGGAGAAGACGTCCCGGCCGAACTGGTCGGTGCCGAACAGGTGCGTCCCGGACGGCGACAGGAACCGCTCGGGCGGGTTCTGGGCGATCGGGTCGTAGGGGAGCAGCCCGGCGTACGACAGCGCCGCCACCACGGCCAGCACCAGCAGCACGATCGTGCCCGCCAGCATGGCGGGGCTCCTGCGCAGCGCGGTCACGACGCCCTCACCCGCGGGTCGATGATCCGGTACAGCCCGTCGGTCAGCAGGTTGACCAGCACGAACGCCAGCGCGATGACCAGGACCGTGCTCTGCACGACCGCGTACTCCTTCTGCTGGATGCCGAGCAGCACCTGCCGGCCCACGCCGGGCACGGAGAAGATCTGCTCGACCACGACCGCGCCGCCGAGCAGGTAGCCGAACTGCAGCCCGGTCATCGTCACGATCGGCACCAGCGCGTTGCCCAGCACGTGCCGGACCTGCAGGCGGCGCGGCGGCACGCCCTTGGCGCGGGCGGTGCGCACGAAGTCCTCCGAGCGCACCTCCAGCACCGCCGTACGGGTGGTGCGCAGGATCGGCGCGGCGATGCCGAAGCCGAGCACGAGCGCGGGCAGGAACATCTGCTGCAGGTTGAGCAGCGGGTCCTCGGCGAGCGTGGCGAAGCCCTGGCCGTTGGGGTTGAAGCCGAACGACGCCGCGAAGATCGACAGCAGCGTCGTGGCCAGCAGGAACGCCGGGACCGACAGCCCGGCCAGGCTCACGACCTGGCCGAAGGCGTCCCGCGGCGAGTTCGTCCTGGACGCCGACAACATGCCGAGCGGCACGCCCAGCAGCAGCGCCAGCACGATCGAGAACACCGCCAGCTCGAACGTCACCGGCAGCGAGTGCAGCGTCATCTCCAGCACGCCCTGCTGCGAGCGGGCCGAGTAGCCGAAGTTGCCGGTGAGCATGTTGCCCAGCCAGGAGAAGAACTGCGTGACCGGCGACTGGTCCAGCCCGTAGTACTGCTCCAGGGCCACCCGCTGCGCCGGGGTGAGGGCAGCCGCCTCAGTGCCGAGCCCCGCGGTGATCTGGTCGCCGGGGATCGCCCGGAGCATGACGAAGACGAACACGGCCACCCCGAACAGGGTGCCGATCGTCGAGGCCACGCGCCGGACGGCCCGGCCTGCGAGGATCCGGCGCATCAGGCGACGGACGTCGTGCGCAGGTACTGCAGCGACCCGCTGACCATCGGTACGAACCCGGACACGTTGGAGGTGGTGCCGGTGTAGGTGTAGCTGGTGAACAGCCAGATCCAGGGCGCGTTGGCCTCCAGCTCGGCCGAGACCTTCTCGTAGATCGCCTTGCGGGCGGCCGGGTCGGTCGTGGCCTTGCCCTCGGCGAACAGCTTGTCCAGCTCCGGCGAGCTGTACCCGGCGACCTTGTTCAGGTTGCCCTTGCTGGTGAAGTAGCGGCCGTAGGAGCCGTCCGGGTCCGGACGGCCGCCGTTGAGCGCGACGGCGGCGTCGAAGTCGGCCGCCACCCAGCGGTCCACGAACGCGCCGGACTCCAGCACCTCCAGGTCCAGGGTGATCTTGGCCTCGGCGAGCTGCGCCTTGAGGTTCTGGGCCTCGTTCACGGAGGTGGCGTACTCGCCCTGGGAGACGATGGCCTTGACCGTCACGCCGCCGGACTTGCCGGCCTTGCCGAGGTACTCGGCGGCCTTGGCCAGGTCGCGGGCCGGGCAGGGACGCTTGGCCGGGTCGGACTTGAAGGCCGGGGCGGTGATCGGCCCGGTCACCTCGCCCTCGCCGAGCGCGGCGGTGTCGAGCACCTGCTTGCGGTCGATCGCGCACTGGATCGCCAGGCGCACGTTGACGTCCTTGAGGTCGCCGCGCTGGGCGTTGAGCTGCAGGGCGTGGTAGCTGAGCTGCGGCGTCTTGGTGACGGTGATCGTGCCGCCGCCCTGCGCGGTCTGGGCGACCAGCGGGTCGTTGAAGACCGCGAGCTGCACGTTGCCCGACTGCATGGCCGAGACGATGGACGACTCGTCCGGGATCACCCGGAACTCGACGCTGCCCACCTTGGCCTTCTCGGCGCCCCAGTACTTGTCGTTCCTGGCCAGCGTCAGCGACTGGCTCGGGACGCGCTTGCCCAGCGTGAACGGGCCGGTGCCGTTGGGGGTGGCGTTGAGCTTCTCCTCGGTGTCGTCGGAGGAGAGCATCGCCATGTTGACGGTGGCCAGGTTCGCCGGGAGCGCGGCGTCGGGGCCGGTCAGCTGCAGCACCACCGTGCTCTCGTCGGGGGCCTCGACGGACTTCACCGACGCCAGCGACGCCCGCGCCACGGCCGCCGTCTTCTCGTCCATGATCTTCTCCAGGGACGCCTTGACGTCCTTGGAGTCGAAGGCGCTGCCGTCGCCGAAGGTCACGCCCTTGCGCAGGGTGAGGGTCAGCTTCTTGCCGTCCTCGGACGCCTGCCACGACTCGGCCAGGCCCGGCACGACGTTCAGGTCCTTGTCGAACTCGGTGAGGGTGCCGTAGATGTTCTGCAACACGTTCACGGCCGTGAACTGGGTGGCCTTCCAGGGGAAGAGCGTGTCGGGGTCGGAGGTCACGCCGACGACCAGGGCGCCGCCGGACTTGCCCGTGGCACCGGTGCTGGTCGCGGGCCCGGAAGATGATGAACAGGAGGTCAGGGCGATGGACAGCACTGCGGCGGCGCCGATCGCGGAGAGCGCGCCACGGGGCATGTGGTCTCCTCAGGGGCAGTAGGTCATAAAATTACGCAGACCCTACCACTGGTGTACTAAATTTCCTCAACAGGGATGGATGACGAATGGTCGAGGACGACGGCAGTCTGCTGATCCGCATCCGTGCGGCCATGCCCGCATTACGGCCCTCGGAGCGGCGCATCGCCGAGACGTTCACCGGCGACCCGGCCGCCGCCGCGAACCTGTCCATCGCCGAGCTGGCCGCCCGCTGCGCCACCTCGACGACCTCGGTCGTGCGCTTCTACCAGCGCATGGGATACGCCCACTTCAAGGACTTCCGGATCGACCTGACCAGGGCCGCCGCCCGGGAGGAGCTGACCACGTCGAGCCTGCCGGAGGTGTCGGGCGACATCGATCGCCACGACAGCCTGGAGGGCATCGTCTCCAAGGTCGCCACCAACGAGACGCTGTCCATCGCCGACACGGCCCGTTCCCTGGACATGCGCGCTCTCGGCCGGGCGGTCGCCCTGCTGCTGGCCGCGCGCCGGATCGACACCTTCGGCGTGGGCGCGAGCGCGCTGGTCGGCCTCGACCTGCAGCAGAAGCTGGCGCGCATCGGGCGTACCGCGATCAACTGGCACGACGCCCACTCGGCCTGGACGTCGGCGGCCACGCTCGACGCCGGCTGCGTGGCCGTCGCCGTCTCGCACACCGGCGCGACCGTGGACACGGTCGAGTTCCTGGCCATCGCCCGCCGGTCCGGCGCGGCCACGGTGGCGATCACGAACTTCCGCGACTCGCCGCTGGCCGCCACCGCCGACGTGACGCTGACGACGGCCGCCCGCGAGACCCAGTTCCGCTCCGGCGCGCTCGGCAGCCGCATCGCCCAGCTCATGGTCGTCGACTGCCTGTTCACCGGCGTGGCCGCGGCCAGTTACGACGAGTCGATGGCGGCCCTGCGCAACACGTACGCGGTCGTGCACGACCGGACGGTGCACAAGCGGGGGTGAACCGGCCTGACCAGCATGGAAGTCTTTCTTTGGCGGCACGTGAATCTAGTGACAAAAAGTGATGACACGGCTACTTTAAGTTGACATTCTGGTGGCGAGGCATCGTCTACCAGGAGAGACACCACATGCAGCTGATCACCCGTGCCGACTGGCACGCCAAGAAGCCCACCACCAGTTACACCCGGCTGGCCTCCACCAGAGGCGTGAAGATCCACTACACCGGCGGGAAGGTGCCCTCCGACCTGCCGGACGCCGACAACCACGACAAGTGCGTCGACCTGGTCAGGGACATCCAGCGCATGCACATGTCCGGCGGGCGCGGCGAGACCTACATCGACCTCGGCTACAACATGGTGTGCTGCCCGCACCGGCGCACCTTCATGGGCCGGGGTCCGCACGTCCTGCCCGCCGCCAACGGCCCGGGGCTCAACTCCGGCCACTACGCCGTGCTCGCCCTGCTCGGCAACACCGGGTTCACCGAGCCGAACGACGACCTGCTCAACGCCCTCGTCGACGCCATCCAGTACCTGCGCGAGCACGGCGACGCCGGCGACGAGGTCAAGGGCCACCGGGACGGCTACGACACCGACTGCCCCGGCGACCCGCTCTACCACTGGGTGCGAGGGGGCGCCGAACGCCCCTGAGCCGCATGCGTCCCGAGGACACCCCGCGAGCGGCGGCCGCCATGGACGTCCATGGCGGCCTCGACGGCCGCGTCCGCGATGAGTTCTGCGATGAGTTCTGCGGCGGCCGGCGGTCTGTATCCGCGTGAGTGGCCGAGCACATCGGCCTGGACCCGTGCCGGGATCCTCCGGGCGCGGGAGGGAACACGCGGAGGCATCGAATGCGGAAGTTGATCGTGGGTTTCTACGTCTCGCTCGACGGCAAGAGCGCCGACGGGGACAACGGCATCCGGGACGTCATGATGAGCATCGACGACCCGGAGCAGGAGGAGTACTTCGTCAGCCGGCTGTGGGAGGCCGGGGCCTTCCTCATGGGCCGCAACACCTACGAGATCATGGCCGGCTACTGGCCCGGCTCCGACCACCCCTCCGCCCGGCCGATGAACGAGATCCCCAAGGTCGTGTTCTCCCGCACGCTGAAGTCGGCCGACGACTGGCCCGAGACCCGGATCGCCGCCGGCGACACCGCGCAGGAGATCGCCAAGCTCAAGGCCGAGCCCGGCAAGGACCTCGTCGCCGCCGGCGGCACCGCGTTCCTGCACTCCCTGATCAGGCTCGGCGTGGTCGACGAGTACCGGCTGTGGGTGCTGCCCGCCGTCACCGGCCGGGGCGCGCCGCTGTTCCCCGAGCTGGACCAGGTGGTGAACCTGCGCCTGGTGCGGTGCACGCCCTTCCCGTCGGGAGTCCTCGAACTGGTGTACGCGCCGGCGGGGCGCTAGACCAGCCGGCCCACGTGGGCCAGTGCCTGCTTGAGCAGCACCCCCTGGCCGCCGGTCATCTCCTGCTGCACGGCCGGCGAGGACGCCTCCTCCGGGGTGAACCAGACCAGGTCCAGGGCGTCCTGCCGGGGCCGGCAGTCACCGGCCACGGGCACGATGTAGGCCAGCGACACCGCGTGCTGGCGCGGGTCGTGGTACGGCGTGACGCCCGGCGTCGGGAAGTACTCCGCGACGGTGAAGGGCTGCGGCGAGACCGGGATGCGCGGCAGGGCCACCGGGCCGAGGTCCTTCTCCAGGTGGCGCAGCAGCGCGTCGCGGACGCGCTCGTGGTGCAGCACCCGCCCCGAGACCAGCGCCCGGCTGACCGTGCCGTCCGCCGCGATCCGCAGCAGCAGGCCCACGCGGGTCACCACGCCGGTCTCGTCGACGCGCACCGGCACGGCGTCGATGTAGAGGATCGGCAACTGGCCGCGCACCGACTCCAGCTCTTCGGGGGCCAGCCATCCAGGCGCGGTTTCGGTCTTTTCGGTCATCTGCCGATCGTATGCCCCACGCCGCCACTGACAGCGTAAGCCCCACCGACCGATCCCCGGACGGGTTCAGGCCCGCCTGGCCGGCCTGCTCCTGCCCGCGATCCAGGACGCCGTGCAGACGACCAGCACGATGCCCATGAACGGCAGGTACTCGGCGACTCTTCTCATGACAGATCACGCTCCGCTCTCGACTTGGCGAGCCGCCGGCGTTGCGGCTCGACGGTGTACCGGGGGTCACACGCCGAGGCCGTCCCGGCGTGGAAGATCCCGAACCGGGTGCACACCGACCCGGCCAGCAGGGCCGCCCCCGCGGCCACCGCCGCGGCCCTGCTGCGAGCGCCCAGGCCCTGACCGAGCAGGGCGCCCGCGACCGACAGCGCCTGGCCCGCCCTGAGCAGGCGGCTGCGCCGCAGCGGCTCGGCGGTCAGGCCCATCCGGCGTTCCATGCGGACGGCCGCCGCGCACTCCAGGGCCGCCCCCAGCACCGCCGCCCGCCGGGCCGGGGCCGCCTGCGCGACCGGCGCGGCCAGCATGCCGAGCCCGCCCGCCGACGCGGCGGCCGAGCCCGCGAACAGGAACGGCATCTCCCTGAACCCGTCGTGCCAGGCCGGGACGGCGGTGTCGCAGATCAGCGCGGCGGTGTAGGTGGCCAGCGCCGGCCCGGTCAGCCCGGCCCCCACCGTGGCCGCCCGGCCCAGCCGGGGGAAGCGCCCGGTCACCCCGGTGAGCGCGGCCAGCCCGGCCTGCGGCCCGTACGCGGTCAGGATCCAGGTGCCGACGCTCATCGGCGAGGTCACCTTGAACACCCGCAGCATGTTCAGGAAGCGCGACGGCTTGCCCAGGTCGTGGACCAGCGAGTACAGCGAGCCGCCCACCGCGCCCAGAGCGGCCACCTTGGCGGCGCGGGCCAGCGCCGGGCGTCCGGTCAGCTCGGCGGCGGCGGCCAGCGTGGAGGAGGCGCCGGCCAGGCCGCCGAGGAACAGGTAACCGGCGATGTCGTGGTCGCTCCAGGGCGTGCTGTTCAGCACCGGCAGGCCGTAGTAGGAATCCGCCTCCGGCTCCGGCGGACGCAGCGAGCGGCTGCCGCGGCCCGCCGAGCCGGGCGTGGCCTCGCGCTCGGTGCGCAGGCCGGGCGCGTCGTCCAGGCGCACGTCGGTCTGGTTGCTCATCCGCCCCTCCTCCAGGCCGCCGCGGCGGCCATCCCGGCCAGCAGGACCAGCGCCGCCGCGCCGGCGTGCCGCCACATCGACGGCAGGTCCGCGGTGGTCACCACCGGGTCCGGCGGCAGGCCGTACACCTGGGGCTCGTCCAGCAGCAGGAAGAAGGCGCCGGTGCCGCCCACGCCGTCGGCCGGGTCGTGGCCGTACAGGCGGGCCGAGGACACGCCCGCCGCGCGCACCTGCTCCAGACGGCGGTCGGCGCGCTCGCGCAGCTCGTCCAGCTCGCCGAACTGGATGGAGTCCGTCGGGCACGTCTTGGCGCAGGCCGGCTCCTGGCCGACCTCCAGCCGGTCGTAGCACATCGTGCACTTGGCGGCCGTGCCGGTCTCCGCGCGCCTGCCGATCACCCCGAACGGGCAGGCGGGCACGCAGTAGCCGCAGCCGTTGCAGACGTCCTCCTGGACGACGACCGTGCCGTACTCGGTGCGGAACAGCGAGCCGGTCGGGCAGACGTCGAGGCAGGCCGCGTGCGTGCAGTGCTTGCACACGTCGGAGGCCATCAGCCAGCGGAAGTCCAGGTCACGGGCGCCGGTCTCCTGATGGCCCAGCGGCTTGCGCTGCTCGACGAACGCCACGTGCCGCCAGGTGTCGGCGCCGAGCCCGACGGAGTTGTCGTAGGACATGCCGGTGAACAGCAGCCCGTCCTCCGGCACCGCGTTCCACTCCTTGCAGGCCACCTCGCACGCCTTGCACCCGATGCAGACGCTGGTGTCGGTGAAGAAGCCCATGCGCCTGGGCGGGTCGTCGTAGCCGGCGTCGAGCGGCGCCCGGTCGAGGTCGAAGGCCACGGCTCACACCTCCGTTCCGGTGTCCTCGGTCACGCCCGCCCGCCGCCGGTAGGCCAGCACCAGCTCCGGCAGGGCCGGGCCGCGCGGCCTGCGCCCGGGACGGATGTCCGCCGACAGGGCCTTGACCTCCTGGATGTGGGCGTTGGGGTCGAGCGAGATGGCCGACAGCTCGTTGGCCGCGTCGCCGGTGGCCAGGCCGTTGGGGCCGAAGTGGAAGGGCAGCCCGATCTGGTGCAGGACCTTGCCGTCCAGGTGCAGCGGCGCCATCCGGTCGGTGACCAGCACGCGGGCCTCGATGGCGCTGCGCGCGGTGATGATCGTGGCCCACTCGCCGTGCACGAGCCCTCGCTCGGCGGCCAGCTCGGGCGAGACCTCGCAGAACATCTCCGGCTGCAGCTCGGCCAGGTACGGCGTGTGCCGGCTCATGCCCCCCGCCGTGAAGTGCTCGGTCAGCCGGTACGTGGTCACCACGTACGGGTAGACCGACGCGCCCGGCTCGGCCCCGCTCGGCTGGTACCGGTTGTCCTCGTGCCGGTAGAGCTTGCGGGCCGGGTTGCGCTGCCGCCCGTAGAGCGGGTTGGCGACCGGCGAGTCCTGGGGCTCGTAGTGGCTGGGCAGCGGGCCGTCCACCACGCCCGAAGGGGCGAACAGCCAGCCCTTGCCGTCGGCCTGCATGATGAACGGGTCGATGCCGGACAGCGCCGCCGGTCCCTGCGCCCCCGGCTCGGGCCGGTAGGACGGCGGTTTGCGCTCCTCGAAGTCCGGCACGTCGAGGCCGGTCCAGCGGCCGGCGCCCGCGTCCCACCAGACGAGCTTCTTGCGCTCGCTCCACGGACGGCCGTCCGGCGCGGCCGAGGCCCGGTTGTAGAGCACCCGCCGGTTGTCCGGCCACGCCCACGCCCACTCGGCGGCCACCCAGTCCTGCTCGGCGGCCGGTTTGCGGCGGGCGGCCCGGTTGACGCCGCCGGCGTACACGCCGCAGTAGATCCAGCAGCCGCACACCGTCGAGCCGTCGTCCTTGAGCTGGCTGTAGCCGTCGAGCGGCCGGCCCTCGGCGTCCCAGCCGTTGATCTCGGCGAGCACCGCCTCGGCGACCGGCTCGGCCGTCTCGCCCTCGACGGGGTAGTCCCAGGTGAGGTCGAGCAGGGGCCGGTCCATCGGGTCGGCGGAACCGGCCAGCTTCTGCCGGATGATGCGTCCGAGGTGGTACATGAACCACAGGTCGCTGCGCGCGTCGCCGGCCGGCTCGACGGCCCGGTGGTGCCACTGCAGCCAGCGGTTGGTGTTGGTGAAGCTGCCGCTCTTCTCGGTGTGGGCCGCGGCGGGGAAGAAGAACACCTCCGTGCCGATCCTGGACGTGGTCAGCTCGCCCGTCTCGATCTCGGGGCCGTCCTTCCACCAGGTGGCGCTCTCGATCAGGTTGAGGTCGCGCACCACCAGCCAGTCGAGCTCGGCCATGCCCAGGCGCTGCATCCGGGAGTTGGCCGAGCCCACCGCCGGGTTCTCGCCGAGCAGCAGGTAGCCCTTGCAGGTGCCGTCGAGCTGCGCGAGCACCGTGTCGTACGTGCTGTGCGAGCCGGTCAGGCGCGGCAGGTAATCGAAGCGGAAGTCGTTGTCGCGCGTGGCCGCCGGCCCCCACCACGCCTTGAGCAGGCTCACCAGGTAGGCGGGCATGTTCGCCCAGAAGCCGCGGCAGGAGGCGTCGGCGCGCAGGAAGTCGCGCATCTTCTCGTGCTCGTGGGCGTGCGGCATCGGGATGTAGCCGGGCAGCAGGTTGAACAGCGTCGGGATGTCGCTGGAGCCCTGGATGCTGGCGTGCCCGCGCAGCGACTGGATGCCGCCGCCGGGGCGGCCGATGTTGCCCAGCAGCAGCTGCAGGATGCTGGCGGTGCGGATGAACTGGGCGCCGTCGCTGTGCTGCGTCCAGCCCACCGCGTAGACGAACTCGGCGGTCCGCTCCGGCCCCGAGTTCTCCGTCAGGTGGCGGCAGACCTCGGCGAACAGCTCCGGCGGCACCCCGCACACCTGCTGGACCATCTCCGGCGTGTAGCGGGCGAAGTGGCGGCGCAGCACCTGCAGCACGCAGCGCGGGTGCCGCAGCGTCTCGTCCCGCCGCGGCTCGCCGCCCAGCGGGACGCCGGTGCCGCCCTGCACCTCGGCGCGGCCGGCCGGGAGGCTGCCCGCCGGGCGGTCGTAGTCCTCGTCCCGCTCGCCGGAGGCCGCGACGGTGTACATGCCCTCGTACTGCCAGGTGTCGTCCTCGTAGCAGCGGTTCTCGGCGTCGAAGCCGGAGAACAGGCCGTCGAGGTCCTCGGCGTCGCGGTAGTCCTCGCGCAGGATGGTCGCCGCGTTGGTGTAGTGCAGGACGTAGTCGCGGAAGAACAGCTCGTTCTCCAGCACGTGGTTGACGATCGCGCCGAGGAAGGCCACGTCCGAGCCCGCCCTGATCGGCACGTGCAGGTCGGCCAGCGCGCTGGTACGGGTGAACCGCGGATCCACGTGGATGACCACCGCGCCGCGGGCCTTGGCCTCCATCACCCACTGGAACCCGACCGGATGCGCCTCGGCGAAGTTCGACCCCTGGATCAGCACGCAGTCGGAGTGCTGCAGGTCCTGCAGGAACGTCGTGGCCCCGCCGCGCCCGAACGACGTGCCGAGCCCCACCACGGTCGAGCTGTGGCACACCCGCGCCTGGTTCTCGATCTGCACCACGCCGAGCGCGGTGAGCAGCTTCTTGATGAGGTAGTTCTCCTCGTTGTCCAGCGTCGCGCCGCCCAGGCTGGCGATGCCCATCGTGCGGGCCACCCGGCGGCCCTTGTTCTCCCACTCCCAGGTCGCCCGGCGGGTGGCGATGATCCGGTCGGCCACCATGTCCATGGCGGTCTCCAGGTCGAGCTCCTGCCAGTCGGCGGCGTACGGCGGGCGGTACAGGACCTTGCTCAGCCGTCCGGAGCCGGTGGTGAGCTGGAGGCTGGAGGCGCCCTTCGGGCACAGCCGGCCCCGGCTGATCGGAGAGTCGGGGTCGCCCTCGATGTGCACGACCTTCTCATCGCGGACGTAGACGTTCTGGGCGCAGCCCACCGCGCAGTACGGGCACACCGACTTCACCACGCGGTCGGCGGCGGCCGTCCGGGCCGGCTGCGCGCCCGTGCGCGGCGACTTCACCGCGGCCGCCCGGCCGAGCTTGTCCTTGCCGGTGAGCTGCCGCAGCAACGGCCAGGAGAACCCCATGCCGCTCACGCCCCCGTCTGGCGCATGCGCCGGTCGCTCCAGGCCCGCTCACGCATCCAGGCGCGCACGTCGCCGCGCTCGACCGGCCCGACCTCGCGCGGGTTGACCAGGTGCTGGGTGCGCCCGGCGAGCAGGCCGGGCCGTCCGCGCCGGCGTGCCACCGCGTCGCTCCCGTCGGCCGGCACGCCCGTGGCGATCAGGTACGCGCGCCCCGCGGGCACGCCCAGCAACCTGGCGATCTCGGCGTAGTCCAGCCCCTGCGACAGCAGCCGCAGCACCCGCTCCTTGCTCGGCATCGTTCCCCCCGGCGCCCGTGCCCCCCGGTTCCGGTCCTCCCCTTCGCAGGCAGGAGGAAACCCGAAGTCCCAGGTCAAAGGCGTAATTGGGGGACAGTTGGCGTCAGGCCAGGCGGGCGGCGGCCTCCGCCCAGGCGGCGGCGTCGCCGGAGGGCTCGTACCGGCGCAACTCCTGCGTGGCGGCCACCAGCGCGCGCATCCCGGCCAGGTCGGCGACCAGCCCGGCCGTGCGCGCCTGCACCAGGACGTTGCCGAGCGCGGTCGCCTCGGCCGGCCCGGCCACGACCGGCAGCCCGCAGGCGTCGGCGGTGAACCGGCACAGCAGCTCGTTGCGCGACCCGCCGCCCACCAGGTGCACGACCTCCACCTCGCGGCCGGACAGCTCCATCGCCTGCCGGATCGCGTTGCGGTGCCCGAGCGCCAGGCTCTCCAGCACGCAGCGGACGATGCCCGCCGGCGTCGAGGGGGGCCGCTGCCCGGTACGGCGGCACTCGGCGGCGATCCGCGCGGGCATGTCGCCCGGCGGCAGGAACACCGGCAGGTCGGGGTCCACCACGGCGGCGAACGGACGCTCGCGCGCCGCCGCCGCCAGCAGGTCCTCCAGCGAGGAGCCGGGCCAGGCCCGCAGGCACTCCTGCAACAGCCACAGCCCCATGACGTTGCGCAGGTAGCGGACCGTGCCGTCGATCCCGGCCTCGTTGGTGAAGTTGGCCGCCCGGCCCGCCTCGGTGAGTACGGGGGCAGGCAGCTCCACACCGGCCAGCGACCAGGTGCCGCACGAGACGTAGGCGAACGCGGGCCCGGCGGCCGGCACGGCGGCCACGGCCGAGGCGGTGTCGTGCGAGGCCACCGCCCGCACCGGCGCCGAGAAGCCGATCTCGGCCGCGACGTCGCGGCGCACCCCGCCGATCGGCTCGCCCGGCTGCCGCAACCGGGGGAAGATCCCCTCCGGCAGGCCCAGCCGGTCGATCAGCGGCACCGCCCAGGACCGGGTGCGCACGTCGAGCAGGCCGGTGGTCGAGGCGTTGGTCACCTCGGCGCCGATCTCGCCGGTCAGCCAGTAGCCGATGAGGTCGGGGACGAGCAACATCGTCGCGGCCCCGTCCAGCCGGTCGGCCAGGAGCTGGTAGATCGTGTTGAACGGGAGCACCTGCAGCCCGGACACCGCGTACAGCGCCTCGGCCCCGATCAGCTCGGCCACCCGCTCGGCCGCCCCCCGCGTGCGGTTGTCGCGGTAGTGGACCGGGTTGCCGAGCAGCGCGCCGGTCTCGTCCAGCAGGCCGTAGTCGACGGCCCAGGAGTCGACCCCGATCGAGGCGACCGGCCCGGCCGCGCGCAGACCGGCCAGGATCTCGCGGTAGAGGCCGAGGACGTCCCAGTGGAGGCGGCCGGCCAGGCGGACCGGGCCGTTGGGGAAGCGGTGGACCACGGACGTGGCGAGCCCGTCCGACAGGTCGGCGACCAGCACCCGGCCGCTGGAGGCGCCCAGGTCAACGGCGGCGAATCGGCTCATTGGGTGGACTCCCTCGCGACCAGTTCGGGCTGGAACATGATGTGCTGGTGGGCGTGCTCGGCCGGGTTGTCGCACTCGTCCAGCAGCAGCTCGGTGGCGATGCGGCCGAGCTGGTACGTCGGCTGCCGCATCGAGCTGAGCGACACGGCCGAGGCGGCGGCGAACTCGATGTCGTCGTAGCCCATCAGCGCCACGTCGTCGGGCACCCGCACCCCGGCGCGCAGCAGGGCCCGCAGCACGCCCAGCGCGAGCAGGTCGTTGGCGCAGAACACGGCCTCGGGCAGGCCGTCCGCCATCAGGTCGGCGGCGGCCTGCTCACCCGCGCGGGCGGTCATCGCGGCCGCCCCGACCAGCCGCAGCGAGGCGGGGTCGAGCCCGGCCGCGGTCAGCGCCTCCGCCGCGCCCCGCCGCCGCTCGGCGCACTGCCGGATGGTCAGCGGCCCGGTCACGTACGCCACGCCGTTCCCGCCCCTGGCCAGCAGATGCCGCACCGCGGCCCGGCCGCCCGCGACGTCGTCCACCGCGACCGCGCACTGGTCGGGCCGGTGGGCCGGATGGTCGACGAGCACGACGCTGATGCCGCGCTCGCGCAGCCGGTCCAGCCGGGCCGGGTCCTCGCCGGACGGGGTGATCAGCACGCCGCGCACCCGCTGCTCGGCCAGCACGCCGAGGTTGCGCTCCTCCTTGTCCGGGGAGCCGGCCGAGTTGCCGAGGATCACCGCGTAGCCCAGCTCGCTGGCGACGTCCTCGACCCCGGCGGCGACCTCGGTGAAGAACGGGTTGCCGATGTCGATGACGCTCAGGCCGATCGTCCTGCTGTGGCCGGCGCGCAGGGTCGAGGCCGAGCCGTGCCGGACGAAGCCGAGCTCCCGGATCGCGGCCTCCACCCGTTCGCGGGTCGCCTGGGCGACCTTCGCCGGTCTGTTCAGGACGTTGGAGACCGTCCCGGGGGAGACGCCGGCGCGGGCGGCGACGTCCTTGATGCTGACCATGGCCATGGCGTCACATTAAAACGTACCAACGGGAAGTTGGCCAGTGTCGCCGATCTGACCGGGCGACGCATTGACAGCGCCCCCGTGTGCTCGTAGTTTCCTCCGCGACAGATTAAAACGTTTTGAAGAGGGGTGACCGTGCGACGCGTCTGCTTCCTGCTCAAGGTCCGTCCCGAGCGGCTGGCGGAGTACCGCGAACGCCACCGGGACGTCTGGCCGGACATGCTCGACGCGCTGCGCCGCGCCGGCTGGCACAACTACTCGCTCTTCCTGCGCGACGACGGCCTGCTGGTCGGCTACCTGGAGACCGCCGACTTCGAGGCCGCCAGGAAGGCGATGGAGGCCACCGAGGTCAACGCCCGCTGGCAGGCCGAGATGGCGCCCTTCTTCGAAGACCTCGACGGCCGGCCCGACGAGGGCATGCGGCCGCTGGACGAAGTGTTCCACCTGGACTGATCGGGAAGTCATGACCACTGACATCAAGGCCGCCCTGCGCGCGCTGCACATCGAGACGCCGTCGTGGGCGTACGGCAACAGCGGCACCCGGTTCAAGGTGTTCGCGCAGCGGGGCGTGCCGCGCGACCCGTACGAGAAACTGGCCGACGCCGCCCAGGTGCACGCCCACACCGGCGTCGCGCCCACGGTCGCCCTGCACATCCCCTGGGACAAGGTGGCCGACTACGGTCACCTGGCCGCCCACGCCCGCGAGCTCGGCGTCGGCATCGGCGCGATCAACTCCAACGTCTTCCAGGACGACGCCTACATGCTCGGCAGCGTCACCAACCCCGACCCGGCGGTCCGCCGCAAGGCGCTGGCGCACCTGCTGGAGTGCGTGGACATCATGGACGCCACCGGCTCGGACACCCTCAAGCTCTGGTTCTCCGACGGCACCAACTACCCCGGCCAGGACGACATCCGCGCCCGCCAGGACCGCCTGGCCGAGGCCCTGTCCGCGGTGTACGCCCGGCTCGGCGAGGGACAGCGCTTCCTGCTGGAGTACAAGCTGTTCGAGCCCGCCTTCTACACCACCGACGTGCCCGACTGGGGCACCGCCTACGCCCACTGCCTCAGGCTCGGCCCCAAGGCGCAGGTCGTCGTGGACACCGGCCACCACGCGCCGGGCGTCAACATCGAGTTCATCGTGGCGTTCCTGCTGCGCGAGGGGAAGCTCGGCGGCTTCGACTTCAACTCCCGCTTCTACGCCGACGACGACCTCATGGTGGGCGCGGCCGACCCGTTCCAGCTCTTCCGCATCATGTACGAGGTCGTGCGCGGCGGCGGGCTGACGGCGGGCGTGGCGTTCATGCTCGACCAGTGCCACAACATCGAGCCCAAGATCCCCGGTCAGATCCGCTCGGTCATGAACGTCCAGGAGGCCACGGCCAAGGCGCTGCTCGTGGACCGGGACGCGCTGGCCGCCGCCCAGGCCGGGGGAGACGTGCTGGGCGCGAACGCCGTGCTCATGGACGCCTACAACACCGACGTGCGGCCGCTGCTCGCCGAACTGCGCGAGGAGACGGGCCTCGCGCCCGACCCGATGGCCGCATACGCCAAGTCCGGATATTTCGAGAAAATCGCTGCCGAGCGCGTCGGCGGCACGCAGGCCGGCTGGGGGGCCTGACCATCATGGACGTCATCAACGAGCTCCTGGACCGCTCCCACCGCCTGGGCGCCGACCCGCGCAACACCAACTTCGCCGGCGGCAACACCTCCGCCAAGGGCCGCGCCGCCGACCCGGTCACCGGCCAGGACGTCGACCTGCTCTGGGTCAAGGGCTCCGGCGGCGACCTCGGCACGCTCAAGGAGGCGGGCCTGGCCGTCCTGCGCCTGGACCGCCTGCGCGCGCTGGCCGCCGTCTATCCCGGCGTCGAGCGCGAGGACGAGATGGTCGCCGCCTTCGACTACTGCCTGCACGGCAGGGGCGGCGCCGCCCCCTCGATCGACACCGCCATGCACGGCCTGGTCGAGGCCGCCCACGTGGACCACCTGCACCCCGACGCCGGGATCGCCCTGGCCACCGCCCGCGACGGCGAGGAGCTGACCCGGCGCGTCTTCGGCGACCGCGTGGTGTGGGTGCCGTGGCGGCGGCCCGGCTTCCAGCTCGGCCTGGACATCGCCGCCGTCAAGGAGGCCAACCCGCAGGCCATCGGCTGCGTGCTCGGCGGCCACGGCATCACCGCCTGGGGCGCCACCTCGCAGGAGTGCGAGGCCCGCTCCCTGGAGATCATCCGCACGGCCGAGGCGTACCTGGCCGCGAACGGCCGTCCCGACCCGTTCGGGCCGGTGCTGCACGAGCCGCTGCCCGAGGACGAACGGCACGCGCGGGCCGCCGCACTGTTCCCGGTCGTGCGCGGGCTGGCCTCCTGCGACGCGCGGCAGGTCGGCCACTACACCGGCACCCCGGAGGTGCTGGACTTCCTCTCCCGCGCCGAGCACCCGCGCCTGGCCGCGCTCGGCACGTCCTGCCCCGACCACTTCCTGCGCACCAAGGTCGCCCCGCTGGTCCTGGACCTGCCGCCGGACGCACCCCTGGACCAGGCGGTCGCCCGGCTGCGCGAGCTGCACGCCGCCTACCGCGCCGACTACACCGCCTACTACGAGCGCCACGCCACCCCGGACTCGCCGCCGATGCGCGGCGCGGACCCGGCGATCGTGCTGGTGCCCGGCGTCGGCATGTTCTCCTTCGGCAAGGACAAGCAGACCGCCCGCGTGGCCGGCGAGTTCTACGTCAACGCGATCAACGTCATGCGCGGCGCCGAGTCCGTCTCCGCCTACGCGCCCATCCCGGAGTCGGAGAAGTTCCGGATCGAGTACTGGGAGCTGGAGGAGGCCAAGCTGCGCCGGATGCCGAGGCCGAAGCCGCTGGCCGGGCGGGTGGCGCTGGTCACCGGCGCGGGCTCGGGCATCGGCGCGGCCACCGCGCGGCGGCTGGCCGCCGAGGGCGCGTGCGTGGTGCTGGCCGACCGCGACCAGGCCGCCGCCGGGAAGGTCGCCGCCGAGATCGGGGCCGGGGCCTACCGGGCGTCCGACGTCGCGGTGGCCGTGGAGGTGGACGTCACCTCCGAGGAGCAGGTCGTGGCCGCCGTACGGGCCGCCGTGCTCGCCTTCGGCGGCGTGGACCTGGTGGTGAACAACGCCGGCCTGTCGTTGTCGCGCTCCCTGCTGGAGACCAGCCTGGACGACTGGGACCTGCAGCACGACGTGATGGCGCGGGGCTCGTTCCTGGTCTCCCGCGAATGCGCCCGGGTGCTGATCGATCAGGCGATGGGCGGCGACATCGTCTACATCTCCTCCAAGAACGCCGTCTTCGCCGGGCCGAACAACGTCGCCTACGGCGCGGCCAAGGCCGACCAGGCCCACCAGGTCCGCCTGCTGGCCGCCGAGCTGGGCGAGCACGGCGTCCGCGTCAACGGCGTCAACCCCGACGGCGTGGTGCGCGGCTCGGGCATCTTCGCCTCCGGCTGGGGCGCCAACCGCGCGGCGGTGTACGGCGTGGAGGAGGAGCGCCTGGGCGAGTTCTACGCCCGGCGCACCCTGCTCAAGCGCGAGGTCCTGCCCGAGCACGTGGCCGCCGCGGTCTACGCGCTCACCGGCTCCGACCTGACCCACACCACGGGCCTGCACGTCCCGGTGGACGCGGGCGTCGCCGCCGCCTTCCTCAGGTGAGCCCGGGTGGCGGCCTCACGAGTAGGCCGCCACCACCCCCACCACCATCAGCAACGCCCCGGCGGCGGTGACCACGCCGCCCGCCGCCACGGCCGCCCGCCTGGCCCGCCGTCCCGCCCCGGCCCAGTAGAGCAGCACGTAGGGCAGGAACCCGATCCCGCCCAGCCCCACCGCGGGCAGGGCCGCCGCGGCCAGCACGCCCCTGGTCCCGGCCGGCGCCGCCCGGTCGCCCTCGGGCGTGAGCTGCGCCCGCGTCACGTCGCCCGCCGTGGAGTCGGGGGAGGCGTCCACCGGGACGGACGGGCCGCCGGAGTCGGGCGTGAACCGCCCCTTGCAGTCGTAACGCCCCTGGCCCAGGTCGGCGCAGGAGAGCACGGTCAGCGTCCCCGGCGTGCCGGTCCGCCCGGTGGCCAGCCGGAAGTCCTGGACCGACAGCACCGCCGGCAGCACGCACATCCCCACCCACAGCAGCACGATGACGGCGCGGCCGAACGGCCCGGGACCGCGCCCGCGCGACGGGGTGACGAAGGTGAGATCGGGCAGGAAGTCGCTCATGCCCGGCAGCATCCCGCCCGCCACTTGGGATTGGCCTGGAAAGGACTGGGACATGGACCTGTCACCGGCGCGGGCCGTCCCGGCTTGCATAATCATCCTCTTGAGTGCATCATCTTCACAAGCAAGGTCATGAGACAGGGTGCATAGTTATGCAGGAGGGGCGGAATGAGAGCAGCGATCGCGGGAGCCAGCGGCTACGCCGGAGGTGAGCTGCTCCGCCTCCTGCTCGGCCATCCCGAGTTCGAGATCGGCGCGCTCACCGCGGCCTCCAACGCCGGCAGCCTGCTCGGCGCCCACCAGCCCCACCTGCCGCAGCTCGCCGACCGCGTCCTGCAGGAGACCACGCCGGACGTGCTCGCCGGGCACGACGTGGTCTTCCTCGCGCTGCCGCACGGCCACTCGGCCGCCGTCGCCGCCGAGCTCGGCGAGGACACGATCGTGGTCGACTGCGGCGCCGACCACCGGCTCGCCGACCCCGCGGCCTGGCAGGAGTTCTACGGCGGCGACCACGCCGGCACCTGGCCCTACGGCCTGCCCGAGCTGCCCGGCCAGCGCGAGGTGCTGCGCACGGCCCGGCGCGTCGCCGTCCCCGGCTGCTACCCGACCTCGGTGCTGCTGGCCCTGTGGCCCGCCTTCGCCGCGGGCCTGGCCGGCCCCGACGTCGTCGTGGTGGCCGCCAGCGGCACCAGCGGCGCGGGCAAGGCGGCCAAGGCCCACCTGCTGGGCAGCGAGGTCATCGGCTCGGTCAGCGCGTACGGCGTGGGCGGCGTCCACCGCCACACCCCCGAGATGGAGCAGGGGCTGTCCGCCGTCGCCGGCGCCCCCGTACGCGTCTCCTTCACCCCCACCCTGGCCCCCATGAGCCGCGGCATCCTGGCCACCTGCACCGCCCCCGCCGCCCCCGGCCTCACCCGCGAGTCGCTGCGCACCGCCTACGAGGTCGCGCTCAAGGCCGAGCCGTTCGTCCGGCTCCTGCCCGAGGGCGTCTGGCCGGCCACCTCCATGACGTACGGCGCCAACACCGCCGCCCTCCAGGTGACGCTCGACGAGCGCGCCGGCCGCGTGGTCGCCGTCATCGCCATCGACAACCTCACCAAGGGCACGGCCGGAGGCGCGGTCCAGAGCGTCAACCTCGCCCTCGGCCTGCCGGAAGAGCTCGGCCTTCCCCTGACAGGAGTTGCTCCATGAGTGTCACCGCCCCATTGGGCTTCCGGGCCGCGGGCATCGCCGCCGGCATCAAGTCCGGCGACGCCCGCGACCTGGCCCTCGTCGTCAACGACGGGCCCAGCCGCGCCGCCGCGGGCGTCTTCACCGCCAACCGCGTCAAGGCCGCTCCCGTGCTCTGGTCGCAGCAGGTCCTGGCGGGCGGGCGGCTGCGCGCGGTGGTGCTCAACTCCGGCGGCGCCAACGCCTGCACCGGCCCCGAGGGCTTCCAGGACACCCACGCCACCGCCGAGAAGGTCGCCGAGGTCATCGGCGACAGCGCCGGCGAGATCGCGGTCTGCTCCACCGGCCTGATCGGCGAGCGGCTGCCGATGGAGGCCCTGCTGACCGGCGTCCAGACCGCCGCGGGCCAGCTCTCCCGCGACGGCGGCCTGGCCGCCGCCGACGCCATCCGCACCACCGACACCGTCTCCAAGATCTCCTTCAAGCGGGCCGACGGCTACATGGTCGGCGGCATGGCCAAGGGCGCCGGCATGCTCGCCCCCGCCCTGGCCACCATGCTCTGCGTGATCACCACCGACGCCGACCTGACCAGCGAGGAGCTCGACACGGCGCTGCGCGCCGCCACGGCGACGACCTTCGACCGGCTCGACTCCGACGGCTGCATGTCCACCAACGACACCGTGCTGCTGCTGGCCAGCGGCGCCGCCGGGGTCAGGCCCGACCTGGCCGAGTTCGGGCAGAAGGTGCAGGAGGTCTGCGCCGACCTGGCCAGGCAGCTGCTCGTGGACGCCGAGGGCGCCTCCAAGGCGATCGCCGTCGAGGTCGTCGGCGCCGCCTCCGAGGACGACGCCGTCGAGGTGGGCCGCACCGTCGCCCGGTCCAACCTGCTCAAGTGCGCCATCCACGGCGAGGACCCCAACTGGGGCCGCGTCCTGGCCGCCGTCGGCACGACGAAGGCCGCCTTCGAGCCCGACCGCGTCAACGTCGCCATCAACGGCATCTGGATCTGCCGCGACGGCTCCGTCGGCGACGACCGCTCCAAGGTGGACATGCGCCCCCGGGACGTGACGATCACCATCGACCTGTCGGCCGGCCGCCACAGCGCCACGATCCACACCACGGACCTGACCGCCGAGTACGTCCACGAGAACTCGGCGTACTCCTCGTGAGGGCCGTCACCGCGGCCACCAAGGCCGAGGCGCTGATCGAGGCGCTGCCCTGGCTGACCCGCTTCCACGGCGCGACCGTCGTCATCAAGTACGGCGGCAACGCCATGACCGACGAGCCCCTCAAGGAGGGCTTCGCCGAGGACGTCGTGTTCCTGCACCACGCCGGCCTGCGCCCGGTCGTCGTCCACGGCGGCGGCCCGCAGATCAGCAGCGCCCTCGACAGACACGGCATCGAGTCCACCTTCACCGCCGGCCTGCGCGTCACCACGCCCGAGGCCATGCAGGTCGTCCGGATGGTCCTGGTCGGGCAGGTGGGCCGCGACATCGTCGGCCTGGTCAACCGGCACGGCCCGTTCGCCGTCGGCATGTCCGGCGAGGACGCCTGCCTGTTCACCGCCGAGCGCAAGCCCGCGATCGTCGACGGCGAGCCGGTGGACATCGGCCAGGTCGGCGAGATCGTCAAGGTCGATCCCGGCGCGGTGCGGGCGCTGATCGACGACGGCCGCATCCCGGTCGTCTCCAGCGTCGCCGCCGGCGTCGACGGAGAGATCTACAACGTGAACGCGGACACCGCGGCCGCCGCGCTGGCCGTGGCGCTCGGCGCGCAGAAGCTGATCGTGCTCACCGACGTCGAGGGCCTGTACGCCAACTGGCCCGACGACACCGACGTGATCGACCAGCTCGACGCCGACGAGCTGGAGAAGCTGCTGCCCACGCTGTCCAGCGGCATGGTCCCCAAGATGGAGGCGTGCCTGACCGCCGTGCGCGGGGGAGTGCCCCAGGCGCACGTCCTCGACGGCCGCGTGCCCCACTCGATGCTGCTGGAAATCTTCACCAACGAAGGAATCGGAACCATGGTGATGCCCTGATGAGCCTCCACGAGCGGTTCGAGCAGGCGTTCATGCCCAACTACGGCGTCCCCCCGATCGCCCTGGCCCGCGGCGAGGGCACTCGCGTCTGGGACGTCGACGGCAAGGAGTACCTCGACTTCATCGGCGGCATCGCGGTCAGCTCGCTCGGCCACGCCCACCCCGCCCTGGTCGAGGCCGTCTCCAAGCAGGTCGCCACGCTCGCCCACACCAGCAACCTGTTCCTGCACGAGCCCGAGGTGCTGCTCGCCGAGCGGCTGCTCGGCCTGCTCGACGCGCCCGCCCGGATCTTCTTCGCCAACTCCGGCACCGAGGCCAACGAGGCCGCCTACAAGCTCGCCGTCAAGTACGGCCGGCGCGAGGGCCGCTCCTACTTCGTGGCCGCCGAGAACGGCTTCCACGGCCGGACGATCGGCGCCCTGTCGCTGACCGGCAAGAAGGCCATCCGCGACCAGTTCGGCCCGTTCCCTATCGACGTGCGCTTCGTCCCGTACGGCGACGCCGACGCGCTCAAGGAGGCGGTGACCGGCGACTGCATCGCGGTGTTCCTGGAGCCGACGCAGGGCGAGGCAGGCGTCGTCCCGCCGCCCGAGGGCTACTTCGAGGCCGCCCGCGAGATCTGCGACGCCACCGGCGCGCTGCTGGTCGCCGACGAGATCCAGTCGGCGATCGGCCGTACCGGCCACTGGTTCGCCCACCAGGCCGACGGCGTCACCCCCGACATCCTGACCCTGGCCAAGGGCCTCGGCGGCGGCCTGCCGATCGGCGCGTGCGTCGGGTTCGGCGAGGTCGGCCGGCTGTTCGACAAGGGCGACCACGGCTCGACGTTCGGCGGCAACCCGGTCTCGTGCGCGGCGGCGCTGGCCGTGCTGGACAACCTCGACCTCGACCACGTCAAGTCGGTCGCCGCCGGGCTGCGCGGCGGCCTGGAGGCGGTCCGCCACCCGCTGCTGAAGGGCGTGCGCGGGCGCGGGCTCTGGCTGGCCGCCGTCCTGAGGGAGGATCGGTCCGCGCGCGTGCAGCAGGCCGCCGCCGAGGCGGGCTTCCTGGTCAACGCCCTCCAGCCGGACGCCGTGCGCCTCGCGCCGCCGCTCGTGGTCACCCACGAGGAGGTGACCGCCTTCGTCGAGGCGTTCCCCGCGATCCTTGAGGAGGCGTCGGCGTGACCAGGCACTTCTTGCGGGATGACGACCTGACGCCGGAGGAGCAGGCGGAGGTCCTCGACCTGGCCGCCGCGATGAAGAAGGACCGGTTCGGCTACCGGCCGTTCGAGGGCCCCAAGACCGTCGCCGTCCTGTTCGACAAACCCTCGGCCCGCACCCGCGTCTCCTTCCACACCGGCATCGGCGAGCTCGGCGGCCTGCCGCTCGTCGTGGACAACGTCGCGGTGCTGATGGGCCGGGGCGAGCCGACCGCCGACATCGCCCGCGTGCTCGACCGCCAGGTGGCCGCCATCGTGTGGCGCACCACCGGGCAGCGACTCGTCGAGGAGATGGCCGCCGCCTCGGCGGTGCCCGTCGTCAACGCGCTCACCGACGACTTCCACCCCTGCCAGATCCTCGCCGACCTGCAGACCGTCCGCGAGCGGCTGGGCGGCACGGCCGGGCTGACGCTGACCTACGTCGGCGACGGCGCCAACAACATGGCCCACTCCTACCTGCTCGGCGGCGCCACGGCCGGCATGCACGTCCGGATCGCCGCCCCGGCCGGCTACCAGCCCGACCCGGTGATCCTCGGCCAGGCCGCCGCCGTCGCGGCCAGGACCGGCGGATCGGTGGCCGCGATGACCGACCCGGCCGCCGCCGTCCAGGGGGCGCACGTGATCGCCACCGACACGTGGGTGTCCATGGGGCAGAGCGGCGAGCAGGAGCGGGCGGCGGCGTTCGCGCCGTACCAGGTGAACGCCGGGCTGCTGGAGCACGCCGCGCCCGAGGCGATCGTCCTACACTGCCTGCCCGCCTACCGCGGCAAGGAGATCACCGCCGACGTCCTCGACGGGCCGGCCAGCGTCGTGTGGGACCAGGCGGAGAACCGGCTGCACGCCCAGAAGGCCCTGCTCCACTGGCTGGTGACCCGCGGATGACCATCCCGATGACCAAGGCCGCGCGGCAGGCGAAGATCACCGACCTGCTGCAGCGCAAGGCCGTGCGCTCCCAGCCGGAGCTGGCCAAGCTGCTGGCCGAGAGCGGCGTCGAGGTCACCCAGGCCACCCTCTCCCGCGACCTGGACGAGCTCGGCGCGCTCAAGCTGCGCGCCGACGACGGCTCCCTGGTGTACGCGCTGCCCGGCGAGGGCGGCGACCGCATCCCGCTCACCAGGACCGGCGGCGGCGGCGAGACCCCGGCGGCGCGCCTGCACCGCATCGCCGAGGAGCTGCTGGTGGCCGCCGAGGCCTCGGCCAACCTGGTCATGGTCCGCACCCCGCCGGGCGCCGCCCAGTTCCTCGCCTCCGCCATCGACCACGCCGACTGGGAGTCGATCCTCGGCACCGTGGCGGGCGACGACACGATCCTCGTCATCAGCCGGGATCCGGCGGGCGGGCAGGCCGTCGCCGAGGCGCTGCTGCGCGTGGCGGACCGGCGTGGCTGAACCGGTCGCCGGGATCGCGGCCGCCCCTGACGCAAAGAAGGGCTGAGTTGCACTATGGTCGCGTGGGAAATGGAGGAGATGACGGTGAGTGATGGCAAGCCGATGCGGCTGTGGGGCGGGCGCTTCGAGAGCGGTCCGTCCGACGCGCTGGCCCGGCTGTCGGTGAGCGTGCACTTCGACTGGCGGCTGGTGCCGTACGACCTGGCGGCGTCCAGGGCGCACGCCCGCGTGCTGCACAGGGCTGGGCTGCTGAGCGACGAGGAGCTCGAGCGCATGATCGGCGCGCTCGACGACCTGGAGGCCGCCTGCAAGGCGGGCGAGTTCCGCCCGACCGTGGCCGACGAGGACGTGCACACCGCGCTGGAGCGCGGCCTGCTGGAGCGGCTCGGCTCGCTCGGCGGCAAGCTGCGCGCGGGCCGCAGCCGCAACGACCAGATCGCCACCGACCTGCGCCTCTACCTCCGCGACCACGTGCGCAGCATCGTCTCCCGCCTGGTCGAGCTGGAGACCGCGCTGATGGCCCAGGCCGAGCAGCACGCCGAGACCGCCGCGCCGGGCATGACGCACCTGCAGCACGCCCAGCCCGTCTCCTTCGGCCACCAGCTCCTGGCCCACGTCCACGCCTTCACCCGCGACATCGACCGCCTCACCGACTGGGACAAGCGCGCCGCGGTCTCCCCGCTCGGCTCCGGCGCCCTGGCGGGCTCCTCGCTGCCGCTCGACCCGCAGGCCGTGGCCGAGGAACTCGGCTTCTCCGCCGCCGCGCCCAACTCCATGGACGCCGTCGCCGACCGCGACTTCGCCGCCGAGTTCCTGTTCGACGCGGCCATGATCGGCGTGCACCTGTCGCGGCTGGGCGAGGAGATCGTCCTGTGGGCCTCGCAGGAGTTCCGCTGGATCGAGATGGACGACGCCTACTCCACCGGCTCGTCGATCATGCCCCAGAAGAAGAACCCCGACGTCGCCGAGCTGGCCCGCGGCAAGTCCGGCCGCCTGATCGGCAACCTCATGTCGATGCTCACCACGCTCAAGGGCCTGCCGCTGACCTACAACCGCGACCTGCAGGAGGACAAGGAGCCGGTGTTCGACTCGGTCGACACGCTGCTGCTCGTCCTGCCCGCGATGGCCGGGCTGGTCGCGACCATGCGCGTCAACACCGCCCGCATGGAGGCCTCGGCCCCCGACGGCTTCGCCCTGGCCACCGACCTGGCCGAGCTGCTGGTGCGGCGCGGCGTGCCGTTCCGCGACGCGCACGAGGCCGTCGGCCACCTGGTGGTCTGGTGCCAGGTCAACGACAAGGACCTCGGCGACCTGACCGACGACGAGCTGGCCAAGGTCTCGCCGCACCTGACGCCCGACGTCCGCGACGTGCTCAACGTGCCCGGCGCGCTGGCGGCCCGCAAGGCCCACGGCGGCACCGCGCCCGACCGCGTCCGCGACCAGCTCGTCGCCCTGCGCGAGGCGGTCGACGCGCAGGCGGCATGGGCCTCGGGCAACTGAGCGCCGCGCCGCTGCCGCGGAGTTTCTTCGACCGGCCCTCGCACGAGGTCGCGCCCGACCTGCTCGGACGCGTCCTCGTGCACGGCCCGGTCGCCGTCCGCCTCACCGAGGTCGAGGCGTACGGCGGCCCCGGCGAGGACCCGGCGGCCCACACCTACCGCGGCAGGACCCCCCGCAACGCCGTCATGTTCGGCCCGCCCGGCCACCTGTACGTGTACTTCACCTACGGCATGCACTTCTGCGCGAACCTCGTCTGCCTGCCCGAGGGCCACGGCGCGGCCGTGCTGGTCCGCGCCGGCGAGATCGTCGCCGGCCTGGACGAGGCCCGCACCCGCCGCACCCCCACGACCGGCCGGGGCGGGCGGGTCCCGGACCGTGACCTCGCCCGCGGCCCCGCCAGGCTGGCCGTCGCGCTGGGCCTGCTGCGCGAGCACAACGGCCTCGACGCGATCTGGGAAGGCGCACCCGCGGCCCTGGACCCCCTCACCGGGAACCTCGGGAATCCGGGGCACTCCGGGCGTTTCGCTCACGGGCCGGAGCACGCGACCTGGCTCACCGGCCAGGGGCAGGAGCACGCGACCTGGCTCACCGGCCTGCCCCACGGGTCGGCCGCCGTGCTCGAAGGCCGGCCCGCTGACCCCGGCACGATCAGGTCAGGCCCGCGCACCGGCGTCTCGACCGCCAAGGAGACCCCGTGGCGGTTCTGGATCGACGGCGACCCGACCGTCTCGCCGTACCGCGCTCACGTGCCGCGCCGGCGCAGCTCCGCGGCCACCTCCGTGGGGGAGACGCCCAGCTCGTGAGCGCTGAAGACGTGCAGGTGGTCGCCGGTGTCGATCTCCAGCATCTCGCTGCGCAGCCCGAACCGCCTGCGCACGTCCACCGTGACGTCCTCGACCGCCGCCCACGGCACGTGCCGCCGCCCGGCGAACCCGTGCACCACCGTGATCCCGTCCGCGTCGGCCGACAGCCGCACCGGCACCAGCACGTCGCGCAGCCCCATCCCGCCCACCAGCACGGCCGCCGGCACCGCGAGGATCACCCCGCGCACGTCCCCGGCCACCCACCAGAAGACGGCGAGCCCGGCGCACGCCAGAGCCCCTAAGATCTTGAAAACGGCCAGCTCGCGACGGACCCTCCACATGGACACCGAGCGTATCCAAGTGGCGCGCCGGCACACCGATCGGGCAGGCTAAAGGCACCGACTCCGACTCAGGGAAGCCACATCACCGTGACCGACATCATCGACGACCTCGCGTGGCGAGGATTGATCGCCCAGTCCACCGACCTCGACGCCCTGCGCGCGTCCATGGCCAAGGCACCGATCACGGTCTATTCCGGTTTCGACCCCACAGCGCCGTCCCTGCACATCGGCCACTTCGTGCCGCTGCTCACGCTGCGCCGCCTGCAGCTCGCCGGGCACAACCCGATCGGCCTGGTCGGCGGGGCCACCGGCCTGATCGGCGACCCGAGCGGCCGCAACACCGAGCGCTCGCTCAACTCCAGCGAGATCGTCGCCGAGTGGGTGGAGCGCCTGCGCGGCCAGGTCGGCAAGTTCCTCGACTTCGACGCCGAGTCCAACCCCGCCCGCCTGGTCAGCAACCTCGACTGGACCGGCGAGCTCAGCGCCATCGACTTCCTGCGCGACATCGGCAAGCACTTCCCGGTCAACCGCATGCTCGCCAGGGAGTCGGTCTCGGCCAGGCTCGCGGGGGAGGGGCTCAGCTACACCGAGTTCAGCTACCAGATCCTGCAGTCCAACGACTACCTGGAGCTGTTCCGCCGCTACAACTGCACCCTGCAGATCGGCGGCAGCGACCAGTGGGGCAACATCACGGCGGGCGCCGACCTGATCCGCCGCATCGAGGGCGGCCACGTGCACGTCCTGACCCAGCCGCTGATCACCAAGGCCGACGGCACCAAGTTCGGCAAGACGGCGGGCGGCGCGCTCTGGCTCGACCCCGAGATGACCTCCCCGTACGCCTTCTACCAGTACTTCCTCAACTCCGACGACCGCGACGTGATCCACTACCTGAAGGTGTTCACGTTCCGCAGCCGCGAGGAGATCGAAGAGCTGGAGAAGGCGGTCGCCGAGCGTCCCTTCGCCCGCGAGGCCCAGCGCACGCTGGCCGAAGACCTCACCGAGCTGCTCCACGGCCGCGCCGAGCTGGAAGCGGTGATGGCCGCGTCGAAGGCGCTGTTCGGTCAGGGGTCGCTGGAGGACCTGCCCGCCGCCACGCTGGAGGCCGCCCTGGCGGAGGTCCCCAAGGCCACCGTCGCCGAGCTCGGCGCGTCCTTCGTCGACCTGCTGGCCGACAGCGGGCTGGTCGAGTCGAAGTCGGCGGCCAGGCGCGCGGTCAAGGAGGGCGGCGCCTACCTGAACAACGTCAAGATCACTGACGAGGCGTACGTGCCCGAGGCGTCCGACCTGCTGGCGGGCCGTTTCATGGTCCTGCGCCGCGGCAAGAAGTCGATCGGCGGCGTCGAGGTCGCCTGATCACGACCGGCGAGGCGGGCCCTACGGGGCCCGCCTTCCGTATGGCCGGGCGGGGGTTCGCGGAGCCCACTCTTTTGTACGGCGAGGCGAGCTTCTGCAGGCCCACTTGCCGCATGGCGAGGCGAGCCCCTGCCAGGCCCGCTGCCGGACAACGATGTGGGCCTACGGGAGGCTCGCCTGTTCTATATCCGCTCTATTTCCGCGCTGACGTCCGCGTCGGCGTTCGCGCTGGTTTCCGTTCTGGTTTCCGTTCGAACAGGGCCACCGTCAGCCCCGGCAGATCCGCCGAGTGCTTGACCGACACGGGCTCGAACCCCGCCTGCCTCACCTGCGCCACCCGCGGCACGGAGTCGCCCTGCAACCCCGCCTGCTTGGTGCCCCGCCACACCACCCAGACCCGATCGCGCCCCTTCAACGCCGCCGCGACCTCCGACCTTTCGGGGTAGCCGAAGCCGTCGGCGTCCGGCACGTCACCCGCCTTCAGTACGTCGTCCGGCATCGCCGCGTCCGCGTAGTAGTCGAACCCGGACCGGAGCTGGCTCTGCCCGTACACGATCGCGTCCTCCGGCTCCGCCTTGACCACCCGCAACGCCCACGGGATGTTCTCGAACCGCCCGTTCTCCTCGCGTACCGCCACATGGTCGGAAGCCGCGAGCAGACCCCCGACCAGCACAAGAGCCACCCCCGCCGGCATCGGGAACCGCGGCACCCCCGCCACGGCCACCCCCGCCAGCAGAGCCAGCGCGGGCGCCGTCACGAACAGGTACCGGTCCACGTACGCCGGCGTCACCAACTGCGAGACCGCGAGCAGCAGCAGCGGCGGCAACACCAGCCACCCCACCCCCGCGACAGCCCACCGACCCCCTTCCCCGGCCACCGGACCAAGCCCCGCGAAGCCGTGACCTTCCCCCCGCACCCGCTCAGCCCCCGCGGACCCGTCCCCCTGCACCCGGTCAGGCCCGGCGGAACCGTCACCACGCCCCCACACCTGCTCAGGCCCGGCGGAACCGTCACCACGCCCCCACACCTGCTCAGGCCCGGCGGAACCATCACCATGTCCCCACGCCTGATCAGGCCCTGCCGACCGGCTCCCATCGTCGTGCACCCGACCATGGCCCACCGTGGACTTCCAGAGCACCACCGCGCCGGCCAGCGCCACCGCGAACAGCAGCACCCCGGCCCCGGTCGAGCCCGCCGCCATCTTCGGGAACTTGAGCCAAACCTCCGGCCCCCGCTGCGGGATCCAGCTGATCGCGTGCCGCTCCCCGAACCCGACCAGTCCCAGCACGACCGCGGGCAGACCTCCGATCCCCAGCGCCACCGCCATCCGCACCAGCACCCCACGCCGCGCCAGGGCAAGATGCGCGGGCAGCGCCAGCACCGCGAACAGATGCGTGCAGCACACCAGCGCCACCGCCACCCCGTACGCCACCCACCGCCGCCCGCTCGGCCGCTCCACTGCCCGGTGCAGCGCCCAGAACGAGAACACCACCGCGGCTGCCGCGAACGCGTAGGACCTGGCGAAAGCCCCGTAATAGGAAACGGACGGCAGGATCGCGAACACCGCCGCCCCGATCACGCCCGCCCGCACACTGTGCAGCCGCCTTCCGAGGTCTGCGAGGAACCAGGCCGCCACCCCGATCGCCACCGCCGACGGCAGCCGCAACCACAGCTCAGCCGTGCCGGCCTTAACCCAGAAGTGCATGAACAGGTAGTACGGCAGGAAGTGCCCATCGATGTTCCTGGCCAACTCCCACAAGCCCGCCAGTGACCGGGAAGCCGCGCTGATGGTGGCCAGCTCGTCACCGTTCAGGGTGGCCGCCCCCGTCCCCGAGAACGCCACCGCCCCCGCGACCAAAGCCATCCACCAAGGGGCGGAGGAACGCAGACGGGTCGCAGGTCGGACCGAGGGGGCAATTGTGGCGGCAGTGGTCACCGGGGCAGAATACGCGTCCCCCGAACCCTCGCCCTGCACTCTGAACCCGACAACCGTCCGAGCGACCTGGTCCGCGCCCTGGCTTCACCACCGCCTCCACACGCCGGTCACTGCCTTCGTCGCGCACGCGCTGGAGCCCAACCACAGAACCCAACCCCGCACCTCAGCTCAGCAAGTGCTGCAGACTTTCCCGCTCCCCGCTCCCCGCTCCCCGCCCGCAGAGACCGCACGAGCCGCCCCAGCCCACCCCACTCCCTCCGCCACATCGGGCCGGCCTCACTCTCCCGCCCTGCCGCCCTTCCCCAACCCCCCTTCGAACCCGCCGATCACTCCCTCCCGCAGCCGATCGCCACCCACTCCCCGCTGCAGACCCACCCTCGTCGCCGACGGCTCGCGCAGCACGCGTGACGAGCACCGACATCCCGCGTTCCGCGATGCTCCCGTCCGGCGATTTGACGTGTCGCGGATCGCGACCTAATCTTTCACTTCGTCCCGGGAGCGAGCCGGACGCCGATCAGGCGGACGGGCCCCAGGACAAGCCCCTTGAGATGACAAGCCACCTCGGTTGAGGCGCTTCAACGCGCTTTGGCATGGGTTGTCCTCTGGCGCCCGAAGCACGCCGAATAATCGGTTGATTCGACAAGTGCCGGATGACACGGTAAGTTTCGAGGGTTGCCTCGGAAGCGGGGCATCCAATCCTAGACAGGTTTGGCCCGGTTTGTTCAAGTCTCCGGATTTGACACGAAATCGGCGGGCCTGCTAAGATTAAGAAGACGAAATGAACGCCTCTGAGCGGGGATCCGGGAACGGGTTCTGGTGAGGCAGTACGCGTCCGTTTCTTGAGAACTCAACAGTGTGTTAAAAGCCAGTGCATGAAACACATGCATAACCCCGTCCAAATCTTCGGATGGACGGATT
>NZ_JBEOZT010000042.1:0-64444 GCF_040298265.1 Nonomuraea sp. NPDC001636
CTGAGGCTACATACCGTCAGGTGCACACAAGTCTTTATGGGTACCACAACTGCAACTGATCTCAATCTAGCACACGTGCCGTCGTGCTGTGCATGGCCCCCGCCGACGCCGACCCCATCCGCGCACCGCGCCACCCCGATCGGCCAGGAGAGGCCGCCGTTCAGTCATGACGCGCTCACCGGTCGGACTCCCGTCGCTCCTGCGCTCCCGCCTCGATCTTGGAAGGATCGAGGCCGAGACCCCGAGCGAGACCGGCCATGGCGTGAAACACGACCACCCAATGGGTCAGCCGCCAGGTAAGACAGATGTGACATTTCATGCGGGCGGCGCTTCAATGGCTCGATTATGGACGATGCCGAAATCGCGGCGGAGCGGGTGATCTCGCCCGTCCTCGTCGGCCGGGACGCGGAGCTGGGGCGGCTGCGGGCGGCGGTGCGGCGTCCCCCGGCCGTCGTCATGATCGAGGGCGAGGCCGGCATCGGCAAGACGCGGCTGGTCAGCGAACTGGCCGCCGAGCTGCGTGACCGCCCGCCGCCCGCTGCCGAGCCGTCTGATCGGCCGCCGCTCGTCGGTGGGTGCCCGCAGATCCGGGAGCCGTTCCCGCTCGGGCCCGTCATCGAGGCGTTGCGCGGCGCGGCCGGGAGGTTGCCCGAGGGCGGCCTGTCGCCGGTGACCGGCGCGCTGCGCCCGCTGCTGCCCGAGCTCGCCGCCGTCCTCCCGGCCGAGCCCGGCCCGCTGGAGGACCCCTCCGGGCTGCGGCATCGCGTGTTCCGCGGGCTCGCGGAGCTGCTCGCCGCGCTCGGCCGGGCCGTCCTGGTGCTGGAGGATCTGCACTGGGCCGACGAGCAGACGGTGGAGTTCCTCGGCTACCTGCTCGCCGACCCGCCGCCCGGGCTCGTCCTCGTGCTCACGTTCCGCGGTGAGGAGGCTGGTCCCGGGCTGCGGGCGCTCACCGCGCGGTTACGTCCTGAGCTCGCCCATGCCCACCTCGTGCTGCCCCCGCTGGACGCCGCCCGGACGAACGAGCTGACGGCCTCGATCCTGGGCACCGCACAGGTGTCGGACGAGTTCGCCGCCTACCTGTGCGAGCGTACGTCGGGCCTGCCGTACGCCATCCAGGAGCTGGTCGCGCTGCTGCGGGCCCGCGGCGTCCTGGTCCAGCGCGGTACCAGGTGGGCGCGCAAGACGCTCGACGAGCTGGGCGTACCGGCCGGGGTGCGCGACTCCGTACTGGAACGGGTGCGCGGCCTGAGCGCGAACGCGCAGGCGGTGGCGGAGGCCGCGGCGGTGCTGCGGGTGGCCGTGCCGGTGCCCGATCTCGTGGCCACCTGCCGCGTCCCGGAGCAGGACGCCCATGAGGGCCTGGACGAGCTCCTCGACCGCGGCCTGTTCGCCGAGCACGCCGGCACGGCGGGCTTCAGGCACGCGCTGGCCGTCCAGGCGGTGTACGGGAGCATCCCGCTGCCCAGGCGCCAGGACCTGCACGTCCGCGCGGCCAAGGCGGTGGCGCGGCAGAATCCCACGCCGCTCGGCCAGATCGCCCACCACCACCGTCACGCGGGCCGGCACGACGCCTGGGTGGACGCCGCGGAGCAGGCGGCCGACCAGGCCGTGGCCCTCGCCAACGACGCGGAGGCCGAACGCCTGCTGGAGGCGGTCCTGCGGCACGCGCCCCTCGACCCGGAACGCGAGGGCAGGCTCGCGGCGAAACTGGGCTGGGCGGGCGGTTACGCGCTGGGCGCCGACGAGCTCATCGGCCTGCTGCGCGCCGCCGTCGCCCGCCAGCCGCCCGGACCGGTGCGCGGCGAGCTGAACTACCTCATCGGGCTGAAGCTGGAGGCCGGGGGCGCCGCGCCGGAGCTCACCCGCGGGGCCATGATCGAGGCGGTCGCCGATCTCGCCGACCGCCCGGTGCTGGCCGCGTACGCGATGGTGGGCCTGGGCATGCCGAGAACGCCCGGTGTCCCGCTCGCCGAGCACCTGCGCTGGCTCGACCTGGCGCTCGAACGGCTGCCCGAGATCGCGGAGCCCGAGCGGCGCATCTCCGTGCTCGGCAAGGTCGCCATGGTGCTGACCCTCGTCGGCGACCCGCGCGGGGCGAGCCTGACCGGGCAGGTCGTGGCGCGGACCGGCGGCCGTCCGACGAACCGGTGGGAGGTGGTGGCCTACGACTCGATCGGCGAGGTCGCCTGCCTGGCCGGGCAGCACGACACCGCGTACCGCCTGCTGGACGCCGCGCTGGCCGAGGCGGCCGAGCACGACGTCACCGGCCTGATCGAGTCCAGGTGCCGGTTGAACCTGGCGACTCTGGCGTACTGCCGGGGTTCCTGGGACGGCGTGGCGGACGAGCTCGCAGCGTTGCGGGTGCGTTTCGCCGACCTGCCCAGTTTCCGCCTCACCGCGGACACCGTGTCCGGCTGCCTGGCCCTCGCGCGCGGGCGGGCCGACGCCGCGCGGCTCGACGACCTGGTGCGCGCGAACCTGGAGACGGGCGCGGCCGACGTGCTCGCGCTGCCGGTGAGCGCGCTGCTGCGGCTGGCCGTCGCACAGGACCGGGCCGGGGAGGCCGTGGCGCGTACCGGCGAGGCGTTCGCGTTGTGGGCGGCCAAGGGGTTGTGGCCGGTGGGTGTTCGGGCGGTTCCCGCGCTGGTCGAAGCCCTGGTGGGGCTGGGCAGGGTCGAGGAGGCCGGGGAGCTGGTGTCACGTCTCGAAGGCGAGCTCGCCGCGCTGGACGCGCCGCTCGCGCGGGCGGCGCTCGGCCATGCGCGGGGCTTCCTGTCCGCCGACGCCGTGCGCTTCATGGACGCGGCGGCGTCGTACGACCGGCTGGGGGCGCCGTACGAGGCGGCGCAGGCGCGCGAGCACGCGGCCGGGCTGCTGCTGAGCGCCGGTGACGAGCGGGGGGCGTCGATGCTGGAGGCCGCCCTGCACGCGTACGGCGGGCTCGGCGCCGCCTGGGACCTCGACCGGGCGGGCCGGCTGGGCAGGCGCTGGGGCCTGCCCGTACCGGCCCGGCATCGCGGCGGCCCGCGCGGTTACGGGTCCGCGCTCTCCCCCAGGGAGGACGCGGTGGCCAGGCTGGCCGCCACCGGCCTGACCAACAAGGAGATCGCCAAGGAGCTGTTCCTGTCGGCCAAGACCGTGGACAAGCACCTGGGGTCGGCCATGCGCAAGCTGGGCCTGCGCTCCCGCGCGGGGCTGGCGCACCGCCTCGACGCCTGACTATTGGGGTGTTTGCCCCATAGGTAGCCATCTGTCGCTCCTGTGACGCTAAGCGCATGCCTGAAGAGCCCGATCCGAAGGACGAGCAGGACACACCCGAGCCCGAGGCCGAACCCGAGGCCGAACTCGAAGAGGGCTGGGTCGACGCATGAGGAGAGAGGCAGATCCCCCGATGCCACCCACCAGAAGGCGGCCGTGGCCGCGCGTGTCAGCGGGCGCGGCCGTAGCGGCACTGGCCGCGGGCCTGCTCACCCCGGCGACGGCCCTCGCCGCGCCCGACGAGGGCGACACCGGCGTCGTCACGCTCCCCGGCGCCGCCGGCGGCGAATGGAGCCTCACCCTGATCACCGGCGACACCGTCCGCCTCGCCAGGGACGGCGACGGACACTACACCGCGACCCCCGAGGCCGTCCGCCGCCCCGACGGTCACACCCCGTTGTTCCGCAGCGAGGCCGGCCCGGAGGGGATCTTCGTGATCCCGGACGACGCCCAGCCCGCCCTCGACGCGGGCCTCCTGGACCTCAAGCTGTTCGACGTCCGCTACCTGGCCGAGAACGGCTACGCCGACGGCACGGCCGACCGCCTGCCGCTGATCGTCCAGTACCAGGGCACCCGGAAGAGCACCGCCCGCGCCCTGCCCGACAGCACCGCCATCCGGTCGCTGCCGAGCATCCACGGCGCCGCCCTCACGGTCGACAAGACGAAGGCGGACGAGTTCTGGGCCACCCTGCGCGAATCGGCCAATGGCCGGACGAGACTGGCCGGCGGCGTCGGCAAGGTCTGGCTGGACGCCAAGGTCAAGGCCGACCTGGCCGAGAGCGTGCCGCTGATCGGCGCGCCCGAGGCGTGGAAGGCCGGCTTCGACGGCTCGGGCACGACGGTCGCCGTGCTGGACACCGGCGTCGACGCCACCCACCCCGACCTCGCCGGCCGGATCGCCGACAGCCGCAGCTTCGTCGAGGGCCAGGAGGTGACCGACCACCACGGCCACGGCACCCACGTCGCCGCGACCGTGGGGGGCTCGGGCGCGGGCTCGGACGGCACGCGCAAGGGCGTCGCCCCCGGCGCCAGGCTCGTCATCGGCAAGGTGCTGGGCGACTCGGGCTCGGGCGACACCTCCGACATCATCGCCGGCATGGAGTGGGCCGCCACCGAGGAGAAGGCGAAGATCGTCTCGATGAGCCTCGGCGGCAACCCCACCGACGGCACCGACCCGCTGTCCCAGTCCGTCAACGACCTGAGCGCCTCGACGGGCGCGCTGTTCGTGGTCGCCGCGGGCAACGACGGCCCCGCCAAGGAGACGATCGGCGCGCCCGGCGCCGCCGCGTCCGCGCTGACGGTCGCCGCCACCGACAAGTCCGACCGGCTCGCGAGCTTCTCCAGCCGCGGGCCGAGGGCCGTGGACGGCGCGCTCAAGCCGGACATCGCCGCCCCAGGCGTGGGCATCGTCGCCGCCCGCGCCGCCGGAACCTCGCTGGGCGGTCCGGTCGACGCCCTCTACACCAGCCTGAACGGCACCTCGATGGCGACCCCGCACGTCGCGGGCGCGGCCGCGCTGCTGGCCCAGCAACATCCGTCCTGGGACGGCCGGCGGCTCAAGGCGGCGCTGATGTCGACCGCCAAGGACGCCGGACACTCCGCCTACGAGCAGGGCGCCGGCCGCGTCGACGTGGCCAGGGCCGTCTCCCAGGCCGTCGTCTCCACCACGCCGAACCTGGACTACGGCGTCATCCCCGTGGACGTGAACGACACCGTGGACAAGACCGTCACCTACGCCAACGACGGCGCCGCCGAGGTGACGCTGACCCTCGCCGCCACCCTGAGTGAGGCCAAGGACGCGCTGACGTTCAGCGCCCCGTCGGTGACCGTCCCGGCGGGCGGCACCGCGTCCGTCACCGTCACCCTGCGCCCGGACGGCCTGCCCAAGGGCGGCTACACCGGCGCCGTGGTCGCCGCAGGCCCGTCCGGTACGCACGTCACGACCCCGGTGGGGCTGCGCCGCGGGCCCAAGAAGGTGCCGCTGACCGTGCACCTCATCGACAGGTACGGCAACCCGCCCTCGCCGATGGTGAGCTGGGTGGCCGCGAGCGCGGTCGACGTCCCCGACACCTATGGCGTCAGCTCGGGCGAGTTCGTCAGCGACGGCGTCTACCGCTACATGGTCGAGCCGGGCACCTACAACGTCCAGGCCGGCGTCCAGCACAACACGACCGACAGCGGGCCTCCCCCGGTCGCCCAGTTGTACGACCCCGAGGTGGTCGTGCCAGAGGGCGGAGCCGAGATCACCCTCGACGCCCGCAAGGCCGTGCTGCTGCGCATGACGACGCCCAAGCCGATCGACTGGCGGCACGCCAGAGGCACCCTCTCCTTCGTGCGCACGGCCTGGGACGGCACCTCGCTGTCGTCCGGGAGCATGGGCGCCCTCGGCATGAACGACTGGTACATCAGCCCCACCAAGAAGGTCACCAAGGGGAAGCTGCTGTTCTCGGTGCAGGCCACGGCCGCCAACCCGCAACTGGCCGTGCGCGCCGTGTCCCCGCGGAAGTACGCGATCGACGCCAGAACCTATGAGTACTTCGACCGTGGGCTGAGCTTCGACCTCGGCTGGGACATCCCGTTCCCGGCCGGCACCCGCCGCTACGACCTCGCGTACGTCGGCGGTGGCGAGAACCCGCAGGGCGGCCTGCGCGGCAAGCTCGCGCTGATGACGATCGACCCCGATGACACCTGCGTCATCGAGCTCAAGCGTCTCCAGGCGCTGAAGGCCGCGGGCGCCGCCGGGGTCGTGCTCTTCGCCAACCGCGTGTACCCCGGCTGCTCGATCCCCGCCTGGCCCAGCGGGGACGAAAAGCCGGAACTGCCGGTGATCCAGATCTTCAAGGCCGTCGGCGACCAGCTCCGCGCCCAGCTCGCGGCCGGCCCGGTCACGCTGGAGATCGCCAGCCACCCGATCATCGACTACACCTACCAGCTCCTGGAGTACGAGGACGGCAGGGTCCCCGACCCCGACTACCGCTTCACCGACAGCCGCCTGCGGGCGGTGGACACCGCGTACCACTCGCCGTTGAGCCTCGACGACCAGATGGAGATCTGGCACAGCCGCAAGCCGCTGGAGCGGGTCACGTTCTCGACGGCCTTCCACTTCGCCGCCCCCTCCAGGCGGATCGAGTACTTCAGTCTGTCCGGCGCGGACACGCTGCGCGAGGGGACCGTCAGCGGCACCGGCACGAAGACCTGGGGGCTGGAGACGACGATCGAGAAGCCCGGCAGGGAGACCAGGCGCTGGGGCACCGGCCCGGCCACCCCGGGCGGCATGGTGATCCCGGAGGTCCCCGGCGTCGAGTACAAGGTGTTGTGCGCGATGTGCCGGCGCGGCGACACGTTCCTGCCCGCCTACACCTTCGTGACCGGCGACGGGCGGCTGGCCATGCCCGGCGGCAGCGTCAACACCAACGCGAAGCTGTTCAGGGACGGCAAGGAGATCCCGCGCGTCGCCGGCGCCGCGTTCCCGATGTTCACGCTGACCAAGGAGGAGAGCGTCTACCGGCTCGAACAGAGCGGCTCGGGCTCCGTCAACGCCTGGACCTTCCACTCCAGGGCCCGTGACGAGGACACCGTCCCGCCCACGACCGACTGCCACCCGATCATGGGCTCGTCCGGTTCGTGCAACCCGCAGCCGCTGGTGTTCGTCGGGTACGACCTGCGTGACACCCAGGCCCTGGACACCTCCGTACGGGCCGGTGGCCGGCACACGTTCCAGATCGACGTGACCCACTCCCCGTCGGCCGAGCCGATGCCGGCCGTCGCGGGGCTGAAGCTGGCCTACAGCACCGACGACGGCCAGACCTGGAAGGACGCCAAGGTCCGCCGGGTGGGTACCGGCGTCTACACCACCACACTCACCTATCCCGCCCTCGCGGCTACGAAGGGCGCCGTAACCCTCAAGGCCGAAGCCTGGGACACCGAAGGCAACAAGGTCGAGCAGACCACCACCCGCGCCTTCCCCCTGCGCTGACACCTGGACCCGATTCCGTGCCCGCCGCCCACCCAGGGCGGCGGGCACCTGCCTGACCGCTGCCGACACGATCCCAAGATCGGTTAGTCCGGCGGATCAGCGACGCCGCCCCCTCTCCAGCCTGCCGATATGCGCATATCTCGCGACAAGCTGCTCGGTAGTCGTCCGTTACAGTCTTTCCATGCTGCGGGGGCGGGATGACGATCAGCGTGCTGTCGACGAGGTACTCGAGGGCGCGCGGGCTGGGCGAAGCGGGGTCCTGGTGATCTATGGAGACCCGGGGATCGGCAAGACCGCGCTGCTCTCCCATGTGACGAGCCGGGCCGCCGACGCGCGGGTCCTGCGGTGCGCCGGGGTGGAGACCGAGGCCGAGTTGCCGTTCGCTGCCCTGCACCAGCTCCTGCGTCCCGCTCTGGCGCGGGTGGACTCCCTGCCCGAGCCGCAGGCCGCGGCCCTGCGTGGTGCGCTGGGTCTTGGCGCGGGCGGGGGTGAGGACCGCTTCGTGATCGGCCTGGCGACGCTCTCCCTGCTGTCGGAGCTCGCCGAGGAGGGCCCGCTGGTCTGCCTGGTGGACGACGCCCACTGGCTGGACCGGGCGTCCGCCGACGCGTTGCTGTTCGCGGCGAGGCGGCTGGACGCCGAGGGCATCGCGTTCATCCTCGCTTCGCGCGACGGCTTCCGCGCGCCCGGCCTGCCGGAACGGCGCCTGCGGCCGTTGGCCCCTGAGGCTGCCGCCGCGCTTCTGCGCGACTGCGACCCTGACCTGGCCGACGCGGTGAGGGCCAGGGTTCTCGCGGAGAGCGGCGGCAACCCGCTCGCGTTGATCGAACTGCCCCGCACCGGGGACCGGCTCGCGCCCGCGCCCCTGCCGCGCCGCATCCAGGAAACGTACGGGGCCCGCATCGAGGCGCTGCCCCGGCGGACGCGGTTGATGATCCTGGTCGCCGCCGTCGAGGGCACCGGGGACCTGGGCGCCGTCCTGCGCGCGGCCGAGGTGCTGGGCCTCGACGCGGGGGCGTTCGGCGGCGCCGAGGGACTGGTCGCGGTCGACGGCGGCACGGTGACCTTCGCGCACCCGCTGATGCGGACCGCCGCCCTCCACACGGGCTCCCTGGACGAGCGGCTCTCCGTCCATCGGGCGCTGGCCGAGGCGCTGCGCGACCAGGAGGACCGGCAGGCCTGGCATCTGGCCGCGGCGGCGCTCGGCCCCGACGAGCAGGCGGCCGCCGCGCTGGAGCGCACGGCGGAACGGGCCAGGGAACGGCAGGGGCACGCGGCGGCCGCCGCCGCGCTCGAACGGGCCGCTGAGCTGACCGCCGACCGGGTCCAGCTCGCCAGGCGGCTGACCGAGGCGGCCGTGGCCGCGGCCGACGCCGGCTCGCTCGAACGGGCTCAGGAGCTGTCCGAACGCGCGGCCCGCCTGGTCGACGCCCCTCGTCCCGCCGCCCGGCTAGCCGAGCTGCGGGCCAGGATCGCGTTCGAGCGGGACGCCGTCCACACCGCGCACGACCTGCTGCTCTCGGGGGCCGCGCGGATCGCCGAGCTGGATCCGGGGGCGGCCGGGCTCATGCTGGTGGACGCGGCGCGCAACGCCTCCCAGCTCGGCGACCCCGCGCTGCTCGAAGAAGCCTCGGAGCGGCTGACCGAGCTCCGTCTGGGTCCGGAGCACGGGCTGGACTCCGCCGTGGCGGCTGTCGCCGCGCGCTCGGAGTCGCTCACCCGGGGCCCGGCCAGGGCGCTGCCCGCCATGCGGCCGCTGGTGGCCGACGCGCGCCGCATCGGTCGGGGGGCGTACACGCTGCGCCTCAACGCGGCGTTCGTCGCGGGGCTCGTCGGCGACTTCCCGGCGCAGCAGGAGATCTGCGCCGCCCTCGTCGAGGAGTGCCGCTCGCTGGGCACGACCGGGTGGTTGCCGATCGCGTACGCGACGCTGGCCTCCGCCGAGCTGCACCTGAACAGGTTTCGCAGCGCCATGTCCGATGCCGAGGAGGGGTTGCGGATCGCGCTGGACAGCGGCCAGCCCCACCGGACCGGCTATCTGGAGGGTGTCCTGGCCTGGCTGGCCGCCGTGCAGGGCGACGACGCGCGGTGTGCGGAGCTGGCCGTCCGGTGCCGGGATCAGTTCGCGCTGACCGGGATCGTGCACGGAATGGCCTGGGGTGAGTGGGCGCTGGCCATGCTCGACCTGAGCCGCGGCCGGCACGCGCTGGTGCTCGACCGGCTGGAGGAGGCTCAGGCCGGGCCCGTACGCCACCAGAACCAGGCCGTCTACTTCGCCGCCGACCAGGTGGAGGCCGCTGTGCGGACCGGTGAGCCCGGACGGGCGGCGGAACCGCTGGCCCGGTTCGCCGAGTGGGCGGCCGCCGCCAGGATGAATTGGGCCGATGCCGTGCTGGCGCGCTGCAGGGCCCTGATGTCGGGGCAGGAGCAGCACTTCGTCACGGCTCTGCGGCTGCACGGGCCGCGCGAACGTCCCATGGAGCGGGCCAGGACGGAGCTGCTCTACGGCGAGTGGCTGCGCCGCGAGCGCCGCAACAGGGATGCCCGCACGCACCTGCGGGCCGCGGTGGAGATCTTCCAGCGGCTGGGCGCGCAGCCGTGGGCCGAGCGGGCGGCCGGGGAGCTGCGCGCGGCCGGCGACAGCGGCGCCGTGCCCGTCCACGCCGACAGGCGCGACGATCTGTCGCCCCAGGAGCTGCAGATCGTCCGGCTGGCCGTGACGGGGCTGACCAACAGGGAGATCGGTGCTCGCCTGTTCATCAGCCCCAAGACCGTCAGCTACCACCTCTATCGCGCCTTTCCCAAGCTGGGCGTCTCCTCCAGGGTGGAGCTGGCCCGACTCGACCTCGGTGAGAACTAGCGAGGGCAGCGCAGGGCGGGCACGATCGAGGCGAGTACGCCGAGGAACGCGCATCCTCCCGCCACAGCGGCGACCGAGGACCACGGCAGGCTGATCGAGACCGGCCCCGCGAGCTGCACCAGGGAAGCCCACAGCCCGGCGAGGCTGACCGCCGCCACACCCGCGGCCAGGACGACGCCGATGGCGACGACCAGCAGAGCCTCACCCGCGGCGTAGCGCAGCACCTGGCCGTGGGTGGCGCCGAGCAGGCGCAACGTGCCACGCTCGGCCGTGCGGCCGGAGGCCGCCATCAGCAGCGTGTTGACCAGCGCGATCGCAGCATAGGCCAGGATGATGCCGAGAACGACGAGCAGCCCGAGCCTGCTGGCCGAGCCACGCCGATCGCCGGCCTCCGCCACCCAGTTCGCCTTGGTGACGGCTCGCGCGTTGTGTCCGGAGACGGCGCCCTCCAATGCCGCCCGGACGGCAGCCGGTGACGTTCCCGGACGGAGCTTGAGGTAGGCGACGGCCGTCGGCGCGGAGCGAGCGTGCGCTCGGGTGATGTAGGAATCGGCCGGTGCGTCGGCGCCGAGCAGTCCGACGACCTTGAGTGCGGCTTTGCTGCCGTCCGCGCGCCACACCTTCGCGGTCGCACCGAGCCTCATCTCCCAGGTCTCGGAGACGATGATGCCGTCGTCGTCCAGATCGGCGAACGATCCCGCCGTCAGCGCCACATCCAGTACGGCGGGCAGCCGGGCCGGGTCGACGGCCTCGGCCGGGCGTTGGATGAGCACGGCGTCGCCTTCGAGGGTGTAGAGGCTGGTCGGCGCCGTGACCGCGACATCCACGCCGGGAAGTGCGCGCAGGCGTTCGACGAGCTGGCGGTCCAGTCCTGCGCCACCGGTGGGGAGAACCAGGTAGTCGGCGCGCACCGGAGCCGCCTGCGCCGCGGCCTTGACGGTGTCGGTCATCGCGGCGCCGCCGAGCAGCGCGGCGGCCAGGCCGACGGCGATGAGCACGGGAGCGGCGATCGCGGCGGTCTGCCGGGCGGAGGCGACGGCGGCGGCGGGCACCAGGGTTCCGCCCGCGCCGCGCAGGTGGTCCATCGGGGCGGCCAGGAGCCGGGTGACCGGCCGCACCAGGGCGGGGGCGAGTATCCCCGCACCGGCGACCAGCAGCATCACGATCGGCATGAACGACTTGTTGTTCGTCGCTCCTGCCGGGTCGCCGATGGCGCTCACAGCCATGCTGACCAGCGCCGTCCCGACGACGGCCGCGCCCACCACCCAGCGGCCCCACGTCATCGCTCGCGGCTCGACGGCCACCTCGCGCATGGCGTCGGCCGGACGCACCCGCCCCGCCCGCCCGGCCGCGAGCGCCACCCCGGCAAGTGCGACCACCACGCCGGTCGTGAAGGCCACGACGGACGGCCATATGTCCGTGCTCGGCACCAGCCAGCTCGGTGCCATCCCCAACCCGACCAGCCAGTCCAGGATCGGACCTGCCAGGAAGCGGCCGATGACGGCGCCGGTCGCCGCCGCGATCACAGCGACGATTCCGGCCTCGCCGTACAACATCCTGCGTACCTGACCCGCGGTGGCGCCGACGGTGCGCAGCAGCGCGAACTCGCGCCGGCGCTGCACGACCGCGAAGGCGAACGTCGAGGACACCACGAAGATCGCGATGAACACGGCGAACCCGGCGGCGATGCCGACAATCGTGCCGGCGTTGTTCCTCGCCTGCTCGTCGCTGTCCCTGGTGGGGTCGAGGAGAGCTCGATCCTGCCCGGTCAGCACCCTGGCGGTGCTCCCGACCGCGGCGCGCACCTCCTGCGGCGGGAGCCACAGCGCCAGCGCGTCGATCCGCGACGAGAGCCTGGCCGCCTCCGCGTCGCTGAAGAACACGGTGCCCGGCGCGGTCGTCACCCCCACGACTGTGTACGGTTTCGCGCCCTGGGCCGTCACCACCCGCACCAGGTCGCCGACCCGGGCTCCCCCACTCACGACGATTTCCCGTGGCCCCGCCGGCGCGCCGCCTTCGACAAGCCGCTGGGGCGCGGTGCGTGAGGCGGACCAGGGACGCCCGACGGCGGCGGGGCCACCGGCGAGCTGCGCGGCGAAAACCCGGTCGGCGACCGCGTCGGGGAAGCGTCCGGCCAGGCTCGCCGGCAGTCCGCGCGGCTCGGCCAGCGGGGCGCTGGTCTCGCCCAGGTGGCCCTCGACTCTCAGCCGGTCGTCGGGCACCACCACCACGGGGGCCGAGGCATAGCGCTGCGGCCCCCTTTCCGGCGAGCCGACCGTAGTGGCAAGGACCTGCCCCATCGCGGCCATCAGCGCCGCGCCGAGGGCCAAGGCCAGGAACGTGCCGGCGAAGGACACCATGCGGGTACGCAGGGTGCTGAAGGCAATGGTCAGCATGCCTCCTCCAGCAGGAGCATCCGGGCGGCCACGACCTCGGCGGTGGGGTCGGGAAGCTCTCCGCAGATCCTGCCGTCGGCCAGGAACAGCACTCGGTCGGCGTACGCGGCGGCCACGGGGTCGTGGGTCACCATCACGATCGTCTGCGCGTGCAGGTCGACCAGGCCGCGCAGCAGGCGCAGCACGTCCCTGCTGGTGTTGGTGTCCAGGGCGCCGGTCGGCTCGTCCGCGAACAGCACGGCCGGCCTGGTCACCAGCGCCCGCGCGACGGCCACCCGCTGTTGCTGCCCGCCGGACAGTTCGGCGGGGCGGTGTCCCGCGCGGTCGGCGAGCCCGACCGCGTCCAGGCTGTGCCTGACCAGCTCAGGATCGGGACGACGGCCGGTCAGCCGCAGCGGCAACGCCACGTTCTGGGCGGCGGTGAGCGACGGCAGCAGGTTGAACGACTGGAAGACGAACCCGATCCGGTCGCGGCGCAGCAGAGTCAGCTTCCGCTCGCTCATCTTCGTCAGGTCCCTGCCGTCCACCATGACCTGGCCCGAGGTGGGTCTGTCCAGCCCGGCCGCGCACTGCAGCAATGTCGACTTCCCAGAGCCGGACGGACCCATCACGGCGGTGAAAGTGGCCTGGCGGAAGCCGACGCTCACGTCGTTGAGCGCGACGACACCGTGTGCGTAGTGTCTGCTCACCGACGTCAGCTCGACGGAGGTCTCAAGGCGTTCCATCAGTTTCACAGTGGTCCTGTCCGTCCCATCAGCAGCGATATCTGCCACGAACGGTAGAGAGGCCGGTCATCCCTCCGGTATCGGACAAGTGACTAGGACCTGCTGCGCCACGGATTAGACGGTCACCCGATTCCGGCCGCGCGCCGGCGTTCGTAGTGTTCCCTCATGACTTCCCCCTACCGCTTCGCCTTCCTCGCAGCACCGCTGCTCACCTTCACCTACGGCGTGATCCGGATCCTCGACGGCCTGGACGGCACCAGAGGGCCCGGCCCGGCATGGACCACCGGCCACCTGGCCTTCATCGCCGCGATGGCGATGTTCGTCTCCGTCTTCGTCCAGCTACGAAGACTGGCCGGCGGAAACCTGTTGTCCACTGTGCTCATGTGGGTGGCCGTCACCGGCGCTCTGGCACTGACGGGGCAGTTCACCGTCGACATCGTGGCGGGATTCGCGGCCGACGATCACTATGCCATGAGCATGATCACCAAAGAGGTCCACAGCGTTCCCGTGATCTCGCTGGCCATCTACGACGTCGGACCCTACCTGTTCTACCTCGGCCAGCTCGCGCTCATCATCCAGCTCGCCGTCATGCGCCGCGTCAAGGCGTGGACGCCGGTCCTGGTGATGACGGACCTGATGATGCCGTTCATCGACAAGGATCTGATCCCCCTCGGCGCCATCGTGCTGTTCATCTCCTTCGCGCCCCTGGCCCGCCGTCCCCGCAACAGTGCCCTCCCGCCTTCGTCCCCGCTGCGTGATTCCCCTGGGTTCGTCGCCGCTTGACCGTCCCCCAGGCCGGTACGAACGCCGTCCACCTCCCCGACCAACACCTGGTCCCGAGTACGTAGCTCGATGACGACGACGAGGAAGCGCTGCGGCGTTCCCGCTCTGTCAGACCAGCCCGATGCAGCCTCGGTGCGCGCCCAGCACGCCTGGGTGGTGCAGACGCTGGAGGCCAGGCACCCGGCCGCCGCCGAGCATGGCGCGGGAACAGATGACCGCCTGCGCTGCCTCTTCAAGCGGTTCGAGCGGGGGCGGTTCCAGGAACGGCGGACAGGCGGCGACCAGGACCCGCTGGTCCGCGGTGGCCAGGTACTCGCGCAGGAGGCGGCTCTTGCCGATGCCCGCCTCACCCTCGACCAGGATCAGCGACGGGGTGCCCGCCAGGGCGTCGGTCAGGGCCTGGAGCTCGGAGTCCCGCCCGACCACGGCTGGGGTCGACAGTAAGCGCGCGACCACCAGTGAAGCTCCGTCAGACCTGAGTTCCGCTCATCCTAGGACGTGTCCCGCGACCATGTGACTGGGGCCCGAAGCCAGATCCGGATCGAGGCGACGTCGAGCGCGTCGGCCACATGCGCGGCGTGCTGGCGGCGGACGGCCAAGGTCGCCGGCTCCGGCCACGCGAAGCACTCAGAGTTACCCGTTCGTCACCGGACTGGCCCCTGTCGCGTTGCCTTCCGGAACGACGATGATCGCTCAGGGGGTCACACCTGCAACGGGGAGAACCACAGTGAAACGCGTCCTGGCGCTGTTATGCGCCTCCGTCATCACGTTCGTCATGATGCCGCCCGGACAGGCGCAGGCGTCACCGTCCACCGGCACCCTCAAGCTCGCCTGGACCTACGTCAACCTCGCCGAACCCAAGGTCTCCCACTGGAACAGCGCGGACGACGCGCTCGTGGGGACCGGCGTCAAGCCCGCCGGCGTCTTTCGCTCCTTCTTCCGCATGGACATCAGCCCGATGCAGGGCAAGAAGCTGCTCCACGCCGTCTTCAAGGGCTACCTCAACAGCGGCGCCTGCGACACCGGTGTCGAGCTCTGGGTGACCGGAGAGATCGGGCCGGAGACCACCTGGCTCAACCAGCCCGACTGGAAGCGGAACCTCGGCACCGGGAAAGCCGCCGACGACTACGGCGCCTGCTTCTTCAACTGGCGCATCGCCGACGCCGTACGGGAAGCCGCCGCACGCGGCGACCGGCACCTGACCCTCGGACTGCGTGCGACGAGCGAGGTCGGACAGCGTAACCTGCGCGTCTTCGAGTCCGATCAGGCCGACGACCCGTACTTCGGCCGCATCCACGTCCCGCTGCTGAGCTTCTGGTACAACACGGTGCCCGACGTGCCCACCGATCCGGCCGTGAACCTCAACGATCTCTGCGGGCCGGAGCCCCGTCCGGCGACCGGCTTCGTCCACACCACGACCCCGACCCTCGGCGCCGAGATCGTCGACGGCGACCACGGGCAACGCGACGAGGTGTCGGCGCGCTTCGAATGGGCCGACACCTCCGGCACGGTCCTGGGCTCGGCGAGCACCCTTCCCGGCTCCGAGGGCAGGCACTGCGCCGAGATCCCCGAAGGGCTGCTCGCCGACGGGCAGACCTACCGCTGGCGGGTGCGTGCCGAGGATCACTACCAGGAGCCGGAGACGCTGGAGATGCTCAGCGATGCCAGCGACTGGACGGCCTGGCAGGAGTTCACGGTGGACGTCACCAGGCCCGCGCTGCCGGTGATCGCCTCCGAGGCCTATCCGCAGAACACGATGGGCGCGCTCGTCGGCACCCCCGGGGTGTTCACCTTCTCCCCCGGCGAGTCCACCGACGTCGTCTCCTACAGCTACCGCATCGCACCGAGCGGTCCCCCGCTCCAGCGGGTCACGGCCGACAGCGAGGGGAAGGCCGCCATGACCTTCACGCCGACGACCTCCTTCCGTCACACGCTCTACGTCAAGGCGATCGACCGGGCCGGCAACATCGGGCCGGAGCGCTCCTACGCCTTCACCCCCCGGCGGAACCCGGCGCCGTCGGTCACCTCGGCCGTCTACCCCGAGAACGCCTCCGGCGGCGGCGCCGGCGTAGCCGGCGAGTTCGCCTTCTCGCCCAATGGCGGACAGGACATCGTCGGGTACACCTACCGCCTGGACTCCGGCGAAACGCTCCAGCTCCCCGCCGGCACGTCAACCGCGACCATCACGCCGGACACCGCCGGCCCTCACACACTGTGGGTGTGGAGCGTGGACGCGCGCGGCTACCTGAGCTCGGCACGGAGCTACTCCTTCACCGTGAACTAGCCGGCGGTGGTGCGCGGGGCAGTGGGATGCCGGTGACCGGAAGCCGAGCGCCGCAGCGTCGATCGCGCGGGCGCACCGGGAGCCGGCCCGCCCGTGGGCGGCCCGGCCGTACGGGCGGCGGGGCGGCCGTTGCGGAGGCCGGCGAGTGCGAGGAGCAGCGTCGCGACCGAGCACCAGGCGGCCCAGTCGCCCAGGGCGGCGTAGAGGGTCGAGGCGCCCTGCTGCGGCAGCGCCGCGAACACCGTGGTCACGCCGGGCCTGCCGCTGCGGCCTTCGGCCAGCACCCGTCCCCGGGTGTCGCTCACCGTGAGAAGGCCCTGGCGGGCCGCGCGCGCCACCGACAACCCGCTCTCCACCCCGCGGACGATCGCCATGCGGCTGTGCAGCCAGGCGTCGTCGTCGAAGTCCCAGGCGGGGGCGAGCAGCGTCGTCGCGCCGGCCTGGCGGTACTGCCGTACCAGCCAGGGGAAGTCCAGGTCCTTGCAGACGATCAGGCCCGTCGTGGTCGGGCCGAGCAGGGTCAGCGTGCGTCCGGGCGTGAACTCCGACTCCAGCCCGGGAATCATGTGGTGTTTGTCGTAGCGGGCCCCGGACGGGTAGGCCAGCGCGCTGTTGGTGCGCGTCGCGCCGGCGCCGAGCGCGACGCCGGCGACGACCGCCACTCCCGGCCTGGCCAGCGGCAGGCGGGCGGTGGCCGCGTCGAACGTCTTCTCCGGCAGCAGCGCGATCTCGGCGCCGCGGGCGGCGGCCGCGTCGACCGCCTGGCGGTAGCGCCGGAGCAGGTCGCGCCCCTGCGGGGAGTCCAGTGCCACGGTGTCGTCCGGGTTGTCGGTGGAGATCAGCGCGACCGCGCGGTGCTGCCCGCCGTCCTGGCCGGTGCCGAGCCGCGCGAAGCCGTACGCCAGGGCCAGCGCCGCCATCGCGCCCGCCGTCACCGCGACGGGGAGCCGGCGGGTCGCGCCCGGTGCGAGAAGCGCGGCCACGGCGGCGGGCACGAGCAGGAGCAGGAAGGTGATCCCCCAGACGCCGGCGACGGAGGCCGTCTGCAGGACGGGTAACACGTCGGCCTGCGTATAGGCCAGGCTCCACCAGGCGCCGTGCGGTCCGGCCAGCGCCATCAGGTATTCGACGCCGACCCACGACGCCGGTACGGCGAGCACGGCCGACAGCGTCCGCCGCCTGGCCAGCAGCGAACGGTGCAGCAGCACGCCGAGGCCGTACAGCAGCGCCGGCCCGGCGAGCAGGCCGGCCGCCACCGGGACAGGCGTCTCCAGCGTCCCGGTGAAGTACGGCCACCACTGCAACTGGCCGCCGAGCCAGGCGAGGGCGCCCGCGGCGAAGGCCGACCCGCCCCCCACCCGGGGGGCGGCGAGCAGCACGGGCAAGGTGGCGAGCCACGTCAGCCAGGCCACGGGGTGCGGGCCGGTGCCGACGTGCAGCAGGACAGCCGAGACGAGGGCCGCGGCGAGCGCGATCAGGACACGTTTCATGACGACGATGCTGCTTGCGGCCCCCTGGTGGCGCGTCAGTCGTGAGTGTGATCTCCGATGTCACTCTCACCGGCGACCACGAGGCCGCATTCGTAGGCGAACACCGCCGCCTGCACCCGGTCCCGCAGGTCCAGCTTGGTCAGGATGCGGCTGACGTGCGTCTTGACCGTGTGCTCGGTGACCACGAGCGCGGCGGCGATCTCGGCGTTGGACAGTCCGCGGGCGACCAGCCGGAGCGTTTCGCGTTCCCGCTCGGTGAGCGTCGCCAGCCGTCCAGCCAGCCGCGGCATGGGGCCGTGAGCCGGCCGTCTGACCAGGTCCTCCAGCAGCCTGCGGGTGGCGGCGGGGGCCAGCAACGCCTCGCCGGCGGCCACGGTGCGCACCGCGTGCGCCAGCTCGTCGCGGCGGATGTCCTTGAGCAGGAAGCCGCTGGCGCCCGCGCGGACGGCGTCGTAGACGTACTCGTCCAGGTCGAACATGGTCAGGACGAGCACCTTGGCGGCGGTCGTGGCGCAGATCTCCCTGGTGGCCTCGATGCCGTTCGTGCCCGGCATCCGCACGTCCATCAGGACCACGTCCGGACGCAGCCGCCCGGCCAGCGCGATCGCCTCGTCGCCGTCCGCCGCCTCGCCCACCACCAGCATGTCCGGCTGGGCGCCGAGGATCAGGCCGAACCCGGCGCGGAAGAGATCCTGGTCGTCGGCGATGAGCACGCGCAGCATGCGCGCTATTCAAGCGGAAAGACGGCTCTGACGAGGAATCCCCCGTCCTGTCCCGGTCCCGCGGTGAGCGTCCCGCCGTACGCGGTCGCCCGTTCCCGCATGCCGATCAGGCCGTAGCCGCCGCCGTCGCGACGTGGCCCGCCGCCCTCGTCGGCGATCTCGACCAGCAGTTCCCGCGCGGTCCAGCGCAGGTGCAGCCGTACGTTGAGCACCCCCGCGTGTTTGCGCACGTTGGTGAGGGCCTCCTGGACGATCCGGTAGACGGCGGCCTCCAGGCTGCCCGATGTCGGCCGCCGCTCGCCCTCCACGGTCATGACCACGTCCAGGCCGCTGCGTCCGGCCAGTGAGGCGAGTCCGTCCAGGCTCGGCTGGGCGGGCCCGACGTCCTCCCCCGCCGGGGCGCCCGAGGCGCGCAGCGCGGTGAGCAGGCCTCGCAGCTCGGTGAGCGCTCCCCTGCCGGTGTCGGCGATCGCGTCGAAGACGGCCTCGGCCCTGGGCGCGTCGCTCCGTACGACCACGGGCCCGGCCTCGGCCTGGACGACCATCAGCCCGACGGCGTGCGTGATGATGTCGTGCATGTCACGAGCGATCCGCGCCCGTTCCTCCGCCACCGCGGCGATGTGCTGCTGTTCGCGGCGACGGGCCCGTTCGGCCAGTTCCGCCGCACGTGACCGGTTCGCCCGGGCGCTGGTGCCCAGCGCGTAGGCGGCCACGAAGGCGGTGCCGATCAGGCGGAAGATCTCGCTGTCCTCCCCGGGCAGCGCCAGCGAGACGCCGACGATGACGGCGACCGCCGGGATCGCGGCCAGGCGCTTCCACGTGGGACTGAGGTCGGCGATGGTGTAGACGGCGACCAGGGGGCCGAACGGGAGGAACGGCTTCTCCCACAAGACCATGACGGTCATCGCGGCGCCGACGAACAGCGCCACGGCCATGGGCGCGCGCCTGCGCCAGTAGACGGGCGCAGAGGCGAGCGCGCCCAGGCAGACGATCCACCACGCCTTCGGACTCGGCACCAGCAGCGGACCGAGGGTGGCCGCGGTGGTGACCGCCGCGATCGCGACGTCGCCCCTACGACCGGAGAACCCGGCGGTCCAGAGCGTCAGAACCCCGCCGGCGCGTCCCACGCTGGTCATCCGCTCCTCAGAGGGTGTTGCTGCCGACATGCGGGAACCGGGTCGGGCGGGTCAGCCGCGTCTGGTGCGCCAGCGGGAGGTGCGGAAGCCGTCGGAGCGCTCCAGGAGGTAGGTCAGCCTGGCGGCCGTCTGGCGTACGCCGTCGTCGTGGCGGTGTCGTTTGCCGGGGGCGAGGCGGGAGCGCAGGTCGAGGATGTGGGCCAGCTCGCCGGCGACCTCCGAGACCAGCCGGTAGCGGATGCCGAACGAGTGCAGGTCGCCGTGCACGTCGTCGACCAGGTCCTCGTCCACGTGCCGCTGCAGCGGTTTGAGCTTGGTGAGCAGCTGGGCGTCCATGCCGGCCACGGGCGCCCTGCGGCGGGTGTCGTCGGCCGGCACCGCCACCAGGGCGCGGATCCGGACGAATGCCAGCGCCCGCTCGGTGTCCGGGGTGGAGGGGTGTTCGGCGAGGTCCAGCAGGCGCCGCAGGGTCTCCTGCGTTTTGTCGTCGAACATGAGGACAAGTCTATGCACTCCCGCTCAGGCGCTCTTCCGCCACGACCTCGGCGCAGGGCTCAGGGGTGGACCACGGGCGGACGGGCGGCGGCGCAGTGGCGGAGGGCTTCCGCGCCGGAGCGGCGGGCCATCGGGCTTTCCGGGGAAGCCCCGTCATCGGCCGGGTCCGGTCGATGACGGGGCAAGGTGCTACTTCAGCACGTCCGCGGCGACGGGCGACTGGTTGCCCTGCGCGTCGACCGCGACGACCTCCGCGCGGTACCTCGCGCCGTCGCGCTGCACCGGGACCGGAATGTCCATGGAGGCGGCGGCGGGCACCACGTCGAAGCGGTTGGCGACCTTGGTGTCGAGCACCTGGGCTCCGTTGTCGGCGCGGGTGACGCGCACCTTGTAGTGGTACACCAGCTCGTCGTCCTGGGCCTGGTCGATGCGCAGCGCCAGCCGGCCGTCCTTGCCGGTCCGGGCCGTCAGCGGGTGCGGGGACGTCCAGGCCGGGGCCGTGCGGTTGCGGTTGGCGTCGGTGTAGGTGAAGTTCTGCACGACCTGGGCGTCGGCGCCGGCCGTCCTGATCTCCCAGGACCTGCCGGCCAGCGTCCCGTCGCTCTGGAACGGGGGCTTCCAGTTCGCCGACCACTTCCCGCCGGTGTAGATGTCGTGGAGGTCGGCGTTGAGGTTGACGCGGTTGACGACGGTACGGCCCCGGTAGACCTCGACGGCCAGCCCCTGGGCGGTGGGCGTCTCGAAGCGGTTGGCCAGCTGCCCTTCCGCGTCGAGCATCTGGTATCCGTGGTCGATCTCGATGTAGGACGAGCTGCCGTCGTTGACCGCGGTGAAGTTCTTCTGGTGGATCGAGCGCGGGTCGTTCACGTTGAGATGCGAATGGCCCGAGAAGTAGACGGCGCGCGGGAACTTCGACAGATCCTCGGTCAGGCGCGGGTTGCTGGTCTGCTGGCCGTCCATCACGGTGCCCGGAGCCGGCCGGTGCCCCTGGACGATGATCGGCAGGTCGCGGTAGGCGGGGTCCGCGGAGATCTGGCCGAGTTGTTCCCGCAGCCAGGTGGCCTGGGCCGCGGAGTAGTTCTCGGTGTTGACCGTGATCAGCGGAATGCCCTTGATGTCCGTGCGGTAGTACCCGTCGCCGGAGTCGGGGAACCACTCCTTGGGGTAGCCCGCGCGGAGCTCGGCCAGGGTCGCGTCGTGGTTCCCGTACGACATGAACACCTGGGTGGCGTTCATGCCCTTGCGGGCGAGGTTCTCCTTGAAGATGCGGGCGGTCAACTGGTGGTCCTTGCCGCGGCCGTTCCAGTTGTCGTTGATCATGTCGCCGTTGGAGAGGATGGCGTCCGGGGTGCCCAGAACCGACGCGATGGTGTCGAAGTAGGACGACCAGCGGTGGCGGTCGGCCTCGTAGTCGCCGATGTGCACGTCCGAGACGATCATCATGCGGGCGATCGGCTGCTCCCCCTCGCGGATGAGGTACCCCTCGGACTTGACGGCGCCGGCCTGGTTGCCCTTGAAGGCGCGTGCCGTCAGATTGGTGTCCTCGGTGATGCGGATGGGCTTGCCGGCGAAGGTGGGGCTGCTCTTCGTGGGAATGCTGCCGTCGGTGGTGTACCGGATCGTCTCGCCCTGCCCGGCCCGCAGCTCGACGGACACCGCCTGCTCGTAGCGACCGCCGTCGACGCTGAAGGCCGGGGCCTGCGGCGTCCCGCCCGGGTCGGCCGACGCGCTCTGTGCCAACGGGAAGAGCCCCAGGCCGATGCCGACCGAGACTGCTGCGATGTGGCGCCAGGCAGCCGGTTCCCGGCGGACGGTGAAGTCGGCATGTCGCATGTGGTGGTCCCCGATCTTGTCGCGGCGCGCTGGGCGCCGCGACACGTGCTTCAAAGTGAACGACTTGAACCTGGAGCACCAAGATGTACGGAACCGGCGACCTGCGTGAAGTTCGCGCGACCTGAGGGGTAAGAAGTGCACACCCCGCCCACCGAAGGCTCGGTCCGCAGCGCCCGGCCCCTCCCCCGTACCGTGCGACACGTGCCGCTGTCCTGCCTGGTCAGGGGCGGTTCCCGGGCGGTAACTCGGTGCCTTTGAAGTGCCGTCTTCCGCGGCGTCCGCGCGGCGGCGCAAGATGCCCTGGTCACCGAAGACGGATGAAATCACGAAGGAGTGCCGTCGATGACCACGTCATTCGCCGAGATCGAGAGCGAGTTCAACGCCTACGTCGGTGCCATCCGGTACGCCACGATGGTCACCGTCGACGCCAGGAACCGTCCCCGCACCCGCATCCTCATCCCCGTCTGGGAGAACGTGGACGGGCGGCCGCGCGGGTGGCTGGCCACCTACAGGACGCCGGTCAAGGCGGCCCACCTCGCGGGCAACCCGCACACCTCCTTCTCCTACTGGAAGCCCGGCAACAGCTCGGTCGCCATCGACGCCACCGCCGCCTGGGTCGACGACCTGGCGACCAAGCGCCGCGTCTGGGACCTCTACCGGGCGACCAGCCCGCGCGGGGCCGGTTACGACCTCGGGGCCTTCTGGCGGTCGCCCGCCGACCCCGCGCTGCACGTCCTCCGCCTCGAACCCTGGCGCGTCCAGGTGATCCGCGGCACCGATCTCCGCAGCCGCATCTGGACGCCGCCGGAATGACCCGGCCGCGGAAGGCCGCGGATGGGGCCCCGGCCCGAGTGGGTCGGCGGCCACCGTGCGGACTTCACGGCCGGGTGACTCTCACGCCGACGGTGCGGGATCGTCGAAGATCATGGTGTGGCCGAGCGGCCAGCCGGGGTCGCCGGTGCGGGCGAACCGCACCCAGGCGGCGTGCATCGCGTCGGCCAGCGTCTGCGGCGCGCCCGGTCCCGCCGTGCGGGCGACGCCGGGCGCGTCCAGCACGTCGAAGACGAAGGGCAGGTCGAGGTTGTGCACCGCGCCCACGCGTCCGCCGCCGGCCGGGCTCTCGACCGGCGACTCCCACCGGAACTCGTAGCCGTAGGCGGGCCTGGCCTCGCGGATCCAGCACGTCTCGCGGGTGAACAGGTGCCGGGTGACGGCGCGTCCGACCCGCTCGGCCGGGGTGAGGCCGGGTTCGTCCACCTGGACGCCGAGGTGGTCGAGCGCCGCCCGCGCGGCGGCCTCGTCGAGCCCGGCGGCCATGCCCCTGACGAACACGTCGGCCTCCTGGGAGGTGCAGCCGACCAGCAGCGGAACGTGCCCGCCCGCGCCCGCGCGCAGGGCGTCCAGCGGGACGGCCGGGATCAGGTCGCCGTCGACGACCGGCTTGACCGGCACCGAGTCGTTCAGCCCGCCGGAGCCGCCGGTCAGCGGCGGCGGTTGTGCGGCGACGAGCGCCTCGGGGGGCAGCGCGGCGAAGGACGACCTGGTGGGGGCGATCCCGAGGCGGGCGGCGAGCGCCCTGGCGTGGTCGCGGGCCTCCTGCTCGCCGGCGACCAGGGTGGCCGAGCCGCTCATCACGATCGCGCGCCGGAACAGCCCTTCGGCGCGCGGCATGGTGAGCAGGGTCGCGACGGCCGCGGCGCCCGCCGACTGCCCGGCGACCGTCACGTTGCCGGGGTCGCCGCCGAAGGCCGCGATGTTGTCGCGCACCCACTCCAGCGCGGCCAGCCAGTCGAGGACGCCCCGGTTGAGCGGGGCGTCGTCCAGGGCGAGGAAGCCCTCGAAGCCGAGCCGGTAGTTGACGGCCACGCAGACCACGCCGTCGCGGGCGAAGCGGTGGCCCTGGTGCCAGGCCGCCCCGTTGCCGCCGATGGAGAACGCGCCGCCGTGGATCCAGACCAGGACGGGCAGCCCTGTCCCGCCGGCGCCGGGGGTGCGCACGTCGAGGTTGAGGCAGTCGTCGCCGGTCTCGAAGACGTCGGGCGCGTACAGGCCGATGTCCGCGCCGGCCGCCTGCGGGGCGGCGGGGCCGCGCGTGACGGCGGGCCGCACGCCGTCCCACGGCGGCGGCGGGACGGGTGCGCCGAAGCGGTGCTCGCCGAAGGGCGGGGCGGCGTACGGCACGCCGAGGAAGGCGAGCCCGCCCTCCTCGGCCCTGCCCTCGACCAGCCCGGACGTGGTACGGACGATCATGCGCGACGCCATCCGGCCGTCCCTTCGACGATTCTGACGGCCGCCCGGGTGAGCGGTTCGAGGCTGTCCTCGTGCACCTTGTCGAGGGTGTCGGCCGAGTCGAACAGGTACATGGGGGCCGACAGGAAGTGCACCAGCGGCACCCCTTCGGGGTGGAAGAAGGCCCCGTCGGTGGGCGGCATCGGGGAGAAGGCGTCCGGCGGCAGCACGAACGAGCGTCTCAGGTCCTCCGCGACGAGGGCCGCCGCCACCAGGCTCTCCAGCTCCGGCTTCCGGGTGGTGAACCACCAGCCGGGTTCGGGGTCGCCGGTGGGGACCAGCTCGCCGTCCACGGCCACGCACCGCCGGGCGGCGTGCTCCAGGTGGAGCTGGAGCACGACGTCGCCGAGCAGGCCGCGGTGCTCTTCGATGAAGGCCCGGGTGCCGGCGGCGTGCGCCATGTGCCCCGCGGTCAGCAGGAAGAGCAGGTTGTGCGGCCGGTCCCGCTCGGGCACGGCCGCCCAGTACCGGGCGGCGGCCAGCACCAGCGCGATCCCGGAGGCGTCCTCGACGGCCGAGGCCCAGGGCGCGTCGTGGTGCGAGCCGATGATCACCCACTGGTCGGAGCGGCCGGGAAGCGTGCCGATCACGTTGTGCGAGACGGCCGGGCCGGTCTCCGACTCGACGGTGAGCGTGCCCGTGCAGGGGCCCGCGTCGACCAGGTCGAGCACCCGCCGCGAGTCGCGGCCCGACAACCAGACGGCCGGCAGGTCGCGGTGCACGGCGTCGTAGGGCACGTAGTAGTCGCGGGTCTCCCACGGCACCCCGGTCAGCGCGCCGGCGAACGCGGCGGCGCCGCCGTCGATCACGCCCTGGAGCACGTCGAGGTAGTCGAGCTGGAACGGCAGCGTCTGGACCAGGTCGTCGAAGACGCCCTCGGGGTCGTGCACGGCCGTCGCCAGGTCCCTGACGTAGGACTGCGGCAGCTCGGTGAAGGCGTACTCGGGCACGACGATCGCCCCCGGCACGACCTCGCGGCTGACCGGCGCGGTCACGGTCGCCTTCGGCGTGGTGTACGGCAGCGCGGACGCCGCCACCCGCACGACCCTCGACGGGTCGGCGTCCAGCCGCACCGCCAGGGACGCCGTCACCGGCCGCCAGACGGGCAGCTCGACCGGCGCGAGCCGGACGTCGCGCAGCCCGAACTCGGCGAGGCGCTCGGCGGCCCACGCGGCGGTCCAGTCGTCGGCCGGGTAGCCGGGCCGCCGGACGCCGCGCGCGGTGACCGTTTCGATCCACTCCATCATCCGGGCGGCGCCGGGGATCAGGTCCGGGATCATCGTTTCAGCCCTCCGAAGGTGAGCCCCGCCACGTAGTAGCGCTGCAGCGCCACCATGAGAATGAACGGCGGCACGGCGGTGACCAGCGCCGCGGTGGTGGTCAGGTGGTAGGTGACGCCGACCTCGCTCTGGAAGTTGGCCAGCCCCACCGGCAGCGGCCACAGCTCCTGCTCGTTGGCCACGATCAGCGGCCACAGCAGGTTGTCCCACTGCGCCAGGAAGTGCACGAGGAACAGGGTGATGAGCGCGGGCCGCAGCAGCGGCACGGCGATGCGCGCGAAGATGCGGAACTCCCCCGCGCCGTCGACCCGCGCGGCCAGCAGCAGCTCCTTCGGGATGCCGAGGGCGAACTGGCGCACCAGGAAGACGCCGAACGCGCTGATCATGCCCGGCACCATCATGCCCTGGAACGTGTTGACCCAGCCGAGCTCCTTCACGATGAGGAAGACCGGGATGACCATGACCATCGGGGTGAGCGCGAGCGTGCCGACCACCAGCGCGAACAGGACGCGGCGGCCGGGGAAGGACAGGTGGGCCATCGCGTGCCCGGCGGCGGCCGAGAAGAGCACGTCCAGGACGCCGGTGCCGACGCACAGGATCAGGCTGTTGCGCAGGTACGTGGGCAGGTTGCCGGCGCCGAACAGCACGCCGATGTTCTCGGGCAGGTGGAAGCCGTTGAAGACCAGCCCGCGCAGGTCGGTGTCGTCCGGCGCCGAGGCGACGACGACCATGGCGTAGACCGGCAGCAGCATGAACCCGACCGCGACGATCAGCCAGACGGCGCGCAGCACCCTCATTCGTCGCCGCCCTTCAGGAACGCGAACTGCAGCGCCGAGACGATCACCATGGCGACGAGCAGCACCATGCCCATGGCGGCGGCGTAGCCCATGTGCTCGTAGGGGAAGGCGTTGGCCCAGATGTAGTACGGCAGCACCTGGGTGGCGTCGGCGGGCCCGCCGCCGGTGAGCAGGAAGGCGGGCACGAACGCCTGCATCGATCCGGCGACCGAGATGACCAGGACGAACAGCAGCGTCCTGCGCAGCAGCGGGAGCGTGATGCGGGTGAACGTGGTGACCGGCCCCGAGCCGTCGATGGCGGCGGCCTCGTACACCTCGCCGGGCAGCGCCTGCAGGCCGGCGGTCAGGATGATCACGAACAGCCCCATGCTCTTCCAGATGACCATCACGACCAGGGCCCAGATGGCCAGGCCGGAGCTGGTCAGCCAGGACTGCGGCGGGATCCCGGCCAGGCCGAGGAGGGTGTTGGCCAGGCCGCGGTCGGAGTAGATGATCACCCAGACCATGGACGTGGCGGCGAGCGGCATCACGGCCGGGATCATGACGAGCGCCCTGAGCCAGCGGTTGAGCCGTCCCGGCCTGCTCAGCGGCACGGCCACGAGCAGGGCCAGCACGATCGTCGGGACGACCGTGCAGACCGTGTAGACGACGGTGATCCAGGCCGAGTTGAGGAAGCCGGGGTCGGCGAACACGCGCTCGTAGTTGGCCAGGCCGATCCAGTTGGGCGTCCCGGCCATCTCGTAGTCGGTGAAGCTGAGATAGATCGCGGACAGGAACGGGACCAGCCAGAACACCACGAAGAAGACGGCCACCGGCAGGGTCAGCGCCACGCCCGCCGTGGCCTGGGGCCGGGCCCTGACCCTGCCGAGCACGCTCACCGGACCGTGCGGACGGGCTCCGACTCCGCCGAGCACGCTCACAGGATCGGTCGCACGGTGGCGTCGAAGGTCGCCGCGGCCTGGGCCGGGGTGGCCTTGCCGTGGGCGACGGAGTCCACGGCGCCGGACGCGGCCTTGGCCAGTTCGAGCGCGCCGGGGATGATCGGGCCGAAGTCGACGTGCGGCAGGCCGGCGGCGACGATCTCCATGATCTCCGACTTGCCGCGCGGCCCGGCCTCGCGCCAGCCCTTGGTCGGGATGATGATGCCGTTGTCGAGGTTGGCGGCCACCGACGGGGCGCCCTGGAGGTAGTTGACCAGGTGCCAGGCGGTGTACTGGTTGGGCGAGTCCTTGGCCACGCCCCAGCCCCACGTGTAGGCGGGGACGACGGACGGCCCGCCGTCCCAGGTGGGCATGGGGGCGACGCCGTACTGCTTGCCGAAGGTGAGCTTGTCCTTGCCCAGCTTCTCCAGCGCGGGGCCGAGGAAGGCGCCGCTGACGACCATGGCCGCCTGGCCGGAGTAGAACAGGCCGAGCGCGCCCAGCGGGTTGGAGAGCTTGGGGTTGCCGATGCCCGACATGTACGTCAGGGCGGCGATGCCCTGCTCGGTGGCCAGCGACGCCTTGCCGCCGCCCGCCGCGACGAGCTCGCCGCCCTTGCCGCGGACGAGGGCGGTCAGCGTCATGAGGGCCCACTGCGGATCGCCGTAGAGCCACTGCAGGCCGACCCGCGCCCGGTCGGCCGAGGTCAGCCTGGCGCTGTACTCGGCGACCTCCTCCCAGGTCGCCGGGGGCTTGTCGGGGTCGAGCCCGGCCTGCTCGAACCGGTCCTTGCGGTAGTAGAGCAGGCAGGGGTTGAAGTCGATGGGCACGCCGTAGGGCACGTCCTGGTAGGTGAGCGGGGTGGTCGTGCCCGGCTCGTAGTTCCCCAGGGGCAGGGCCTTGGTGTCGACGGGGGCGAGCCGCTGCTTCTTGGCGTGGGCGGGGAAGCTCCAGTGGCCGATCTTGAAGACGTCGGGCGGGGCGCCGCCGCTGAAGGCGGTCAGCAGTTTGGCGTCGAGCTGGCCCACGGGCAGGTAGAGCAGCTTGACGTCCACCTTGAACTCGGCGATGTAGCGGTGCACGAGCTCCTGGAACTGCTGGCCGGTGTCCTGCGAGCCGTGCAGCCAGACGGTGACCTCGCCGTGCGGCCCGGCGGCCGCCGCCTGCTGCCGGGGCTGGTCCTTGCCGCATCCGGCGAGCAGGGTGAGCGCGCCGGCGGCGAGGAGCCCACGCCGCGTCAGATCCGCCATGGTGGTTCTCCTAGGTGAGGTTCTTGAGCGCCTGGTTCTGCCAGGCGGTGTTGGTGGGGAGCTCGGGGGCGCTGCCGGCGAACGCCCCGCGGGCCTGGGCGTCGGCCTGGAGCCGGTATCTCAGCCAGGCGGTCACGTAGCCGAGGAAGGCCCCGCCGGTGTTCTGGATGTCGTTGTGTCCCGCGCCCTTGAGCAGCGCCCGGCCCGCTCCGGCGGTGGCCTGGTCGTAGTAGCCCTGCACGGTGGCGGCCGAGGAGATCAGCCAGTCGTCCGCGCCGCTGAGGAAGAGCACCGGGCAGGTCAGGGCGGCCACCGAGAACTCGTCCCCGGGGCTGGCCATCCACTGCGCGGGCACGGCGATCGGCACGACGGTCTTGATCAGCCCGGCGGAGTGGTTGGCCGCGTTGACGACCCCGCCCGCGCCCTGGGAGTGGCCGACGGCGCCGACCTGGGCGGTGTTCAGCTTGCCGTGGAAGACGCTGGCGGGGTCGGCGTCCAGGCCCACGAGGTGCTGGGCGGCGGCGAGGATCTCGGCGCCGGTGCCCGTGGTGGTGTCGGTGGAGGCGACCACCGCGAAGCCCCAGGAGGCCAGGTGGTTGAGCAGCCCCGGATAGTTGTCGGGGGTGGCCCACGAGCCGTTGCCCCACGTGACGATCGGGTGGCTGACGCCGCCCGCGCCGAGGTTCGAGGGGTAGTAGAGCCGGTGGCCGCCCGAGGTGCCGGTGGCGACCGGCCACGGACCCGTCGCCTTGTAGGTGGTCTCGATGGTGGAGGCGGCGTCGGCCGCGGTGGTCCACGACAGGAATCCGGCCGACACGAGGCCGAGCGCCCCTGCCCGCAACGCCTGCCGACGAGTGATGTTCTCCATGGTCACCTCGTGGGATATTTGGAGACGTGAACGTCTCCTAAGAGAGGGAAGTACGATCGGTGAGCGATGTCAAGAGATGAACAGAAGGAAGTTCCGGCGGTTCGGCCGCTTCCCCGGGGGCGGCACGGGCTCTCCCCCGACACGGTGCGCGAGTCGCAGCGCGACCGCCTCGTGGAGGCCATGCTCCGGCTGGTCGCCAGGCGCGGCTACGCCGCCACGAGCGTGCCCGACGTGATCGCCGCCGCGCGGGTCTCGCGCAACGCCTTCTACGCCCAGTTCGCCGACAAGGAGGCGTGCTTCCTCGCCGGCTGCGAGCGCGACCTGCCCGAGATGATCGACTCGATCCGGGCGGCCGCGTCGGAGGCGGGCGACCGCTGGCGCCCGGCGCTGCGGCTGGGCCTGGCCGCCTACCTGCGGTGGTGGCAGGACCGCCCGGAGTACGCGCAGGCGTACTTCGTGGAGTTGCCGAGGGCGGGCGAGCGGGCCGTCGAGCAGCGCGACACCGCCTACCGCCCCTTTCTGGACATGCTGGCGGCGCTGGCCGCGCGGGCCAGGCTGGAGGACCCCTCGCTGCCGCCGCTGCGCGCCGCGATCCCCCGGCTGATCGTCTACGGCACCACCGAGTTCATCGCCTCGGAGGTGCGCGCCGGCCGCGCCGCCCGGCTGACGTCGTCGGCGGGCGACCTCTACCACTACGCGGTCGCCCTGCTCGCCGGCCCCGATCACGGCATCGGGACCACCCCTTCCGCCTGAACCCGCCAGCCCTCGGGGAAGCAGCCCGACGCCGCCATGTGGGCGACGGCGGCCAGCAGGCCGCCGTTGCCCGGCAGGTAGAGGGGCAGCAGGCCGGGCCACTGGTGGTTGTGGCCGCTGGGCAGGTAGGTGTTCTTCGGGGCGTCCATCAGCAGCGCGTCCACGGCGGTGCCGGGCTCGCCGAGCCGGGCCGCGCACATGGCGAGCATCGGGAAGTCCCAGCCCCACGCGCTGTCCCAGTCCCAGTCGGCGAGCACGTCGTGCAGGGTGGCCCGCATGGTCTCGGGGTCGATCAGCGGGGTGGGCGGCACGAACCCGAGCGCGCCGGTCATCGAGGGATGGTCGGTCCTGACCGTGTACGGCTCCACGCCGATGGCCGCGTACACGCCGTCGCGCACCAGCGGCCGGGCCAGGCCGTCCAGCACCCGCGCCCACTCCGGGTCGGGATCGAGGCCGAGCAGTTCCCGCCACCGCTGGGCCGTCGCCAGCCCCCACCACCAGTAGGCCAGCTCGAACGTGGGATCGCGCACCGACCTCCTGGACTCGTGGTAGGACTCCTGCGCCGGCACCAGCGGCGGCCCCAGGTGCCCGCCGGCCGCGAAGGAGGCCATGAACTCGGCCGTCTCGAACACCAGGTCCCGGTACTCCTCCAGCGCCCCCGGACGGATCCGGCGGAGCAGCTCGGCGAAGGAGATCAGGTGCGGCTGCTGCCAGACGATGAAGGCGCCGATCTCGCTCGGGCTCTCCCTGCCCTCCGGCCCCACCTGCTTGGGCCAGCGGGCGCCGCGGAACCCCTGCCGCGCGGCCGTGGCCCTGGCCCGCGGCAGGATCGAGCGGTACCACGGCAGGCTGCGCTCCAGCAGCTCCGGCCGGCCCCACAGGGCGAAGTGGGCGGCGTGCCACCAGTGCATCTCCAGGTGGAACTTGCCGCTCCAGGAGTTGACGGCCAGCCCGGTCTCCTGCGGCGGGGTGGTGCCCGCGCAGTTGACCGCGGTGAGGTACTGCGAGAGCACGACCCGGCGTTCGAGCTCGGGCGCTCGCGGGTCGGCGCTGCCCTCGAAGCTGACCGCGCCGCCGCGCGTCCAGAACCGCTCCCAGTGGGCGGCGGCGGCCGTACGGACCTGGGAGAAGGACGGCAGATCGGCGCCGACGGGGTGCCGGGCGAACTCGACGACGAGCTCCAGCTCCTCGCCATGGATCAGGTACACGTGGGGGGCGGGCGAGGTGAACCGCGCCGTCCCCGTCCACTCGGCGGCCACGTGGTAGCCGTCCTGGTCCAGGACGCGGGTGAAGTCGCAGCGCGAGCCGCGCCGCGCGCACGTGGTGGTGTGCCGGTCGGGGCTGTCCCAGTCGGCGGTGGTGTGCCAGCCGTCGCTGGCGTAGGGGAAGGCGATCCTGATGCCCGTGCCGCCGACGACGCGTACGGCCAGCAGGTCGCGCTCGGGATGACAGACCGTCTCCACCTCGTGCGGCCGGCCGTCCAGCTCGAAGGAGCTGGACAGCGTGCCGGTCCACAGGTCGAGGGTCTGCGCCGGCCGGCCGATCCGGACGTCCTCGCCGGCGTCGAGGCCGATCCGGCCGAGGTGCAGGCGGTGCGGGTTGACGTGCAGCCAGCCGCCCGCCTCGGTGGCCGGATAGAGGTCGGGGTAGCCGACGCCGTCGTAGTCGGTGAGCGCGTCCTCCAGCACGTGGCCCTTGGGGTTGGGCATGGTGTGCCAGCCCCACTGCGCCTGCGTGCCGAGCGGCGCGAACGTCTGGAGCCCGGTGGCGTCGGCGGTGAAGGCGAACTCGCCGTTGCCGACGGTGAGCGGGCACCCGGCGTCGGCGACGTTGTGCCGGCGCACGAGTGCCCTTCTGTCCAGGCTCACGCACACCCCGGCGTGCCGGAGGCGCGCTGCTGGCGCATGGTCGTCACGTCGCCCGCGACGGCCGACTGGGCCATCGGGCCGAGGTCGAGCACGACGTCGGTGAAGGCGAGCGACGCCTTGCGCATCACCGGCAGGTCGATCGCCTCGGCGCCGAACTGCGGCGAGAACAGCGTCTTGGGCGCGGCGATGGGCGCGATGACGGGCAGCAGGTGCTGGTTGTACGGCGTGCCCTCGCCGCCGAAGCTGCAGTGGTGCGGCACGGTGGCCAGGTCGGCCGCCGACAGGCCCTTGAGGATCGCGGTGCGCCGCACGTCCCAGTACTCGATGTGGCCCTTGACCAGCTCGCGCAGCGGCGTGCTCTCGCTGACGGGCACCCACAGCAGCTCGGTGAGGTTGGGGCTGGCGACGAGCTGCTTGCCCGGCAGGCCGTTCGGCCTGGCGACCGCGTCGTAGCGCTTGGCGCCGAGGTGTTCGAGCACGACGACGGAGGAGACCTTGCCCTGGTCGTACTCGGCGTCGAGCTGGGCGGCGAGCTGACCGGCGCCGCCCTCGCGGACGTCGGGACCGGTCAGGTGCTGGTAGAGGTGGCCGGTGACGAACGCGAACTGCACGGTACGCGGACGGCACTCCACCGGCAGCGTCGACAGGTAACGGGCCATCTCGATCATGGTGAGCGGGCCGTTGTCCCACACCGGGCTCATGCCGTCGGTGTGGCTCTCCACGACGATCTTCTGGGCGCTTCCGCCGGGCAGCGTGGCGAGCAGGGTGCGGGTCGTCGTCGGCGTCCAGGCCGCGTTCACCGTCAGCGACGCCTGGACCGGCTGCCCGGCGGCCAGCGCGTCCTTGATCTGCTTGCCCTGGTCGGCGCCGACGTACGCGCCGGGCACGCCGTACGGCAGGCCCTCGTAGGGGGCGTACATGTCCTTGATCTGGGCGTGCGGGAGCTGGCTGACCTCGATCACGCCGAGCGCGCCCGCGGCGGCGGCCGCCTTGAGGTCGGCGTCGGCCGCGGCCGGGGCCTCCATCGACTCCGAGCCGAGCAGGTTGATCGTCATGCCCGGGTCGTACATGGAGTAGCCGAGGGTCGGCGGATAGAACAGCAGGTTGGGCACGTTGGTCCAGGGCAGGTCCCGGACGACGATCTTCCCGGCGGCGTTGGCGGCGGTGATGTTCGTCCCCGCGGCCAGGTGGACGAGCGGCGCCGAGACGCCGCCCGCGCCGGTGGAGGAGGAGAACGGCACGGGCGCCGCGACCTGCACGGACGTGCCGCCGACGGTCAGCCCGGTGCCGAGGTTGTCCCAGCGGTCGATGGCGTAGGGCAGGGAGGAGAGCTGGAGGCCGGGGATGGCCGCCATCTCCTCCTCCAGCCAGTCGACGTAGCCGGCGTGCGCGGCCGAGCCGGTCGGCCTGGGCCCGAACGTCCCCTGCCGGGTGGCCAGGGCGCTCAGCCGGGCCTCGGAGGCGAACGCGGCCGGGTCCACCCTGACCGGGCAGACCGTGGCGGACGCCTGGGCCAGGGCCGGTTGCGCGGGCGCGACCAGCGGCAGGAGAAGGGCGAGGAGAGCGAGTCGTCTCACGTGGGGGGTCCTTCCATCGAATCGTTTTAATGCATGGTCCGCGACAGTCCCCCGAGGCGCGGCCGGGTTCTCAGAGGCGGGGCGGTCCGGTGGTGCCGCGGACGATCAGCGTGGGCGACACCGACGACGCCACCGACCGCGTGCGTCCTTCGATGCGCTCGACGAGCAGGCGCGCGGCGGTCGCCCCGATCACCCGTCCGTCCTGGTCGACGCTGGTGAGCGAGATGCGCTTGAGCGAGGCGATGCCGATGTTGTCGTAACCGGCGACGGAGAGGTCCTCCGGCACCGACAGGCCGGCCTCGTCGGCGGCGCGCAGGACGCCGAGCGCCGCGATGTCGGCCCCGGCGAAGATCGCGGTGGGCCGGTGGTCGCGGGCGAGCAGTTCCCGCGCGCCCTCGAAGCCGCCCTCCTCGGTGAAGGAGGTGGCCAGCACGTCGTCGGCGAGCCCGTGGGCGCGCATCGCCTGGCGGTAGCCGTCGGCGCGCACCATGTGCGGCAGTCCCTGGGCGCGGGCCCGCTCCAGGTGGGTGATGTGCGCGATGCGGGTGTGCCCGAGCCCGACCAGGTGGTCGACCACGAGCCGGGCCCCCATCACGTCGTCGTCGACGACCGCGTCGTGGTCCGCGGCGCCGCCGTGCCTGCCCACGACGACGACCGGGACGGCCGCCGCGATGGCGGCGAGCTCGGCGTCCGTCATGACCGGCGAGATCAGGATGAGCCCGTCCATGCTCCGGTCGATCATGGCGTCGGTCATCCTGGCCTGCGTCTTGGGCTCGATGCCGCCGGGGCCGAGCAGCACCTGGTACTCGGTGTCGCCCAGCCGGCCGGTGATGCCCTCGATGATGTCGGGGAAGAACGGGTTGCGGGTGTCGGAGAGCATGACGCCGAGGGTGTAGGTGCGTCCGCGCAGGGCGCGGGCCGCGGCGTGCGGGCGGTAGCCCAGCTCGTCGATGGCCTGCCGCACCTTGGCCTGCATCTCCGCGCTCACGCCGTACGCGCCGCGCACCACCTTCGACACGGCGGCCGTGGAGACCCCGGCCCGCCTGGCCACATCGGCGATCGTCACCCGTCCGCTCGTCACACGCCATCCTTTTGGGTTCTCGTAGAACGAACTACACACTTTGCTGGAAGCAGAGGCTAGCCCGCCACCACTCCTCAGGTCCACCCCTTGACGGAGGTTTCGATCTTGCCGTAGAACGTTCTACACATTCTCCCCCTCATGAACAGGAGCACGAGCGTGAGAGCACCATCTCGTCCGCTCGGCGCGGCGATAGGCGCCGTCCTCGCCCTGTCCCTCTCCGGCTGCGGATCCTCCGCCCCCGAGGGGACCGGTCAGGTGAAGCTGACCCTCTGGCACAACAGCGCGGACCCGGCGCCGCTGCTGGAGATGTACAAGAAGTTCGAGAAGCAGTCCGGCCACAAGATCGAGCTCGTGTCCATCCCGTCCGACGGTTTCGAGGACACCACCCAGACCAAGTGGGCCACCGGCGAGCGCCCGGACGTCCTGGAGTACCACGCGACGGTGAGCGGCCTGCTCGCCCTCAACCCGGCCGAGAACCTGCGCGACCTGACCGGCGAGGCGTACATCGCCAGGTCCGGCGACCTCTACCAGGCCGCCGGGGCCGTGGGCGGCAAGGTCTACGCCGCCATCACCGGCTTCCCCCAGGTCTTCGGCCTCTACTACAACAAGAAGGTCTTCACCAAGGCCGGGCTGACCCCGCCGGCGAACTTCACCGAGCTGGCCGCCGCCTGCCCCAAGCTCAAGGCCGCCGGCGTCACGCCGGTCTTCGAGTCGGGCGGCTCGATCTGGCCCGTGCAGATCCTGCCCATCCTCTACCTGGCCGGCGCCAACCAGGCCAACGCCTACGGCAAGGCCATCGCCGGCCACAGCAGCACGCTGGCCGACCCCGGCTCGCCCTTCGTCGCCGGACTGACCGCCTACGCCAAGCTGAAGGCCGACGGCTGCTTCAACAAGGACATCGTCACCGCCAAGTTCGAGGACTCGATGAAGGCCCTGGTGACCGGCGAGGCCGCCATGGTCGCCCAGCACTCCGACATGCTCCCGGCCCTGCTCGCGGCCGCCGGCGGCGACCAGAAGACCGTGGACGAGTCCGTCGGCTTCGTCGGCCTGTCCAGCGACAAGCCGCTGGTGACCTACGCGCCCGGCCCGATCGGCACGTTCTACCTGCCCAAGACCGGTGACCCGGCGCGCGAGAAGGCCGCGCTCGACTTCGTGCGCTTCATGACCGGCCCGGCCTACGCCGAGTACGTCGCCGCGTCCAAGACCTTCCCGGTGCTCAAGGACGTGCCCGATCCGCAGGGCGTCTCCTCCGTGCTGCAGGACGTCAAGAAGGCGTACGACACCGGCGCCGTCATCGCCTTCAACTCCGACATCCCCGGCATGGGCGGGCTGGCCCAGCTCATGTCCGAGCTGATCGCCGGCCAGAAGGACCCGCAGAAGGCGGCGACCCAGCTCCAGGGCCAGGTCGAGCAGGCGGCCAAGGCGGCAGGGCTGCCCGGATGGTGATGCGGAACAGGGCGGCCTGGCTGCCGTGGGCGCTGCCCGCGATCGTCCTGGTCACGGTCTTCTTCGTCGCCCCGTTCCTGCTCAACGTGCGGTTCGCGTTCTCCTCCTGGACGAGCTTCCGGGCCGAGATCACCTGGAACGGGCTTGAGAACGTCCGCACGCTGATCGACCAGGACCTGCTGGCCAACGCGGTCACCGTGACCGTGCTGTACGCGATCCTGTGCATGGCGATCCAGAACACGGTCAGCCTCACGCTGGCCCTGGCCCTCCAGCGGACCAGCGGGATCAACACCGTCTTCCGCTCGGCGTTCTTCCTGCCGACGCTCATCTCGCCGCTGGCCGCCGGGTACATCTGGCGCGGGCTGCTGGCCCCCGACGGGGCGATCAACTCCTTCCTCGGCATCGAGTGGGCGTGGCTGGGCGAACCGTCCACCGCGCTGGTGGTGGTCGCGTTCATCGACGCGTGGAAGTGGAGCGGGCTGATCACCCTGGTCTACATCGCGGGCCTCAACTCCATCCCGAAGTCGCTGCTGGAGTCGGCGACCGTGGACGGCGCCGGCCCGTGGACCCGGCTGCGGCGGGTGGTGTTCCCGATGCTCGCCCCCGCGCTGACCTTCAACGTGGCGGTCACGCTGGTGGGCGCGCTCAGCGCGTACGACGTGATCGCCGCCACCACCGGCGGCGGCCCCGGCGACCACACCCGGGCCCTGAACGTGGTGATGCGCCAGCAGTGGGGCCAGGGCTTCTTCGGCTCGGCCAGCGCGCTGGGCTTCACCGTGACGCTGCTGGTGATCGCGACGGCCGTGCCCCTGGTGTGGTGGCTGCGGCGCAGGGAGGTGACGGGATGAGAGCGGCGCTCAAGTACGCGGCGCTGACGATCTTCGCGGTGCCGTGGGTGCTCGTGCCCGTCTGGCTGGTGGTCGTCAACTCCTTCAAGCCCGCGGGCGAGGCCGCCGAGCTGGGCCTCGGCCTGCCCAGGACGTGGGCGATCGCCGAGAACTACGGCATCGTGCTCGACCGGGGCGGCTACCTGACCGGGCTGCTCAACAGCCTCAAGGTGACCGTGCCGATCGTGATCGCGGTGGTGCTGCTCGGCGCGGCGGCGGCGTGGGCGTTCGGGCGCAGCCGGTCGCGCTGGCTGCAGGCGGCCTACTTCGTGATGGGGCTGTCGATCCTGCTGCCGCCGTCCATCATCCCGACCGTCTACCTGCTGCGCGCCCTGTCGCTGGACGGCGGCTCGCTCGGCTACGTGCTGACGATGACCGGCTGCCGCCTGGGGGTCGTGATCTTCCTGGCCACCGGGTTCGTCCGGGCGTTCCCGCCGGACCTGGAGCAGGCCGCCGCCATCGACGGCGCCTCCCGTCCGCAGGTGTTCGTGCGCATCCTGCTGCCCCTGCTGCGGCCGGTGCTGTTCGTCGGCGGCGTGATCCTGATCATCAACGTCTGGAACGACTTCTTCTTCGCCCTCTTCCTGCTCCAGGGCAGCGCGAACGCCACGCTGCCGCTGAGCCTGTTCCAGTTCGCCTCCGGCACCCTGCAGAGCCTGAACTGGAACCTCGTCTTCGCCCACGTCCTGCTCACCACGCTGCCCCTGGTGGCGGTGTACGCCGTCGCGCAGAAGCGCGTCCTGGCCGGCCTCACGGAAGGTGCACTGAAGGGATGACCACGCACGACATCGCGCTCGACTGGGTCAGGCGCGAGATCAAGGAGGGGCGGCTGCCGTGCGCGGTGTTCGGCGCCGCGACCTCAGACGGGATCCAGGTGCTGGAGGCGTTCGGCACCCACGACGGCCGCGGGACCAGGACCGACGACCACTTCGCGCTGTTCTCGGTGACCAAGCCGCTGATGGGCCTGCTGGCCCTGCGCCAGGTCGAGCGCGGGCTGTTGTCGCTGCGCCGCCCGCTGCGGGACGTGCTGCCGAGCTTCGCCCGGCCCGACGTGACGCTCTGGCACCTGCTGACCCACACCAGCGGCATCGCCGAGCAGACGCTGACCCCCGACGACCTGGTGGAGCACCTCCTCACCGCGCCGTCGCTGTTCGAGGCGGGCACCCTCAGCCACTACTCCAACCTGGCCTTCGCCGGGATCGCGGAGATGGTCCGCGACGTCACCGGCCGCGACGTGGCCGAGCTGGTCGACTCCGACCTGAACACGCTGGTGCCGGGCGGCGGGCGGATCACCTTCGACCCGGCGTGCGCGGCGGCCGAGGTGCACGGCCTCGAACTGCTCGGGCCCGGCTTCGACTTCGACGCGTTCGTCCGGCTGCGCCATCCGGCGGGCGCGCTGTTCTCCCGCGCCGAGGACCTGCTGGCGCTGGGCGGGGCGCTGCTGCGCGGCGACCGCGCGCTCATCCATCCCACCACCCTGGCCGCCATGACGACCCCGCAGACGACGGGCCTGGTCAAGCTGCAGCCCGACCCGGTCAACGCCGGGCAGGACTGGGGGCTCACCTGGAACCTGCGTCACTCGGCCCCCGGGCTGCTGGAACGGCGGCTGTACGGGCACGGCGGCGCCTCGGGCTGCCAGTGGTGGATGTACCCGGAGCAGGACGCGTGCTTCGTGCTGCTGATCAACGTGATGGCGCCGAGCCTGTCCGGCGTCGACGTCGACGGCCTGCACAACGCCTTCACCACCGGGCTCGATGCGTGAACCGGGACTCGGGGGTGCTCGACGTGCAGGTCTCGGGCGCGCAGACGCCCTACATCCGGCCGGCTCCGCCCGGCGCGCGGGCGGGCCTGACGTGCGGTCTGGCGGACCCGGTGGGCGTGGACGAGCCGTCGCCCCGCCTGTCGTGGGACGCCCGCACGACCGCGCAGGCCGCCGTGGTGCTGTCCGCGGACGGGCGCGAGGTGTGGCGATCCCGCGTGCCCGCCGGATCGCACAGCGTGGACGTGCCGGACGAGCTGCTGACGCCGCTGACGCCGTACACGTGGCAGGTGGAGGGGCTGGCGGCGGGCGCGTTCACCACGGGCCTGCGGGCGGGCGGCGCATGGGACGCCCCCTGGCTGCCGGGCGACCCCGAGGCGGCGGTAAGCCTGCGCGGGACGTTCACCTGGCGACCCGCCCCTGGACGCGCCTGGCTGGCCGCCACCGCGCTCGGCGTCTACCGGGCGCTGCTCAACGGCGCGCGGCTGGGCGAGGAGGAGCTGGCCCCCGGCTGGACCGACTACGGCCACCGGACGCGCTACCGGCTGCTGGAGCTCACGGACCTGCTGGTGCCCGGCGAGAACGAGCTGGAGCTGTGGCTGGCTCCCGGCTGGTACGCCGGTCACGTCGCCGGCGGCGGCCCGCGCCGCTACGGTGACCGGCCCGCCGTCAGCGCCCAGGTGCTCGTGCGGGACGACGACGGCCCGCGCCGCGTGTTCGCCACGGACGCGGCCTGGACCCGGCGGGACCTCGGCCGCCCGCGCGCCGACCTGGTGATGGGCGAGACCGTCCAGCCGCCCGCCGAGGGGACCGGACCGGCCGGGACGACGTCCGCGCCGGAGATCCTGGTGGAGGCCGACCCCGCTCCCCCGGTCCGGGTGATCGGCACGGTGCCTGCCGTGTCGGTGACCGAGCCCGCGCCCGGCGTGCAGGTGGCCGACTTCGGGCGGAACGTCGTCGGGCGCGTCCGGCTGCGGGTGGACGCGCCGGGGCCCGTGCGGATCGTCGTCCGGCACGGGGAGGAGCTGACCGCGACCGGGCGGCTCTACACCGACAATCTGCGCACCGCCGACCAGCGCGACGAGTTCGTCCTCGACGCCGGATCACACGTCGTGGAGCCCGCCTTCACCCTGCACGGGTTCCGCTACGCGGAGCTCACCGGCTGGCCGGGCGCGCTGACGCCGGACGACCTGGAGGCGGTGCTGCTGTCGTCCGCGCTCGCCGTCACCGGCTCGCTGACCGTGAGCGATCCCGCCGTGCGGCAGCTCGTCGCCAACATCGGCGCGTCGGCGGACGGCAACGTGGTGAGCGTGCCGACCGACTGCCCGCAGCGCGACGAGCGGACCGGCTGGACGGCCGACATCTCGGTGTTCGGCTCGACGCTCAGCTTCCTGCGGCACACGCAGGCGTTCCTGTCCGGCTGGGTGACGACGCTGATCGACGGGCAGCGGGCCGACGGCGCCGTCCCGCACGTCGCGCCGGTGCTGCCCGAGTACGGCTACGACTCCCCCGTCTGGTCCGACGCGCTGGTCGAGGTGCCGTGGCTGCTGTGGCGGCGCTACGGCGACGACCGCACGTTGCGCCGCGCGTACGACCCGATGCGGCGGTGGGCCGCCTACTGCCTGGCGCAGTCCGACGACGGCCTCAGGCCGGGCCGGGCGCTGGGCGACTGGCTGGCCCCCGGCACGGTGGAGACGCCCAGGAGCCTCATCGCCACCGCCGCGCTGGCCCGCAGCCTCCGCCTGATCGCGCACACGGCCGCCGTGCTCGGCGAGCCGCACGCCCCCGAGTACGACGAGGCCGCCGCCCGCGTCTCGGACGCCTTCCGCCGGGCCTTCCTCGACGGCCCGAGGCTGCGCACGCAGACGCAGACCGGCTACGCCGTCGCCCTGGCCTGGGATCTCGTCCGGCCGGAGGACCGCGCCGCGGCGGCGCGGGCGCTGGCCGACCTGGTCCGCGCCGACGGGCACCGGCTCATGACGGGCTTCGTCGGCACCCCCCTGCTGCTGCCCGTGCTGTCGGAGAACGGCCACCACGACCTGGCGTGCCGGATCTTCAACCAGGAGGGTTACCCGTCGTGGCGCTACCAGCTCCGCGCCGGGGCGACCACCATGTGGGAACGCTGGGACGCCTGGCACCACCGGTACGGCCTGCAGACGCCGTCCATGAACTCCTTCAACCACTACGCCTACGGCTGCGTGGGCGACTGGCTGTTCCGGCACGTGGCCGGCCTGGGCGACGACCCGCGCGGGACCGGCGGCGGGTTCGGCGAGCTGCTGCTGCGTCCGGGCCCCGTCCCGCTGCTGCGGCAGGCGCACGCCCGCTACGCGAGCGCGTCGGGGGCCGTCGAGTCGGGCTGGCGGGCCGGGCCCGACGGGGTGCAGTTCACCTTCGCCGTCCCGGAGGGCGTGACCGCCCGCGCGGTGCTGCCCGTACGCGGCGCCTGGGACGGGATGACCGTCAACGGCACCTTCCTCATGGGCCTGAACGAGCAACTGCCGACCACCAGGCTGGCCGACGGCGGCTGCGCCCTCGACCTGCCGCCGGGCCGCTGGTCCTTCACGGCCCCCGCCGCCGCCACGTCCCACCTGCTCCAGGAGTGGGACGACCTGGGCCGGTGAACGTCAGCCGGCCAGGTCGCCGAGCCAGCGCAGGGCGGTCAGGCTCGGCATGAAGCCGTACTCGCCGCCGCGCGTGACGACGAACCGGGGCAGGGACTCCAGGCGCCGCCGCACGGGACGCCGGGGGACGATGAAGTCGCCGGAGCCGTCGGCGGAGCCGGTCACGGGATCCCTGGCCGGGCCCCCGCCGAAGAAGACGCCGTCGTTCAGCCATTCGGTCTGCACGAACTCGAACTGCCGCCCGAGATGGGCTCCGACGAAGGCGAACATCAGCCCCCGGTCGGCGCCGTCGTCGTCCAGGACGCCGTCGGGCAGCGGCGGCCCGTAGACGGTGCCGCGCCTGATCATGCGGTGCAGCCTCGGGACGCCGGCCACCGCCGCGTCCCGGGGGTTGGCCCGCCGGATGTGGCAGCCGCCGGGCGTGGTGAAGCCGGCGGGGTCGTCCTGCCGGTACAGGAAGGCGTTGCGGCGGGCGGCGTCGGCGCCGAGGGCGGGGTCGTCGTGCAGCGGGCTGAGCGCCAGCGGCGCGCCGCTGCGCCAGCGACCCATGATCTTCGCGGCCAGCAGCTCCTCGTCCTGGGGGCCGGTGGCGTTGTCCCTGAGGTAGCGCCGGAACAGCGCGACCCGCTGGTGCAGCTTGCGGATGGCCACGTAGGTGCCGTTGCGCCCCAGCTCGTCGGGCTGGGGGGCCTGGACGCCGCCCAGCTCGTCGGGGTGGCCGAGCACGAACTCCCCCGCCTTGAGCGGCGTCTCCAGCGGGTTGGACCCGGCGATGCCGCTGCCCTCGACGGCGGGATGGCTGACGCCGTCGCGGTAGCCGAAGGGCTCGGTCTCGGTGGGCAGGGCGTGGCAGTTCTGCCGCCAGACGGCCGTCACGCCCGGAAGTGCGTCGTAGGCGGGGCGGGCGCGTTCGATCGCGGCCTGCAGGCGCGCGTTGTCGGGCGCGAGCGCCGTCAGCACCACGTGGACGTCCGGTGTGCCGAGCGGGCGCTCCCAGCGGTCGGGCCCGCTGTCCCCGGTGTCCCCCAGGGCGGCGGCGCGGGCGGCCATGCCCTGCCGGAACTCCCACGCGAACGTGTCCAGCGACTGCCGGGGCACGCCGAGGGCCTTCAGCCCCTGGTAGGTGAGCGCGACGCTGACCCACGTCTCCCCCAGCGGGCTCACCGGGTCGGCGGCGGAGGTGACCACGGCGCTGATCCGCCGCATCAGCTCCCGGCCGTGCGCGCGGTCGTCGATGCGGAACAGCAGGTACGTCGCCGCGTACGGGGTCGGCCGCGCGCTGAGCACCCCGCGCTGGATGTCCTCCAGGTCGAGCGTGGCCGGAGTGTGTTCGGTCACCGGACGTCGCTCACGTGGCTCTGACCAGGTTGTTCCAGAACGCGCGCAGGCTCTCGTCCACGCCGAACAGCGAGCTGAAGATGGTGGAGTCGGCGAGGATCACGTCCCCGGCCCGGTCGCCGCGCGGGGGCAGCCACAGGAACATGTTGAATTCGGTGTTCCCGGCCTCGACGAACGGGTGCGTCGGCCGGGTCAGGTCGATCGGCTGCCGGCCCAGCACCCGGACGGCGTCCGGGTCGTCGGTGGTCACGGCGTAGTGGGGCAGGTGCATGTGGAAGTTGAAGTGGGACACCCCTTCCAGCCATCCCCTGGTGTCCAGGTCCCTGGCGATGGTCAGCGGGGCGTTCTGCCCCGTTCCCATCACCGCGGGACGCAGCCCGTACCGGTTCTCCACCGGCACCCCCAGGCCCGCCATCAGTGACCGGGTGTACCGGCCGAACCGCTGCTGGCGGGGCACGAGCGCGTCGCCGTGATGGTGGTACTCGACGTCGCGTACGGCCAGGTCGCCGGTCGCGCCGACGTCATGGTGCGGCCCGAGGGCCAGGCAGGTCCCCTCGCGGGTGAGGAAGTCGCGCACCGCCTCGATCTCGGCGGCCGTGGCCTCCTGCCCCGTGATCATGTGGTCCAGCCCCCACACGAACAGGGTGTCGGTGTCGGCCAGCACCCGCTCGTCCAGCGGGGTGTGGAAGCCGGCCTGGTCGACGCGCTGGTACACCGGCACCGGGTACCCGGTGGCCTCGCGGACGAACCGCTGGAAGGGCAGCCAGCCCCAGAAGAACAGTTCCAGGCCGCCCGCGATGCCCTGCTGGAAGCGCAGCGGGTCGGACCACTGCGGGTCCTCGTAGGCCGGCCACTGGACGCGGCGGACCTCGGTCATCGTGGAGAACCGGTTGTCCAGCCCGGTGACGTCCCGGCCCGCCTCGGCCGGATAGCTCCACGCGACGTAGATGCTCACCCGCCGCCGGCCGGCGGCGTACGGGCGCGGCACGTGGTCCTGGTTGTAGGTGCGCGCCGTCTTCGGCTCACTCATCTGATCTCCTGCGCCGTCCGGGGCCGTCACTGCAGCTGGTCGAGCATGTCCGACAGAGCGCTCTTGATCCGCAGAGCCTTCTTGATCTCGTCGGCGGTGACGTACGGGTACTCGCCGTACTCGATGAAGCTGGGGCAGTGATGCTCGCGGACGAACCGGACGAACGCCTCGGGGTTGGTCTTCCAGTCCTCGGGGAAACCTTCGAGGTTCTCGAAGACCGTGTTCACCCCCGCCCTGGCGAACAGCGCGATGGCGTCCTCGGTGTACTTGTCGAAGTCGGTGTCGAAGATCCCCTGGTACATGAAGCGGGTGTCGTCGTCGAACAGCACCCAGCGCAGGTAGTGCAGTTTCAGGGGGGCCAGCAGGCCGGGGTCGTCCCGCAGCGCCTCGGCGAGCGTGTCGCCGTAGCCGCGGATGGCGTCGGCCCGGCCGGGCTTGACCCGGGCGATGACGGTGAAGCCGTAACAGGCGGGGCTGCGCGGGAAGACGGGGCCGTACTTGCCCTGCTCCAGGTGGCCGGTCTCCTTCGGGATGACGACCGCCTGCGGCGTGATCTCCATGACCGTCCTCTCCGACGTGGTGCTCGTGGGAGGAAGGCTGAAGCGACCTGACTGACCCCATCGTCCCACAAGGGGGTGGCGCGTGGCGGTATCCCGGCCCTCGTGTCAGCGTGAGGAGTCGGGGACGCGCTCGGCGCGGCGGGACGTGAGGCGGTCGGGGGCCGGCCAGCGCACGGCGTGGGCCCAGCCCGCCCGCTCGAACCAGCGGATCAGCCGCGCGCTGGGGTCGAGCTGGCCCTTGAGCACGCCGTGCCGGGCGCAGGTGGGGTCGACGTGGTGCCAGTTGTGCCAGCCCTCGCCGAGCGTCAGCAGCGCCACCCACCACACGTTGGACGACCGGTCCCTGGTGCGGAACGGGCGGTCGCCGAAGGTGTGGGCGATCGAGTTCACCGACCAGGTGACGTGGTGCACGACGGCGTAGCGGACCAGGCCGCCCCACAGGAGCCCGCTCCACGCGCCCGCCCACGACATCGACCAGAGCCCGCCGGCGGCGGCCGGAAGCGCGAACGACAGCAGCACGACCGCCGGGTAGGCGGCGTCGAAGCGGCGCACGTCCGCGTCGGCCAGCAGGTCGGGCACCCAGTGGCGGCGGCTGGAGCGCCGGCGGGCCGTGTAGAACCAGCCGATGTGGGCGTGCAGCATGCCGCGCAGCAGGGCCGGGCCGCTGTCGCCGTAGCGCCACGGCGAGTGCGGGTCGCCCTCGCGGTCGGCGTACTTGTGGTGGCGGCGGTGCTCGGCGGCCCACAGGGTGAGGGGGCCTTCGACGGCCATGCCGCCGGCCAGCATGAGCGCGATCCGCAGCGCCCGGTTGGCCCTGAAGGCGCGGTGGGTGAACAGGCGGTGGTAGCCGATGGCGATGCCGAAGATGCTCACCAGGTACATCACGACCGCGATGGCCAGGTCGCGCGGGCCGATGCCCCAGCCCCAGGCCGCCGGCACCGCGAGGGCCAGCAGCAGCACGGGCAGGACGACCAGGACGACCAGGTAGGCGGTGCGGCGGCCGGTGGTGACCGTCACCGTCTCCGCCGTGCCCGGCTGCGGCAGGGGTGACGTCACGTTTCCTCCCATGAGCGGTACAGGTCGATCAGGCTCCTTATTCAATGACCAGGCCCATGGACTGCGGCAATGTCCGGACAGTGACGGAGTAGTTACCGTGAGGCACCAAAACAATGCACTCGCTTGTCATGAAGAAAGGGTGTGACGCCTCCCTAGATTGTGATTGCGCAAAGTGATCATCCTTGTGCGCTCCGATATCAGGCGGAAGGTCCACGGAATGGGTGCTGTCGATCAGGCGACCACGGGCGGCTATCTGGACAGGTACGACCAGGCGCTGGCCAAAGACCCGATAGCGGCGTTCGGCCTGGTCCGGGAGTGGCTGCGGACCGACTGGCGGAGCCTGTTCGCCGAGCTGCGCGAGCGGCGTCCGGTCTTCGTCACCCCCGCCTTCACGGTCGTGACCCGCTTCGCCGACGTGACCGAGGTGCTCGCCCACGAGCAGGTCTTCTCCGTACGCGCCTTCGCTCCCCGCCTCGACGCCGCGCTGGGCGCCCCGTTCATGCTGGGCCGGGACGCCACGCCGATGAACTGGCGGGAGAAGGGCCTGATGCAGCTCATGCTCGCCCCGGAGGACGCGGCCGGCGTGCGCGAGCTGACCGGCCGCCTGGCCGACGAGCTGCTCGACGCCGCCGAGCCGGGCGGGCGCCTGGAGGCGGTCGAAGGGCTGTTCCGCCCGGTCGCCCTCGGCGTGTGCGCGCGGTATTTCGGCGTTCCCGGCCCCGGCCCGCGGACCCTGGGTCACTGGACGCGGGCCATCGTCGCCGACGGCTTCGCCAACTTCCTCGGCGACCCGCAGCTCCGGGCGGCGTCCGTCCAGGCGGGCGCCGAGCTGGTCGGGTACCTGCGTGACCTGCTCGCCGAGCACCGGGCCACGCTGCGGGCCGGCCGCGACCTGCCCGACGACGTCTTCGCCCGCCTGGTCCGGGCGTCCCTGCCCGCCGTCTCCGACGACCGCATCGTGATCAACATGGCCGGGCTGCCGCTGGGCTTCGTGGAGAGCGCGCCGGGGGCCATGGCCGAGGCGGTCGAGCAGCTCCTGCTGCGCCCGCGGGTGCTGGCCGAGGCGGCGGCCGTCGCCGGCGATCCCGAGCGGTTCGACCCGTACGTCTGGGAGGCGCTGCGGTTCAGCCCGTTCTTCAAGCTGCTTCCCCGGCTGTGCGAGCGCGACCACGTGCTGGCCGCCGGCACGCCGCGCAGCACGGTGATCCCGGCGGGCACGTTCGTGCTCGCGGCGCCGGCCTCGGCCATGTTCGACGCGGCCGTGGTGCCGGAGCCCGGCGAGTTCCGCCTCGACCGTCCCCGTCACCATCGGCTGTTCTTCGGCTCGGGCCATCACGCCTGCCTCGGCGTGCACGTGGCCGAAGTGGTGATCGCCGAGACCGTGCGCCGGCTGCTGCTGCGTCCGGGCGTGCGGCTGCTGCCGCCGCCGGAGGGCCGGGTGGAGCGGTCACTCGGGATCTTCCCCGACGCCTTCGCGCTCGGGCTCGGCACCGGCGCGCGGGAAGGCTGACGATGGCGAGCCGAGCACGCAGCATCGCCACGGACGGCCTGTCCAACCGGCTCAGGTTCCTGGCCCTGACCCACGGCCGGCCCCTCTGGGACCTGCTACAGAGCAGCCGCCCGGTGCGGCGCCGAATCAACGCCTCGCTGATCGACCACGCGATCCGCGAGATGCCGCCGCGCCCCGAGCCGCTGAGCACCATGGCCGACTACACCTCGTGGGCCTCCCTGACCGACCGCACCTACAGCGGCAGGCACCTGCCTCCGGTCGCCGTCCCCGACGATCGGCTGCCCACGCCGGAGCGGGCGGCCGACCTGTTCGCCCGCGGCGAGTCCATGATCCCGTGCCCGCGGTCCACGGTGCTCTTCGCGTACTTCGCCCAGTGGTTCACCGACGGCTTCCTGCGCGGCGACGTCAACGTCCCGCGCGACCCGCGCAAGAACAGCTCCAACCACCACATCGACCTCAACCAGGTGTACGGCCTCGACGAGGCGGCGACGGCCGCGCTGCGCGCCTTCGACGGCGGGCTGCTCAAGAGCCAGTCGCTCGGCGGCGGCGAGTTCCCGCCCTACCTGTGCGCGAACGGCAAGATCAAGCCGGAGTTCGCCCCGCTGCGCGTCATCCGCTTCGACCAGCTCTCCGACGCCCGGCGCGACACGCTGTTCGCCACCGGCAGCGACCGGGGCAACGGCCAGATCGGCTTCACCATGCTCACGGTGCTGTTCCTGCGCGAGCACAACAGGGTGGCGCGGCTGCTGGCCCGGGAGAATCCGCGCTGGGACGACGAACGGCTGTTCCAGACCGCCCGCAACGTCCTCATCGTGCTGCTGATCAAACTGGTGGTCGAGGAGTACATCAACCACATCACCCCCTACCACTTCCGGTTCGCCCTCGACCCGTGGCTGTCCACGCGGCTCGACCGCGCGGCCTGGCACCGGCAGAACTGGGCCTCCGTGGAGTTCAACCTCGTCTACCGCTGGCACAGCCTGGTGCCGTCCCGCCTGTCGGTGGCCGGGCGGGAGCTGCCGATGGCCGAGACGTTCTTCGCCGGCTCGCTGCTCCCCGGGCCCGGCCTCGGGCGGCTGTTCGAGGACGCCTCCCGCCAGCGCGCCGGGCGCATCGGCCTGTTCAACACCGACCCGGTGCTGCGCGAGATCGACGTGGCCAGCCTCGCCGACTCCCGGGTGCTCGGCCTGGCCCCGTACAACGGCTACCGCGAGCACTGCCGCTTCCCCCGGGTGCGCGCCTTCGAGCAGATCACCGGCGACCGGCGGGTCAGCGGCGCGCTGCGCGACCTCTACCGCGACGTCGACGACGTCGACCTGTACGTCGGGCTGTTCGCCGAGGAGCCCGGCTCCCCCGACGCGATCCTGCCGCCGCTGCTGACCAAGATCATCGCCATCGACGCCTTCTCCCAGGCGCTCACCAACCCGCTGCTGGCGCCGCGGATCTTCAACGCCGCCACGTTCTCCCCCCAGGGCCTGCGGGTCATCGCGGCCACGCGCACGCTCTCGGACGTGCTGCGCCGCAACACGCCCGAGGACCCGGCCCCCCGTTTCGTCAGCATGTCCCGGCGGGCCCGGCCGTGACCGGCGACGACGATCCGGCCGCCGGGCCCCTGCGCGCCCTGGCCCGGGAGCTGGTGGACGTCGCGGTCACCATCCACGGCGCGGCGTCGCACGCCACGGCCGCGCTGACCGACGACGCGCTGCTGCGCGCCGTGCCGCGTGCCCCCTCGGCGGCCCGGCCCGCCTACCGCGCGCTGCTGCGGGCCACGACGAACGGCCGCGGCCTCGGTTACTCGTTCGCCGGGGGCCGGCTGGCGACCGCGGCCGCCAAGGCCGGCGCGATGCTGGGGGCCGAGAGCCTGGCCGTACGGGTGCTGGCCACGTCGTTGCGGTTGCGCGTGGCGGCGGTGGCGGTCGCCCATCCCGAGCTGACCGAGGACCCCATGCTCGCCCGGCTCATCGAGGCGGCCGCCGCCGACCGCGACGTGGAGGCCGTCCGGGCCCTGCGCGCCCTGCTCAAGGACCGTGGCGCGGTGCGCGCGCTGAGCCAGCTCGCCCCGGTCTTCGGCGAGGTCCTGGCGCTGCGCGCGCTGCTGGACGAGAACCCGCTCAACGACGCCGCCGCCTGGCTCATCGCGACCGGAAGAGGCTTCGCCACCGCCGATCCGCTCCTCGGGCTGAGCAACAGGGCGATCGCCGTCCTCGACGTCGGGGACGGCGCCGCGCGCCGGGTCGAGCTGAGCGCGGCCGAGTCGGCCCGGCTGTGCGCGCGCGGGTCGCTGCTCGGCTTCCTGTCCAACATCAGCACGATCGGCACCACCGGGCGGGCCCTCCTCCAGAGCGTCGAGGGGCCGGACGGCGTGATCCGGCACGTCCTGCACGCGCCGGGTATGCGCCTCGGGCGTCCCGACGGCGAGTCGCCCCAGGATCTGCTCGGCGCGTTCAGCAGCGCCGTCCTGGCGGCCAGCCCCTACAGCCGCGCCCTGGCCCTCGCCGTCGCCGACTACGGGCCGCCGCCGGGCGCCGAACTGGCGCTCGTCGGGCACAGCGCGGGCGGGGCGGCGATCATGAACCTGGCCCAGGACCCCGCCTTCTGCGCCCGGCACACGGTCACGCACGCCGTCGCCGTCGGCTCGCCCGTCGACTTCAAGCGCCCCGCCGACCCGCGCACCTGGGTGGCCAGCGTCACCAACCAGCACGACATCATCCCCACCCTCGACGGGCAGGGCGCCGGCACCTGCTTCGACCTGCACCCCGACTGGTACGTGGTGGACTACAGCGATTCCACCCACATGTTCCCGCAGTGCCACAGCATCGAGCGCTACCTCGCCAACCTCACCGACGACCTGCCCGAGGCCCGCGACGTCATCGAGCGGCGGCTCGCCCCGTACCGGGGGCGGGTCGTGCGCTCCCAGGCGTACCTGCTGTTCGACCGTCCGCCCGCGCCGGAGCGGTCGCCCTTCCGTGCCGTGCCGGTCGACGGGCCCGCGGGGGGCGTCGAGCTGCCGATCAGGTGCCTCGACGGCGAGGCGCTCACGGCCTGCTTCGCCGTCAGCCCGGCGGCGGTGGCGGGGCTGCTGGAGGGCACGGGGCTCGGTCCCGTCGTACGGGTGGCGGGGCGGGCGCTGGTCGTCGTGCACGCCGCCCGGAACCGGCGCACCGGCGTGGGCGACTACGCCGAGTTGCAGGTCGGCGTCGTCGTGCCGGGGCCGTTCCGGTCGCCGGGGTCCGGCCCGCCGGGGTGGCGCCTCCGTCCTCCCGACCTGCTGCGGGCCGCAGACGTGCGCCGCTGCGGAGCCTTCCTCGTCGGCTCCGCGGTCGACAGCGCGGCCGTCCAGGCCCTGGGCGCGCGGCTGTGGGGCGGCGAGACGTACCTGACGGCTCTGGAGCTGCGGCTCGGCGCGCGGTCCGCGCAGCTCGCCGCCGACCGGGTCCTCACCCTGCGCGGGCGGCTCGGGCCCGGCCTGCCGCTGAACGATCCCGGCCTGGTCGGCTACGCCCGGGAGGCCGGCGCGGTGCTGCGGTCCCACGTACGCGCCCGCGGGCGGGCCCGGCTGCACGCGGCGCCGTCGTTGCGGCTGGCCGTCGAGCCGCGCTCGGCCCACCCGCTGGCCGGCCGGCTGCGCGAGCTGGGCCTCGACGGTGCCCGCCCGCTGCTGTGCCTGTCGGCCACCACCCGCCGGACGCTCCGGGACGCCGCCGTCCCGGTGCCGACGGGCTGACGGAGGAGCCATGTCCGCCTGGATCGCCGCGATCGTCGCGCACGCCGAAGTCCTGCGCGCGGACGCCCGCGCCCTCGCCGCCTGCGCCGAGCGGCTGCGCGCCGTCGAGGCGGGGCTGAAGGCGGGCGACGGGACGCCCGCCTGGTTGCGCTCGGCGGTGACCGCCCATCTGGCGGCGTGCGTGACCGCCGCCGCCGATCTGGAGGCGTCCGCCCGCCACCTGCTGCGCTACGCGGCCGAGGCGGGCGGCGGGCACACCGGGCACGTGCGGCCCGGCGGCGACGAGCCCGGCCGGTAGGGCGCGGGGCCAGCCGTCGACGGTGGGCGTGAGAGGAACCAGGCGATCACCGCGCCGGTCCGTCCTGCTCCTCCAGCGCCTCGCGCAGCGCCGCGGCCACCTCGGGGGTCACCGTGCCGACGAACCGCTGCACGGCCGCCGCCATGTCGCCGGCCTCCGCCAGCGCCGCGCGCATGGCCTCGGCGACGAAGGCGTCCTTGCCCGCGGTGGCCTTGTAGAGGTGGGCCCGGCCGACGCGCTCGCGGGCGACCATGCCCTTGTTCGCCAGGCGCATCAGCACGGTCAGCACCGTCGTGACGGCGGGCCGGGAGGGCAGGCCGGCCGCGAGGTCGTGGGCGAACATGCCCTGAGGATGCCGCCACAGGGCTTCCATGACCGACCGTTCGAGATTGCCGAGTTGCATCCGCGCCCCCTCCCGGGTTCTACCCGAGGTAGAAGGCTACCGCCCGGACGTGCTCAGGAATCCGTGCGGACGGGTTCGGCCGGATGCGGGGCCCGCCGATGAGTTTCGCGACCGCGGCGGGTCTGTCCCTGTGCATCGCAGGCCGCGACCGATCAGTGAGGGACCATGAGCGCGAACGCACTACCGCCCGTCGTCGACGCCGAGACCTGGCGGCTCCGGCTCGACGAGCTGCGGGCCAGGGAGAAGGCCGCCACCCGTGAGCTCGACGCCATCGCCGCCCAGCGCCGTCGCCTGCCGATGGTGCGGATGCCCGACTACGTCCTGGAGGGCGAGGACGGGCCGGTCCGGCTGGCGGACGTCTTCGAAGGCAGGCGGCAGCTGATCGTCTACAACCACATGTGGTTCCCCGGCAAGAAGTGGCAGTGCCCGGGGTGCACGGGATTCACCGCGCAGTTCACCCGCCTGGAGTTCCTGGACGACTACGACGCGCGGTTCGTCGTCGTCACCCAGGGCCCGATCGAGGAGGCCCTGGCCTACCGGCGGCGGGTCGGCAACCGGATGCCCTGGTACTCGACGGCCGGCAGCCCGTTCGGGGCCGACGTCGGCGCGCCGCCCGGCGCGGGCTTCGCCGTGAACGTGTTCCTGCGCGATGGCGAGGCGGTGTACCGCACCTGGCACACCGACGGCCGCGGCACCGAGCAGCTCACGCACACCTTCGCGCTGATCGACCTGCTGCCGTACGGGCGGCAGGAGGAGTGGCAGGACTCCCCCGACGGCTGGCCGCGCTCACCGGCCTACAGCCACTGGCCCTCCTCTCAGGACATCGCCCGCCGCTACGGGCCGGACGATCAGGTTTAGCGATCTTCCGTCATGTCAGGGGAAACGACATGACGGACGACTTACAGCCCATGCCCGATGACTGGACGAGAGCACTGGCCGTCGTGGCCCACCCCGACGACATGGAGTTCGGCAGCGCCGGCGCCGTGGCCGCCTGGACCGGGGCCGGCAAGCAGGTCGGCTACCTCCTGCTCACCCGCGGCGAGGCGGGCATCGACTCGATGCCGCCGGACCAGGCGCGCAAGGTGCGGGAGGAGGAGCAGCGGGCGAGCGCCGCCATCGTCGGCGTCTCGTCGGTGGAGTTCCTCGACCATCCCGACGGCGGGATCGAGCACTCCCCCCGGCTCCGGCACGACCTGGTGGCGGCGCTGCGCCGGCACCGGCCCGAGCTGGTGATCACCTTCAACCACCACGACTTCACCTTCACCGGCAAGTGGAACAGCCCCGACCACCGCGTCACCGGCCGGGCCGTGCTGGACGCGGTCCTCGACGCGGGCAACCGCTGGATCCTGCCCGACGCGGGGGCCGAGCCGTGGGGCGGCGTCAAGTACGTGGCGATCGCCGGTTCCGTCCGGCCGACGCACGCGGTGGACGTGACCGGGCACCTGGACGCGGCGCTGGCCTCGGTCGAGGCGCACGCGGCGTACCTGTCGGCGCTGGGGGTGCCGCCGGGCGGGGCCCGGGTGCCGCTGGAGGGGTTCGTGAACGCCGCGGGGCAGCGGTTCGGCGGCCGTCCGGCGGTGCCGTTCGAGCTGATCTCCTGCTGAACGCCGCCCGGCCCGGCCCGCCGCGCGCGGACCGGGCCGGGGGCGGCTCGCCGGCCGTCAGCCGACCTCGCCGACCGTCAGTTGACCTCGTCGACGTACTCGGCCAGGCGCTCTTCGTCCACGACCAGGAACGGGTCGGAGGTGGGCAGGACCAGGCCGGCGTCCTTGAATCGTTTGAGGAAGAATCCGACGCGCGAGCGGGTGGTGCCGACCATGCCGGAGAGTTCTTCCTGGGTGATGCGTTCCTCGATGGCCCGCACATTCGGGGCACGGCGCTTACCGATCTTTCTGGATAAGCGCAGGAGAACGGAGGCCAGGCGCTGCTCGCTGTCCATCGTGACCATTGTCGCGATCACTTCCTGCTGTTCCCGCAGGCGTAGCGCGAGATAGTCGATGAATCCGTCCATGAGTTCGTTCTCGGCCATGGCGGCGCGGAAGCGGGCGGCCGGGATGCGGCGGACCCAGGTGGTCCGCATGGCGGTGGCCGTCTCGCTGCGCTCGGCCCCGAGCAGGGAGGACTCACCGAAGATGTCACCGGCGGTGAAGATCGAGAGCAGGCATTCCTTGCCGCAGCGCGCGTACATCTGGGTCTTGACCTGGCCGCTCTCGATCACGTAGATGTTGCTGTCGCGCTGGCCGCAGTTGTAGATGTTGGCGCGCTTCGGCACCCGGATCGAGCAGGCGCCCGACGTTTCCCGGGAGATGAAGGAGCGGAGCCCGGCTCTCAGTTGCGCAGCGTCCGATGACTTCATTTACCCCGCCCCTCGGAGTTCATTTCATGGCATTGTTGCCCCTACCCATCAATCGACTGATTAACAAGTCGCCCCATAATTCTCTGATATGTCCGGAGAATTGACTGGAAGCGGATTTCGGCTGTTATCGGGCCGCTGCGGCGTCGATAAAGTCCCGGGCCATATCCATCAACTCCGGGTCACCTTTGAACAGCGATATGTGGTCGCCGTGCGCCCGCAGATGCAGGACGGCGTCCGGCAGCGCCGCCGCCACCGCCTTCGACCCCGCCGGGTGGGCGGTCTCGTCGTCGTGACTGGAGACCACCAGGACGGGCCGGTCGATCCCGGCCAGCCAGGGACTCACGTTCGTCGTCATGATCTCGCCGTTCAGGCGGCAGTAGCGGTGCAGCAGCTCGGGCGTCGCGTACGGGTAGACCACCAGGTGCGCCAGGTCGGGCGGCACCGAGGAGAGCATCGTCTGGCAGAGCACGGGATGGATGGCGGCGGCCCGGTCGGGACCGGCCGCGGCCATCTCCATGAGCCCCACCAGGTTCTGCTGGTGGTGGGTCCGGTCGGCGCCCTTCACGGCGGCGAAGTCGCCGTGCCACAGGCTGAGCGAACCGACGCGGCCGGGATCGAGGTGCGCGGCGGCCAGGCCGATGACGGCTCCGCCGCACAGGCACATCAGGTGCGCCTGCCGGACGCCGAAATGGTCCATGACCGCGAAGAGGTCGCCGGCCTGCGCCGGCACCCCCGCGTCCGGCGGCCCCGCCGAGGGGTCCGGCCCGAACAACGCGCGGGTCTCCCAGGTGAGGACGCGATGGGTGCGGGACAGGAACCGCATCCACTGCTCGCACAGGCGGGCCGGCATGCCGCAGGCAGCCACGATCACGACGGCCGGGGCCTGCGGGTCGCCGGCCGCGTAGGCGGGCAGCGGCGGGCCGCCGTCCGCCGGCACGACCTCCTCGCGCGTGCACAACCCTTCGAAGCCGTCCCGCGCCGCGCCGTCCACGACCTCGTCGACGACGGCCGGCGGCAGGTCCTCGCCCATGCCGTCGCGGAGCGCGAGATGGTCGCTGACCAGGCGTTCGAAGGTGTCGAGCGAGTCGTGGTCGGCCAGGGCGAAGTCCGGTGCGCCCAGCCGTCGGGTCACACGGCCCAGGAGGGAGGCGAGGCCGGGCGGGCCGGCCAGGCGCACCGGATGCCGCAGGACGTCCACCAGCGGCCGCGCGTCCTGCACGGCCCGGGTCAGACGTCTCAGTTCGGCGGCCACGAGATGATCACCGCATTCCGTGGATCGTCGGAAGGCACGCGGGTCGCCGCGCGCCGGGGGCGGGCAGGGGTCGGGTGGCGGGCAGGGGTCGGGTGGCGGGCGGGCGACCGGGTCGCCGCGCGCCGTGGGCTTCGGGAGGTCACGGCGGGGCTCATCGGGTGGTGAAGGGGTGCCCGGTGGTGGTGGCCGTGGCGATCCGGTTGTGCGGGTTGGTGTTCTGCCCGGCGACCAGGACGGCGCCGTACCGGTCCAGGCTGACCCGGCCGCCGTACTCCTCGATCTCGTCGGTGTCCGGGTAGACGTCCACCTTGGTCGGGACATACCGGGCGGCGAACCCCAGGCGCATCTCGTCGGTCAGGCCCCGGTGCGGCAGCGAGGCGTGCATGAGCGTCGACCAGAACAGGATGGCCTCACCCGGCCGCATCACCATGGAGACGGCCTGGGACTCGTCGGGCTTCCAGTCGGGGTCGATCTGCAGGTCGCGGTAGTCGTAGCCGAAGAAGCCGCGCCGGACGCCGTCCTTGTCCTCCTGGTTGATCTTGTTGGGGTCGTAGTGCATGCGCTTGGTCTCGTCGTAGAACATCGTCTCGTGGGTGCCGGGGATGAACTGCAGGCACCCGGTGTCCTCGTTCGCCTCGGTGAAGGCGGTCCAGACGGTGATGGTGCCGCCGAACTCCTCCGCCTGCGGCCAGACGATCTGCGGCTTGCCGGAGGCGTTGGCGAAGGTGTCGGCCTGGTGCCAGTCGGTGCCCTCGTCCCCGGGGTACTTGGGGAAGAACTCGGTGCGCCAGCAGAGCACGTCCGGGCCGAGCACGCTGACCACGCGGTCCACGATCTGCGGCCGGCTGATGTGGTCGGCCAGGAAGGCCGAGTCCAGGTGCCGGTCGTAGTTGGAGATGTTGGTGTTGCCGGAGGCGGCGGCGTCGTCGCGGTAGACGGCGTTGCTGCGGTCCATGAGACGCATGCGCTCGCGCCGCCAGTTCCGGCGCATCTCGTCGATCTCGTAGACCTTGAACGGGCCGAAGTAGCCCTGGGTGTGGAAGCTCTTCAGCTCCTCGGGGGTCATCGAGTACTCGCCCCGGACGGTGGTCTCGTGCATGGTCTATCCCCTCACGGTCAGTCGTTCCTCGACGCAGGAGGCCAGGGCGGCGACCGACGCCTCCTCCTCCAGCTCGCGTCCCGTCAGCTCCAGCCCGAAACGCTCGTTCACCTGGGCGATGATGCGGGTCATCGCCAGCGAGGTCGCGCCCAGGTCGAACAGGTCCACCCGGGGTGGCACCTCGTCGCGTTCGAGCACGTCCTCGGCGATGCGCTGCACGACCTTGGCGGCCGACGATGCCTGCGCGGACCTGGCCAGAGCGGCGCGGTCCGCCTTTCCCTGCGGCGTCATGGGGATCTCCGACACGATGTGGTAGGTGGACGGGCGGGCGTGCGCCGGCAGCCGGCTCGCGGCGCGCTCGGTGAGCTGGTCGATCAGGTCCGGCCGCGGATCGCCGTCCGGCACGACGAAGGCCAGCAGCCGGACGTCGCCCTCGCCGTAGTCGCGGTGGGCCACCACCGCGTGGGCGACCCCCGGATGGCCGAGCAGGCACAGCTCGATCTCCCTGGGCTCCAGGCGGAACCCGCGGACCTTGATCTGGTCGTCGGACCGCCCGAGGTAGGCGTACTCGCCGCCGGGCAGGCGGGTGACGACGTCGCCGGAGTCGTAGCGGCGGCCGTCCGGCGTGACCCTGAACCGTTCGGCGGTCAGCTCGGGCCGGTCGAGGTAGCCGCGGGCGAGCCCGGGGCCCGAGACGTGCAGGTTCCCCGTGGTCGCCGGGCGTCCGTGCTCGTCGAGCACGTCGAGGCGCAGGTCCGGGATGGGCACGCCGATCGGGCTCAGCTCGGGGTGGCCGAGGTCGGCCGCGCGGACGCGGCGGTAGGTCACGTGGACGGTGGTCTCGGTGATGCCGTACATGTTGACGAGCTGCGGGTGCTCGTCGCCGTAGCGGTCGATCCAGGGGGCCAGCAGCTCGACGTCCAGCCGCTCGCCGCCGAGGACGATCCGGCGCAGCCGGTACGGCGACGGCTCCTCCTGCCGGGCGTCGGCCGCCACCAGGTGCCGGAACGCCGAGGGCGTCTGGTTCAGCACGGTGACGCCCTCCGCCACCAGCAGCCGGCGCAGCGACTCGGGCGACCTGGCCACGTCCGCCGGGACGATCACCAGCCGGCCGCCGTACAGCAGCGCGCCCCAGAGCTCCCACACCGAGAAGTCGAAGCTGACGGAGTGGAAGAGCGTCCAGACGTCGTCGTCGCCGAAGCCGAACCACTGCTCGGTCCGCTCCAGCAGGCGCACGACGTTGCGGTGCTCGACCAGCACCCCCTTGGGCGCGCCGGTCGAGCCCGAGGTGTAGATGACGTAGGCCAGGTCCTCGTCGCGGGCCGTGGCCGCGGGGCGTCCCTCGGGCGGCTCGGCGTCGGCGAGCACGACCTCGCCGGGCAGGACGCCGCCGAGCCGGCCGGCCACCCCGGACGTCGTGACGACCGTCCGGACCCCGCTGTCCTCCAGCAGGTACGCGATCCGCCCCGCCGGGTAGCCGGGGTCGATCGGCACGTACGCGCCGCCCGCCTTGAGTATCGCGAGCAGCCCGGCCACCAGGTCGATGCCGCGGTCCGCGCACAGCCCCACGAGCACGCCGGGGCCGGTCCCGGCGGCCTGGAGCAGGCAGGCCAGCCGGTCGGCGCGGGCGTCCAGGTCTCCGTAGGTGATCTCCTCGGCGCCGCAGGTCACGGCGATCCGGTCGGGGGCCTTCGCGGCGCGCTCGGCGAAGATCTCGTGCAGGCAGCGGCCGGTCATGTCGCGTACATCCCCCAGTGGTGCGGGGTGAGGCCGGTGTCGTGCATGCTGCCAGGCACGAACATCCTGGCCCAGGTGCCGCCGCCGCGCTCGGGCGCGATGCGCTGCTGGAAGTACAGGTCCCGCACCTTCTCGTCCTTCACGTGCAGCGCCAGGACCTTGTAGTAGGTGCTCAGCGACTTCATGTGGATCAGCCAGTGGATGCGGTCGGCCGCGCCGAAGGCCTCCTCGTAGACGAAGACGGTCGCCTCGCCGGGCAGGTTCTCGTTGATGGACTCGGCGGCCTCGCGGGCGAACGTGCGCCCCTCGGACCGGAAGTCGTAGTCGAGCTGGGCGGTCCGGTGCAGCAGCAGGCCGCAGTTGCCCGAGTGGACGAGCTGCTCGTAGGGCTGCGGCACCTGCTCGCGGGCGCCGGGCAGCCCGGTGATCTCGCCCTGCTGCAGGTAGACCGTGGACTGCTTCTCGCGCTCGCCGTCGACCGCGGTCCCGTACATGCCCCAGAACTGGGGCAGCAGCACGGTCTCGGTCATGCTGCCGTCGACGAAGATCTCGTCCCAGCCGCTGTCGGCGGTGTTGTCGCGGTACTCGTCGTCGGAGGTGCCCATGTGCACCATCTGCTCGTAGGCGTGCAGCGAGCTGAGGTGGATCAGCCAGTGCAGCCGGTCCTTGGTCCCGAACGTCTCCTCGTACACGAAGACGCTGGCGACGCCCACCTGCTTGGCGGTCACCATCTCGGCCATCATGCGGGCGAACTTGCGCCCCTTGGCGTGGGAGCCGTTCCTGACCTGGGCGGTCCGCTCGACGATCACGCCGGCCGTGGCCGAGTTGATCAGATCCGCCGCGGGCACCGAGGTCTGCTGCTCGGCCGGCGGGATGACGGGATTCGGGTTGGTCATCGTTCCACTCCGTCTGTCGGCTTGTTCGTCACGCTAATGAGGGCCCGCCGTGCTGCCTGCTCAATAGTGAGCAGGGGCTTCACAGCGGGATGTTGGTGTGGTCGCCGCGCAGCGGCACGGCCTTGAGCAGGGCCTCGGCCAGCCGCCGCCGGGTGCCGGCGGGCTCGATCACCTCGTCCACGACGCCGATCTCCACGGCCTTGCCGACGCCGCCGGCCTCGCGTTCGTGCTCGGCGACGAGCCGGCGGCGCAGCTCCTCGCGCCCGTCCCGCGGGCCGTCGCGCAGCTTCCTGCGGTGCAGGATGTCCACGGCGGCCTCGGCGCCCATGACGGCCACCTCGGCGGTGGGCCAGGCGTAGACCGCGGAGGCGCCCAGGGCGCGGGAGTTCATGGCGACGTACGCGCCGCCGTAGGACTTGCGCAGCACGAGCGTCACCCGGGGCACGACGGCCTCGGCGAAGGCGTGCAGCAGCTTGGCGCCGCGCCGGACCACGCCGTCCCACTCCTGCCGGACGCCGGGCAGGTAGCCGGGCACGTCCACGAGCACGACGAGCGGCACGCCGAGCGAGTCGCACATGCGGACGAACCGGGCGGCCTTCTCGGCCGCCGCCGCGTCGAGGCAGCCCCCCTTGCGCAGCGGGTTGTTGGCGATGACGCCGACGGTCCTGCCGGTCAGCCGGCCGAGCGTGGTGACGAGGTTGGGCGCCCACCTCGGGTGCAGCTCCTCGCCGGGGCCGTCGAGCAGCCGGGCGACGATCGGGTGCACGTCGTAGGCGCGCCTGGCGCGTTCGGGCAGCAGGCCGCCGAGCTCGGGGTCGTCGCGGGCCTCCCAGGGGCGCAGCTCGCCCTGGCCGCCGAGCAGGGTGGTGATCCGGCGGGCGGCGGCGAGGGCGTCCGCCTCGTCCGGGGCGGTGAGGTGGGCCAGGCCGCTGCGCCTGCTGTGCGGGTCGGGGCCGCCGAGCCGTTCCATGTCGACGTCCTCGCCGGTGACCTTGCGGACGACGTCCGGGCCGGTGACGAAGACGCGCCCGCTCTCGCTCATGATCACCACGTCGGTGAGCGCCGGGCCGTAGGCCGCGCCGCCGGCGGCCGGGCCGAGCACGACGGAGATCTGCGGGACGGCGCCGGAGGCCCGGACCATCGCGGCGAACACCTGGCCGACGCCGTCGAGCGCGGTGACGCCCTCGCCCAGCCGGGCGCCGCCGGAGTGCCAGAGGCCGACGACGGGCGCCCGCTCCCGGACGCCGAGGTCGATGGCCCGGACGATGCGGGCGCAGCCCTCGGCGCCCATCGCGCCGCCCATCCTGCCGGGGTCGGTGGCGTAGGCGACGGCCGGTCCGCCGCCGATGCAGCCGCGGGCGGCGAGCACGCCGCAGCCGTCGTCGCCGTCGTCGTCACCGGGCAGGGGCCGGACGGTCCCGGGGTCGAAGAGCGCGCGGACCCGGTCCCGCGGGTCGCGGTTCATCCCCAGGTCACCGGGAGGGCGTGCACGCCGTACACGAACATGTCGGAGCGGAAGGGCACCTCCTCCAGCGGCACCGCGAGGCGCAGCCCCGGGAGCCGGGCGAACAGCGTGGACCAGGCGATCTCCAGCTGGGCGCGGGCCAGGAGCTGGCCCATGCACTGGTGGATGCCGAAGCCGAAGGACAGGTGCTCCTGCCGCTCGGCGAGGTCGCCGAAGCGGCCGAAGTCCAGCCGGTCGGGGTCGGCCCACACCTCCTCGTCGCGGTTGGCCGCGGCCAGCACGACGACCACGCCCTCGCCCTTCCTGATCAGCCTGCCGCCGACCTCGACGTCGGCGGTGGCCGCGCGGCGGGCGCCGTAGTCGATGACGGTCTGGTGGCGGATGATCTCCTCGATGGCCGCGGGCAGCGCCTCGGGACGTTCGCGCAGCTCGGCCAGGCGGTCGGGGTTCTCCAGCAGCGCCACGGTGCCCACGCCGATCTGGTTGGCGATGGTCTCGTAGCCGGCCACCATCAGCAGCGTGGCGATGCCGACGACCTCCTCCCGGCTGACCTTGGCCGCCTCCCGGTGGGCGCCGAGCCGGCTGAGCAGGTCGTCGGCGGGCCGCTGCTCGCGCTCGGCGACCAGCCGCTCCAGGTAGTGGCGCAGGTCCTCGCGGACCTTCATGCGCTGCTCGGGCTCCACGTTGCGGTCGCCGATGACCTTGGTGGTCTCGTGGAAGTAGTCGCGGTCCTCGTACGGCACCCCGAGCAGTTCGGTGATGACCTGGGAGGGCAGCGGCAGGGCCAGCGTCTGGACCAGGTCGGCCGGCGGGCCCTGGGTGGCCATCTCGTCGACCAGCCCCTCGGTGATGCGCCGGATGGCCGGGCGCAGCGCCTCGACCCGCCTGCGGTTGAACTCCGGCAGCAGCAGGCGGCGCAGCCGCGAGTGGTCGGGCGGGTCCATCCTGATGAAGGTGCCCGGCCCCGGCGGCTGCGAGGTGAGCCGGGCCGGGAAGCCGGGGGTGGCGAAGTCGGAGCTGAACCGGGCGTCGCCGAGCACAGCGCGGGCGTCCTCGTACCGCGTCACCAGCCAGACCTCGCTCCCGTCGAAGTCCAGCCGGACGCGCGTGATGGGCCGCCCCGCCTGCAGGTCCCGGTATTCGGACGGCGGATCCAGCGGGCACGTCCTGGGGATGGGGTAGGAGTCCATGCCGGCAGCCTCGCCCGCGCGCTCGCGTCCGTCTGCTCAACTGTGAGCAGGCCGTGCGGGCGGACACTGCGGGCGGACACGGCGGGCGGACACGGCGATGGCGGGGCCGCGCACGGCCCCGCCACCCGGTGCTCCGGGGTCACGCCCTGGCGGCACGCCCCTGGTTGGGCGCGGCCTTCTGGTCGGCCTTGCCCGCCTTCGACCTGCCCATCGACATGTCGCGCAGCGGGACCTCCTTCAGGAAGAGGCTGGCCACCAGGCCGATGCCGACCGCGATCGCGCAGGCCAGGAACAGGTCGCCCAGCGCGTCGGCGAGCACCGCCGGCGCGACGCCCTCGCCGCCCTGACCGGCGACGCCGAGCCGGGACGACATGATCGAGCCGAGGATCGCCAGCGAGACCGGCCCGGCGATCATCCGCCAGAACTGGATCTGGCTGGTGCCGACGCCCACCTGCTCCATCGGGATCGCGCTCTGCGTGACGGCCGTCGCCATCGGGAACGCGATGCCGATGCCGACGCCGATGAGCACCATGGCGACGATCGGCAGGCCCTGGCCGCTGTCCGGCCCGACGGCCGACAGGATCAGCAGCCCGGCGACGATGGCGGCCATGGCGAACACGCCGAGCAGCCGGTAGCGCGGCATGGCCGTCATCGCCTTGCCGGCGATCGGGGCCATGAGCATCAGGCCGAGCATCATCGGGATCAGCAGCGTGCCGGAGTGGGTCGCGCTCACGCCGAGCACGCCCTGGTAGAGCAGCGGCACGTAGAAGGCCGTGCCCATCATGGCGAACGCGGAGAAGAAGGCCATGACGGCCATGACGGACACCTGGTTGCTGCGGAACAGCGCGAACGGCACCAGCGGGTTCTTGGCCACCCGCGTCTCGACGAAGTAGAACGCCACCAGCAGCACGGCGCCGCCGATCAGCAGCGCCAGCACCTCGGGCGAGGTCCAGGCGTGCCGGTCGCCGGTGAGCGTGAGCCCGATCAGGATCGGGACGAGCCCGGCCACGAGCGTGACGACGCCGGCGAAGTCGATGTCGCGCCAGCTCGCGCCGCTGCGCACGAACGGGACGCCGATCAGCACGGCGGCGATCGCGAGCAGCCCGATGGGCACGTTGACGTAGAAGACCCAGCGCCAGCTCCAGTTGTCGGTGATGAACCCGCCGAGCGGCGGCCCGATCACCATGCTGAGGCCGGAGAAGCCGAAGAAGACGCCCTGCATCTGGGTGCGGCGCTCGGGCGTGTAGACGTCGGCGAGCAGCGTGAAGACGTTGGCCATCAGCACGCCGCCGAACAGCCCCGCCAGCCCTCGCGCGCCGACGAGCTGGGGCATCGTCTGGGCCGCGCCGCACAGCCACGACGCCACCAGGAAGCCCGCCAGGCCGACGAGCAGCACCGGTTTGCGGCCGAACATGTCGCCGAGCTTCCCGGCGATCGGCACGACGACGGCCGCCGCGACGGCGTAGGAGACCCCCACCCACGCGTACAGCGACAGGCCGTGCAGGTCGGCGGCGATCCGGGGCATCGCCGCCCCCACCACCGAGACGTCGATCGACGCCAGCGCCAGGGCCAGGAGTGCGCCGATGGTGGCGAACAGCTGGCCGCGCGTACTCGAACCGGTTTGGTTCATGTCATCGCCTCCCTTGTTCTTGGCAGCCGTCCCACTTCTTCGCGGACCCATGCCGACTCCAGCCCACACGAAGGCGCCCCTCGGGTCTGCTCAACACTGAGCATCCGGGGAGCGCCCGGCTTCCTACCATCGGCCGCATGACGACGAACCCGGCAGAACTGGTCAGCGCCCGTCCGGGCGATCATGTGGCACTCGTCGTGGACGGCGAGCGCGAGCTGCGGGTGGCCGACTGGACCGCCCGGTCGGAGGAGCTGGCCGCCCGGCTGGCCCCGGTCCGGACGGCGCTGCGGCACGACGACTGGATCGGGCACGCGGTCGCCGCGGTCGCCGTGCACCTGGCCGGCGGCACCGTGCTCGGGCTGCCGCCCGCGCTGCCGGAGGCTGAGGCTCGCGCCCGCATGGGCGAGTGCGGGGTGGGCCAGGTGCTGCCCGGCCCCCTGGGCGACGCGGCGGGCGCCCGGGACGACGACGTCGCCGAGATCCTCTACACCTCGGGCACGACCGGCCGCCCCAAGGCCGTGGCGGTCCCCGTCGCGAACCTCACCTACGGCCACGAGGGCCGCGGGAAGCTGTTCACCGGCGTGGACGGGGTGCTGGCCGCCGTCCCGCTGGGCACGAACGCCGGGCACAGCGCGCTGATGACGGCGATGACCGCCCCGGCGACCACGCACGTGCTGACCGACCTCGGGCCGGAGAACGTGGCCCGCATGCTGGAGAAGCTGCGGGTGCCGATGGCGATCGTCCCGCCGTCCACCGCGACCCGGATGGTGGCGTACGGGTGGCACGAGCGGTACGACCTGTCCGGCCTGCGGGCGCTCATGCTGGGCTCGGCGCCGGTGCCGATGGCCACGGTGGCCCGGCTCATGCAGGCGCTGCCGGGCGTGCGGATCGTCATCGGCTACGGCTCGACGGAGTCGGCCCCCGCCTTCGTGCACCGCCCGGTGGAGACGCCGCCCACGGAGGCCGACGAGGGCCTGCTGGGCCTGCCGAGCGCGGGCACCGAGGTGAAGGCCACCGACGCGGGCGAGATCTGCCTGCGCTCGGCCGCTCCCCGCCGCCGCTACCTGAACGACGCCGCCGCCGACGAGCGCACCTTCCGCGACGGCTGGACCCACATGGGCGACCTGGGCGAGCTGGACGGGGAGGGCCGGCTGCGCTTCTTCGACCGGGCCGCCGACGTCATCACCGCCGGCGGGCGCCGGATCTCCTCGCTGCGGGTCGAGCACGCCCTGCACTGGCATCCCGAGGTGGTCGAGGCGGCCGCGGTCCAGGGGCCGCAGGGCGTCACGGCGGCCGTCGTGCTGCGCTCGCCCGTGCCCGAAGACGAGCTGCGCGCCTTCGCCGCCGACCGGCTGGACCCGGCCGAGCGGCCGGCGCGGTACGTGGTCGCGAAGTCGCTGCCGCGCGGGCCGATCGGCAAGACGCTCAAGCGCGAACTGGCGGGCTAACCGCAATGCCGGGAAGTTAAGACGGCTGGCGGTCGAGTCAAGGTGTTCGGCCGAACCTGGGACATGAGAACGGAGATCCAGTAGAACGGGTGATCTTC